>JASJLK010000076.1:0-27300 GCA_037620855.1 Synechococcus sp. ChBW.bin.23 | reverse complement strand
GTCTCCGTTCGTAAGCCGGCACATCGGACCCGGAGATCAGGCGCAACAGCTGATGTTGAAGGCGCTGGGATTTAAGGATCTCGATTCCTTTTTGCGTGCGGTTGTTCCCTCCAATATTTTCGATTCACTCCCTCCTGTTGAAGCTCTTCCTCGTGGATGTTCGGAAGCCAGTGCACTAGCGGAGCTGCGTTCCTTAGCTGACGCCAATCAGGTCAGGCGATCGCTGATTGGTCTTGGTTATTACGACACCGTGACGCCAGCGGTCATTCAGCGTCAGGTGCTGGAAAACCCCTCGTGGTACACGGCCTACACGCCTTATCAAGCTGAGATCGCGCAGGGGCGGCTTGAAGCTCTGTTCAATTTCCAGACCCTGATCAGCGAGCTCACCGGCTTACCGATCGCCAATGCTTCACTGCTTGATGAAGGCACTGCCGCAGCAGAAGCGATGGGCCTGAGCTTGGCCACCTGCCGCCGGCCTGAGGCCAAGCGCTTTTTGGTGGACGCAGCTGTGTTGCCCCAGACATTGGCCGTTTTGCAAACCCGGGCCCTACCCATTGGGGTGGAGCTTGAGGTGGTGGAGCCCGAAGCGTTCCGCTGGGGTGACGATGTCTTTGGCGTTTTGCTCCAACTTCCAGGTCGTTGTGGGCGGCTTTGGGATCCGTCCGCCTGCATCTCTGCTGCTCACAACTGCGGAGCCCTTGTCACGGTGGCGGTCGACCCCCTTGCCCAGGTGTTGCTTGCACCGGTTGGTGAGCTGGGTGCCGACATCGCTGTTGGCAGCACCCAACGTTTTGGTGTGCCCATGGGCGGTGGCGGCCCCCATGCCGCCTTCTTTGCCACCCGCGATGCGTTTCGCCGCCAGGTGCCTGGCCGAATTGTCGGACAGTCTCGTGATGCTGATGGCCAGCCAGCGTTTCGGTTGGCCTTGCAGACTCGCGAGCAGCACATCCGCCGCGACAAAGCTACGAGCAATATTTGTACGGCCCAAGTGCTGCTGGCTGTGATGGCATCGTTTTATGCCATCCATCACGGCCCTGAAGGGCTGGAGGCGATGGCTCACAAGCTTGTAGCACTTCGGCTTCAGCTCGAGGAGGTGGTGCGTCAGTTGGGCTATTCGCTAGAGGCCACGCCTCGCTTTGACAGTTTTGATGTCTACGGATCGATGGCTCCGCAGGTCCATCGCCTGGCAGCACTAGAAGGCATCAATCTCCGTGTCTTGCCGGATGGAGCCTCAGTCGAGACGGCTCAGGGATTTGGAATCAGCCTGGATGAACTCTCGGATTCGAACGAGATCAAGCGTCTCATCGCGGTTTTGGCGCAAGCGGTGGAGGCTCCTGTCCCAACGGATCTCGGTGAGCTGAATACTGATGCTCAGTTGAGGGGCGTTCCTTGTCGCCAAGCGCCCTGGCTTCAACAGTCGGTGTTTCACCGCCACCACAGTGAAACCGAGCTGATGCGCTACATCCAGCGATTGGTGAGTAAGGATCTTTCCTTGGTGCACGGAATGATTCCCCTAGGGAGTTGCACGATGAAGCTCAATGCAGCTTCAGAGCTTGTGCCTGTGAGTTGGCGTGAGTTTGCGGCGATGCATCCCTTTGCCCCGCTGGATCAGCAGCAGGGTTCGCAGCAGATGGTTGAGGACCTTGCAACGTGGTTGGCAGCACTCACCGGTTTTGCAGGTGTGTCGCTCCAGCCCAATGCCGGATCGCAGGGGGAATACGCAGGCCTGCTCGTAATTCGTGCCTGGCATCGCTCCCGTGGCGAGGCGTCTAGAAATGTTTGCTTGATCCCAACCAGTGCCCATGGCACCAATCCAGCTAGCGCCGTAATGGCGGGCATGCGCGTGGTGCCGGTGGCCTGCGATGACGAGGGCAATGTGGACGTGGAGGATCTGCGCTCTAAAGCCGAGCAACACAGCGAATCCCTCGCGGCCTTGATGGTCACCTATCCCTCAACGCACGGAGTGTTTGAGGTTCGTGTTCGCGAAATCTGTGCGCTCGTTCATGAGCACGGAGGACAGGTCTATCTCGATGGGGCCAATTTGAATGCGCAGGTGGGGCTTTGCAGGCCTGGTTCCTTTGGGGCTGATGTCTGCCATCTGAATTTGCATAAGACCTTCTGCATTCCTCACGGTGGTGGCGGGCCAGGGGTTGGACCGATTGGAGTGGCGTCTCATCTGCTGCCCTTTTTACCCGGACATCCCCTCATGGCCTGTGGTGGAGATCAGGCCATCCAGGCCGTGTCTGCTGCCCCTTGGGGAAGTGCAGGCATCTTGCCAATCAGCTGGATGTATTTGCGTTTGATGGGTCCTTTTGGCCTACGTCAGGCCACGGCGATCGCCCTCCTCTCCGCTAACTACCTTGCGAATCGCTTGGATGCGCACTACCCAGTGCTGTTTCGAGGGGAGAGTGGGCTGGTGGCCCATGAATGCATTCTTGATCTGCGGGGCCTGAAACGAACAGCTGGATTGGAAGTGGATGATCTGGCGAAACGCTTGATGGACTATGGCTTTCACGCCCCAACGGTGAGTTGGCCTGTGGCGGGCACGGTGATGGTGGAACCCACTGAAAGCGAGAGCTTGGAAGAGCTGGATCGGTTCTGCGACGCCATGATTGCGATCCGCGCTGAAGCTGCAGCGATCGAAGACGGATCCAGTGATCGGGAGAACAATCCTCTGCGCCGTGCACCGCACACCTTGGCTGCGGTAACAGCGGACAACTGGGACCGTCCCTACAGCCGGCAGCAGGCTGCTTTCCCTCTTCCTGAACAAGCCAGCAACAAGTTTTGGCCTTCCGTGGCACGCATCGACAATGCTTTTGGCGATCGAAATTTGATTTGCACCTGCCCAAGTGTTGAAGAGATGGCCGAACCCCTTGCAGTGCGTTAAGTTCACTGAAATCGGAAATAAACGTTTCGATTTCAATCACGCATGCTGACCTGTTTGCACACTTTTCGGCAATTGCTCCGTCTCAGGAGGCAACATGAGCAGCGACATTTCCACCATTCACGGTCAAGGGGCGTTGACGCCAGCTGCAGCAAGCGAGTCCCTTCAGTTGCCTGAACTCCCAGAGTGTCTGCAGGCAGCTTTAGGTAGGGGCCATACGCTTGTTATTGAGGGCACCAACGTTGTGCGCGTTCCTTTCGGAGTGCGTCATTCCAGACGAGTACGGCCCGAGCGTCCAGAGCATTGGGCAACATTGGTGCTGCCATTGCAACCCCAAGGATCACCTACGCCTCCTCCACAAGCGGCTTAAAAAGTTTTTAATTAGGCAACTTCAATCAAGTTTTGATTTACTTTAAGTTTCCAGTCCACAAGTGATTTTGCGTCTTCAAGCGAACAGACGGCTGTTCTAAATGGAAGAAGTTGCATTGGACTCCGTTCTGGCCGAACCAACCAGCTCTGATTCGGTTGTTGCATCAGAATGAATCCGCGGTAGCGCACTGCGAATTGTGGTTTGCCAAGAAATCCCATGGATGCTGGGGTTAATGGGTGATTGCAAATGTATTTCAGGGCAGAAAAACAAATTTAAGCGCTAGCTACTTATTTTTTTTATACCTTACTATTTGATTGTCAGTGTTTGAATGTTTTTGATTACTCGGTCAGGCATTCGGCCCATCAAAGCTGTGACGAGAGTCGTTCTGATGGCATTTGATACAACAAATGTCTTGGGCCTGTTGTACCAATTGGGGCTCTGTTTTAGCTCAGCCCAAATAGGAGTAAGTCAGTTTGATCACTTGAGGAATGAATGTTTTGCATGCCTGCATGGCTTGGATGAAATCCAAGCCCATCGCCTCTGCAAAGATCTGATTGGGATGCTGCGGTTTCGCCTGAGATTGAGATCTTGCCGTTGATCATCTGAAGCCACGCCTGTGGATAGGCGAGTTCTGGCAGTTGAATGCTTTCGCCTTGGGCAAGCCGTAAACGCCAGAGTTGAATCGGACGCGCAATGGCCATGGCTTGGCTGTTGTTTGGATCCAGCACTGGGATCCAGTTTTGATCGGTGATAGCAATCCTGCGTTGCTCATAGGCAGGCTCGAGTCCTTGGTGGCTCGGTGCGATCCAGATCTGCAGCAACCGGCAGGTTTGTTCGCTTTTGTTGATTTCGCTGTGCATGATTCCGGTTCCGGCGCTCATGCGCTGCACATCTCCAGCCTGAATGACGCCGCTGTTGCCGGCCGAATCCTGGTGTTGGAGTTCTCCCTCGATCATCACCGTGATGATTTCCATGTCGCGATGGGAATGCATGCCAAACCCCCGACCTGCTGAAATCGTGTCGTCATTAATTGCAAGTAGGGGACCGAATCCCATCCAGTCGGGATCGTGATGACCCGCGAAGGAAAAGCTATGCCATGACTCGAGCCAGTCACGAACGCTGTGAAAGCGTTCTCGGGCTGCACGGAACACCGGAGCTGGATGGTTTGTGATCTTGGGCGGAATCATTGAACCGGTTGTTTTTGTCCTAGGCGTTGCAGCAGGTCCTTGATGCTGTCGTCCTTCGCTGGTTTGGAGTGGTTGCTGAGTAATTGACGACCCACAACTTCAGCGCCGAGGTGCGTGAGCTGGATGCGAAGAGACAGAAGGAGTTCCATGCCCCCGCCTCCGGAGAAGGTGGAGATGACGATTGGTCGACCATTGAAGAGCGCACGAAAGTCGTCGCCTTGCACAGATAGCCAGGCAATGGCATTGGTGAAGCAGGGCGGAATCGAGCCGTTGTATTCGGGTGCGCAGATCACCCAGCGGGGAGAGGCCATCAGTTGTGCCTCGAGGGGGGCAATCGCCTCCGGCGTGCTCTGCACTTGAGCTCTGGGGGTGAACAAGGGCAGGTCGATGGTCGTGAGATCGAGCAGGTTGGCTGATTGGCCCAGGCTCCCTGCGGTCTCAACGAAGCGCTGGGCCAGCTTGAGGTTTTCGCCGTTGCTGGCGCTGATGACCAAAATATCGCTCGTGTTTGCTTTGTTCATGCCCAGAATTTCCACCATGCAGGCTGAATCTTGCCTGATGTCTCTGCTTTCGTGGCATGGCTGCCGTCGCATAGCTGGCCATTGTTGCTGATCCCGCAGGTTTCGCCATGGGTGGAATACACGTTGACAGACCTCGGCCTTGAGTGATTAGTGATTACCAGTGCTGGATGATCTGAACGCCTGGGGCGAGCGTCAGGCGGACTTCAGTTCAGCTTCCCGATAGGGCACGAAGCTGGCTTTGCGAACACCGCAAATGGGGCAAGACCAATCATCTGGAATCGCTTCAAAAGGCGTACCTGGCTCAATTCCGGAGTCGGGATCGCCCTCTGCAGGGTCATAAATCATCGAGCACACCTTGCAGATCCATTTTCCGGCCACGGGATCATCAGCCTGTCCCGCTTGGCCCTTGCCTTGCAGTGCTTCAAGGGCAACGCCATAGGACTCGGCATGGTGCTGTTCGATCGGCGTGAGCAGCCCGAAGTTCTTGGCAGCTGTTTTAAAGATGCCTGCGTGATCTTTGGATTCGCTGGTTTGTTCGTTGAACTCCGCTTCGGCTCCGTGATCGCGATCGTTGCGGGCTTGCTCAGCAAACTCCGGATACATCGTGCTGTATTCGTAGGTTTCGCCTTCGATGGCGAGCTCAAGGCAGCGCGTCAGCAAGGCCTGTTTGTCATCGCCGCTGAGCGCACTGGGGTCGCTGAACACAAGCTCGGGATGGAGCAGGCGGAAGTGAGCAAACGCATGCTCTGTTTCTTGGGCGGCGGTGTCGCGGAAGAGCTTGGCGAGATCGGTTCGGCCGAGTTTCTTGGCGATATCAGCAAAGAACAGGTACTTGCGATTGGCCATGCTTTCGCCGCCAAAGGCCGCCTCGATGTTGGCCTGGGTGGAGGGCCTGGAAAGATCCATAGGTTCATTGGTCGATCATTTGATACTAGTGCTATCTCATACTCGCTATGAGTTAGCACTCAGGATTGGTGAGTCTGATTGGCGCAGTCCGTTAGTAGTTCGCGCCGCTGCGCCGCTGATGCACTGCCGTACCGCCTTCGGAATCGAGCACGCCTCCATGGGACACCTCGGCGTAAATCAGCCAGTGATCCCCGCATTCCATCCGTTGTTTCACCGTTGCTTCCATCCACGCCAAGGCCTCTGGCAGCAAGGGCTGTTCACTTGGACTGGCTTTCAGTTCCAGGCCAGCAAAGCGATCGGCTCCAGGCTCAAACGGTTGGAGGAATTGCTTCATAGGACCGCTCTCGCGCCCTTCAGCGAGCACGTTTAAGGCAAAGCAATCGCCGATATGCAGAAGGGCCTCAACGGCTCGATCCTTCGCGACTGCCACAGTGAATCCCGGTGGCGTGAAACTGGCTTGGGTGACCCAGCTCGCGATCATGGCGCCTGAGAGCTCACCCTTTCGCGCGGTGAGAACGCAGAGAGATCCCACGACACGACCCAGGGCCAGCACGGCAGGGTCACTGCGGCTTTCACTGAGCCCGCCCCCGCTGCGGCGTTGCTGTTTGCGTTGCTCTCGATGCAACTCGCGACCGAACCGGGTGCCGGTTTCTTCGAGGGTTTGAATCATCGCTGCGTCGGGGCTGAACTTCACCCGGATGGGCTCGAACGCAAAGTGAAATCCGCCGTCACGAAGCTTGTTCTCCAGCAGGTCGATGGCTTCACCGCTCCAGCCAAAGCTGCCAAACACGCCCACGGGTTTATTGCGGTCTCCTTCGGCAAGCAGCGTCCCTAATGCGGAAACAATCGGGGTTGGCGCATGGCCACCGAGCGTTGGTGAGCCGATCAAAATGCCGTCCGCTTGTTTGATCGTGTTGATCAGCTCGTCGGGAGGTGTGAATTCACAGTTGAGGCTGGTGATGCGAATCCCAGTGCGACCAACACCCTGAGCTAAGGCATCAGCAATGGCAGCAGTGTTTCCGTAAGCACTGGCAAACAGCAGTGCAACGGACAAGCTGGCTTGCTGTTGGCTCTCTCCCCAGCGCCGATAGTCATTGAACAAGCTGCGCCAGCTTGTGTCGATGGCTGGACCGTGGCCAGGCGCCACCGTGGTGATGTCCAGCTCTTCAAGGCGCTCCACCAGGGAGTCCACTTGGCCCGCCATCGGTGCCATAAGGCAGTCGTAAAAGTGACGCCGCTCTTCTTCTGTTGCGCTGCGTCCGGACTCCGACCATTCATGAGTGCAGATGTGCGCCGAAAACAGCTTGCCGCTCATCAGAAGTCCGAGGGACTCTTCAAACGCCAGCAAACCCCCAGGCCATCTGGGGGTGGGAGCGGGAACGAGTTGAAGCTGGTGCTGATGACTGAGAGGCACTGTCTGCTCTTGGCGGATCACCTCGATGGGTGGCAGTTCGGGGATGGCTGTCTGTTCGCTCTCCTGTCCCGGTGTTGCAGGTTTGCGTTGTGACCAGAGTTCGCCCAGGAGCTTGGCTCCAGCATTTGAAGCAATCAGTTCGAGCTCTGGGTAAAGGCCTGCCAGATCACGCAGTAGCGCCACCCTGTTGGGGTTCACGTGGCCAACCACAACCCTTAAGGCGCTGGTTTGGGCGGGCAGCTGGCCAGCAAGAGCCGCGAGGAAGGCCTTGTCGTAAGCCTTGCCGGGAGGATGCACCAGGAGTGCGGTCTGATGCTCGCCCTCGCAATCAGTGCCGGCAGCGAACAGAAAACTATTGGCGGTGCTGCCCCGTTCCAGCGCATACTCCAATTCAAATCGGAGCCGTTGAGGACTCAGCCCCCGCAGGCAAGTGAGTCCGTCATCGATGGGCAGGGTGATCACTTGCCGCGTCGCTGCTACAGGGGCCTCGAGGCTGGATGTCGCCATTAATAGTGGTTCCCCACTTTGCGGTGATGTACTGCGGTCATGGCGTTGGCATCGGCAACGTTGCCCTGCTCAACCACGGCATAGATCACCCAGTGATCGGGGCCCTCCATGCGTTGTTCCACGCGGCAACCCAGGTATGCCAATGCATCACCGAGGACGGGGCCGCCTTCGGCCTCCTCCTCCAGCACATTGATGCCAGCGAAACGATCGGCGCCGGGTGGGAAGCGTTTTAGAAAATGTCTGAGAAGTTGTTGATGGTTGTTCTCTCCGAGGATATTCAGCACAAATTGGTCGCCAACCTGCATCAAAGTCTCGATTGCTCTGTCTTTGGCTACGGCCACCGTGATGCCTGGTGGAGTGAAGCTGGCCTGACTGACCCAGCTCGCCACCATCGCGCTACGGCGCAGGCTTTCACCGTCGCCCTGGCTGGCCGTGACCACATAAAGCCCGCCGCTGAGACGGCCTAGCGCTTTGTCGAGATCGCCGTCCAAGCTTTTCATGGCTGCGATTGTTTTGTCGCGCGTTAAGAGTTGGCCAAGGTCGGTGCCTGATTCTTCGCAGCGCTGGTAATCGCCACCTTGAGGAAGCTGGCGAATGCGGAGGGGAGAGAAGGCCTCCTTCTGTCCCTGGCTGCGTAGTTGTCCGGCTACGGAATCGATTGGCTCGTCATCTCCACCAAAGGCGTCGTAGACCCCCACGAGCTGTTTGCCATTTAAGGCAGCCAACAATGTTCCGATGCTGCTTTGCAGCTCAGCCTCAGCATTCGCTGGCCAGGTGGGAACCACCACGGCCTTGGCTTCGCTGATCAGGGCTGTGAGCTCTTGGGCATCGGTGGCACGAAGATCAACAAGTTGAACCTGAGCGTCGGTTTTGCCGATGCCGTGCGCGATCGCCTGACTGAGGCGATCACAGAAGCCGTATTGACTCAAATAACAAACGGCTGCGTAACTTTCGCCTTTATTTCGTTGCCCGCTCCATTCGCGGTAATCGTTGATCCAGTGGCTGAGGTGATGGCGAAGCAAAGGGCCATGGCCCACCGCGATGGTGTTGATCTCTGGCAGACCATCCATACGCTTGAGGGCTTGAATCACGCTGCGCGCATTGGGCCCCATTAAGCAGTCGTAGTAGAAGCGGAAATCCGGGGCAATCGCGCCAGGATCGCTATCAAAGATGTCTTCTGAGCAGTAATGGAGCCCAAAGGCATCGCAGGTGTAGAGAATTCCGCTGCCGTGATCAAACGAAAAAATCGTGTCTGGCCAGTGCAGGTTGGGCGCGCTCAAAAATTCAAAGCGATGCTGCACGCCGCTCTCAGGATTGATGCCGAGATCGAGCTCCTCTCCACTTTTCACGGCTCGAGAGCGGAACGGACGATGCACCTGGTCGTTCAGGAATTGAATCGCCACCTTGGATCCAACAATTTCGATCTGAGGGTTGAGGTCAATCAGGTCGCCAATCAGTCCTGAGTGGTCCGGTTCTGTATGGCTAACGATCAGGTAATCGATCTGCTTGGGATCGACTTGCTCTTTCAAGAGCGGCAACCAGGTGTCTCGAAATTTGGCGTGACTCGTATCAATCAGGGCGGTGCGTTCACCTCGCACCAGAAAGGCGTTGTAGGTCGTGCCGTTGCGCAGTCCAAATTCAATATCAAAACGACTCCGCTCCCAGTCGAGGGAACGAATCGTGCTGCTGTCAGCCGCAATCACTTCCGATTGAAGGGAGAGCCTCGGACTGGTGCTTGATGAAGTTACTGATGGCTTCAAGCTGGAGGTGGCCATAGCAGTTTCTCGCTGACCTGAACTCTACGGAGAACGTCAGGCCAATGGTCCAGGTGTCATCGCAGCTGTAAGGCGAGGTAACCAGTCCACTAGTCCTGGAACGGCGATGATCAAAGCCAAAACGGCCACCTGCAAGCCAACAAAAGGCAAGGCCCCCCGATAGATATCTCGGGTTCTCACGTCCTTGGGTGCGCCGCCGCGGAGATAGAAGAGAGCGAATCCGAAGGGTGGTGTGAGAAATGACGTTTGCAGATTGGCCCCGATCATCACGCCAAACCAGATCAGAGCATCTGGGCCCAGCAGCTGCCGTCGTTGCATGGCTTGCGTCCTCCGGAAGCCCGTCGATTAATCGACGGAACAGCTTCGGATTTTATCGAGCAGGTCTTTCTCGTCGATCCTCTGTGCATCCGCGTTGTGGTCGCGCCCATAAAAAAGGCCCCCCGCCATGGCGAGGAGCCCAATACTTCTTTTCCGTTTCATGCGTTGTCTGGCACTGGTGCTCACCAGCGTGTTTCAGCTTTCCACCTTCACCGACACTGTGGTGCGGTTGTCGCTTTTTGCAGCCCTGATCTCAAGAATGCCGTCGCGATAGGAGGCTTCCAATTGGTCGCGATCGAGCGGCTTGGCGAAGCGAAAACTGCGACTCCACGTTCCCGTTCGGAACTCACTGAGCAGCCGCTGTGCGCTTGCTTCTGCGTCTGCTTCGGTTGGGGTTGTGTTGTCTTCAATGGGGATGGTGGGTTGTCGTTCAGCGCTGATCACAAGCGAACGATCTGTGGCTTTGACATCAATGGAGTCGTGGTCGACGCCTGGTAGTTCCAGGCGCACGGTGTAGCTGGCGTTGGTCTCTATCACTTCAGCAGCAGGAACGCGTTCGGCTTGTGAAACTTGCTGTTCGAGGCGATCCAGCAAATCGAAAGGTGATGTACGAAGGGTGATCATGGGTAAATCTCAAATTGGCTATGAAATTCAGGAAGTTAGTGTTTCCTGCAATGCCAATCTGCGCTGAGTTGATCTGAACTGGGAGTGTAAGAACCGCCCTTTTTTGTACGGCCTAAACCACTAGGTTCGGTTGCTGCTACTAAGAAGTCGTGAGAACCGAACTGTGATTGATTTGGATTAAGTCGCTTCTTATTGAAATCGAAGGCTCTCGCTTGCAAGCTCCTTAGAGCTCATCGAAAAGGAAATCGCAAAGGAAGAAAATTGAGGCCTTGTTCGTTAGGCAAGCTCGGCTTTTTTCATGTTCATTCATGCCCGATCGCTGCGGGTGTGGGTTCAAGCTGCGCATGATCTTGATCTCGTCCGATGAACGGATGGTCCATGGCGCGAGGCTTGGCAGGAGGATGGCTGCCAACCATTCGGCTTTCTATGGCTACCTCTGCCTCACGTTCGGCATCTGGTCTCAGGCAGAGCTTAGGACCGGGGATTTTGATGGCGGGGGCCTGTATTGGCGGGTCTCACTTGATGTCGTCCACAACGGCTGGGGCCAGGTTTGGTTTTGCGTTATTGGGTCTGATCTTGCTCACCAATTTGGTGAAGTATCCATTCCTGCGGGTGGGTACACGCTTCACCGCAGTGACTGGATTGACCTTATTGGAGGGGTTTCAGCGCCGTAATCGCCTCTACCTCCCTCTTTATCTCCTCGTCAGTTTGGTGACGGGAACGCTCACGATTGCGGCGGTCAGCTTTGTGGCTGGACTCTTGCTGACCAATGTGCCGCTGTTGGCGAATTTCAATACCTTCGGCTTGGCCATCGCCGTGCTGGCTGTGAGTGGTTTGATCCTTCTGCTGGGGCACTACCGGGCGCTGGATCGTCTTTCGAAAGTGCTGGTTGTTCTGCTGACCATCCTTTCCGGAGTGGCTGCGTTGACACTGTTGTTGCGCGGTTCAGTTGGGGATGTGGCAGCCACCTGGGTGGGCACGACTCCTTCCCCCTGGACAGCCGCAAACTTGGCATTCCTGATCCCGCTTATGGGCTGGATGCCGGGTCCGGTGGAGATGTGTGTGTGGCCGTCGTTGTGGATGTTCTCGCGCGCTCAAGACAGCAAGCATTCGGCGTCTTTGAAGGAAGCCGAATTTGATTTCAACCTTGGTTATGCGGTCACTGTTGTGACGGCTGTCTTCTTTGTGATTCTGGGCGCCTACACGATGTATGGCACCGGTGAGGGAATGTTTGCGGGCAGTGGGGTGTCTTTTGCTCAGAACCTCATTCGCCTCTACACCGAAGCGATGGGTGGCTGGGCTGCATGGGTGATTGTTCCGGCTGCATTTGCGGCGATGTTCAGTACCACGCTCACTTGTTTAGATGCCTATCCACGCAGTATTTCAGCGATCCAAGGATTGCTGCAGGGGTCTGATCGAGGGGATTTGGCCTCAGCTCCTCAGCAGCGTCGGTTGTCTGTGTGGTTAGTGCTGCACCTATTGGCCGCTTTGGTGGCCTTGCTGGTTGCGTTCAGTGGAGGGATTGGAGTGAAAGATTTTGTCTTCGGTGCGATGACAGGAAGCTTTCTGACAGCTCCGTTATTTGCCTGGATGGCAATGGACACGATGAACAGTGATTTGGTGGCGGTGGAGCATCGCGATGGTCCTGCCATGCGAGTGCTCACTTGGTTTGGCCTGGCCTTTTTGACAGGCTTCAGCTTGCTATTTATCGGTTGGTCGGCTTTCGGTTGGGGTGGCTGAACAAGCAGTCACTCTGTTCACCTCATTGCTTAAAGCCACCACCAGCTGGAAAAAGCAGCGGCCTGACCGCAGAGGTCATTGTTCTGATCCAATAGGGGCCAGATTCGAGCGTTGTGAATCATGAAACGCCGGCCCTCTTGATTCACTCGAATCCCGCAATAGCCCCTGAAGCCAGCCCGTTGATGGGCTTGCTGAAGGGCGCTTGCACGCTCGCGGCGCGCACTTTCTTCAGCAGTCAGCCTGGAGGGCATGCCCACCATGGTCTGCCAACTGCGCCCCCAGATCCGCAGGGCAGTGCCGTTGGCATAGGTCAGCAACGGGTCAGCACTGTGGTCATGAGCCAAAACTGCGATAGAGCTCGCGAAAACTTCTTGCGCTGCTGTGCGATGGAAGTGGATGCCCTGTTCACACGCCAGTAGGGGTTGAGCAAAGGCCCGTTGATAGGAGATCAGCAAGCGGTTGATTAACGCCTGGGTGTCGGGGCTCAACCAAGGCGCGGTGGTGCTTGCAATCATGCCTGTCATGGCTTAGTTTCCCGCTGCCATCGCCTCCAACATGGCCTGTTGCGCCAAGGATTGTCCCTGTTCGCGTAGGTGCTGCAAGAACCGGGGCTTGGCCTCCGGGAAGCGGGGCTCTTCAGCCAGAGGCAGTTCACCGGCAGCGTCCAGTCCCGTGTCACCTTCCATCGCCGGGGTGATCACTACTAGGTCTCCGTCGAGGCCAACGTCATAACGCCACCAGAGCGTTGGATCGAGAACCGCGGGATGGGGGGGATTGAGTTCGCTGCTGGTGACGTCGATCGCAAGTGCTTCTGCGTTGCCATTTTGGTTTGCCTTTTCAGCAATGGCCTGTAGAGCTTGCAGTCGATACGCCGCAAGGTCTTCCAGCAACTTGGCTCGCGTGCGACCACGCAGCTGGAACAGTACAAATGGATCTTCGCTGAACCGTTCTCCCATCAAGAAGTAAACGGCGCTGATGTGTTTACAAGGGTTTGCTTTGTCTGGACAGCTGCATTCGCTCCTCACCTCTTGAAGCTTGAAGGGAAACAAACGCCGACCACTGGCAGCGAAGGCCCGTTCGATGTCGGCTGGCATGATCCCGGCTAATAGTTGAGCGGACCAGCGGGCCTTCATCGTGAGCGCCTCGAGCACGTAGCGCCAGTCCTCATCTTTAAGAACGTCGAGCCAGAGTTTCACCTTGTAGGGATCTTCGTCTGTGCCTTGGACGCGGGCATGCACCCGCCTGCCTTCAAAGCGAATGGAGGTCACATGACCTTCGCGCGCGTAGGCCCAGGCCCGTTCCAGGCGCTTTTTAAAGCGGTAGGAATTGATGAGCTCCATCCACTGCTCAACCCACCAGGGTTGCTGGGACAGACCGTCGTCACTAATCGAGGTATTGATTCCGCCTGGTGGGGTGATGCTCATGATTGGTTGTCCTCCAGGCTCACAAGTTCTTTGAGTTGTCCCATCTCAAGGCCTCCGAGCCAGTCTTCGCCGGAGCCAATGATGTCTTCCGCCAGTCTGGACTTCTCGCGGATCATGCGGTCAATTTTCTCCTCAACGGTGCCGCTGGTGATGAACTTATGCACCATCACCCGGTTCGTTTGGCCGATGCGATAAGCACGGTCCGTGGCTTGATTCTCAACGGCGGGATTCCACCAACGGTCGATGTGAAAGACATGACTGGCGCGCGTGAGGTTGAGGCCGACTCCGCCAGCCTTCAGTGACAACAGGAAAAGCTGAGGTCCGCGCGGATCCTCCTGGAAGCGATCAACCATGGCTTGCCGTTCACTTTTGCTGGTGCTGCCGCTGAGGAAGGGAACTTCACTGCGCCAGCGACGTTGCAAATAATCCTGGAGCAACTTGCCCCATTCCGCGAACTGGGTGAACAGCAAAGCTCGATCTCCAGCTTCAACCACCTCGTCCAGAATTTCTTCGAGACGTTGCAGCTTCACGGACCGCTTGAGGAAATCCTCGCTTGCGCCCTGCTCCTTGAGGGCAAGGGCAGGGTGGTTGCAGATCTGCTTGAGCTTGGTGAGCAGACCCAACACCTGACCATGACGTTTGCCATGCGGCGCGCGGGCAATGGCATCCAAGGTGTCTTCAACGGTTTTGGCATACAGCGACTTCTGTTCTTTGCTCAGCCCCACCCATTCGCTCAATTCCACCTTCTCGGGTAGGTCCGAGATGATTGATTTGTCTGTTTTCAGTCGTCTGAGGATGAACGGTCCCACCCGGGCTTTGAGGTCGCGAAGGGATGACAGGTCTCCGTAACGCTCAATTGGCATGCGATAGCGATGTCGGAAAAATTCTTCCTCTCCCAGCACTCGTGGGTTGAGGAAGTCCATCAGGGCCCAGAGCTCGCTTACGCGGTTTTCTACCGGTGTGCCAGTGAGTGCGATGCGAAAACGGCTGTTCTTTTTCGGGCGGGCCAGGTCACGGGCGGCCTGGCTTTGTTTCGCGGAGGGGTTTTTAATCGCCTGCGCTTCATCGATCACCAGGCCTTGCCAATCGTGACTTTCAAGCAGTTCACTGTCGCGTTGCAACAGGCCATAGCTGGTGAGCAAGAGATCCACATCCTTCAGCGCTTTCTTCAGTGCTGCTGGGGTGCTGGGGCGTTTTGGACCGTAGTGCTCATGCACATTGAGCTCAGGTGTGAATGCTGTTGCCTCCCGCTTCCAGTTGGTGAGCACGGATGTGGGTGCAATTAAAAGCACTGTTCGCTTGAGTTCGTTTTCTGCCTTGAGGTGTTGCAGAAAGGCCAGCAGCTGGATGGTTTTGCCGAGGCCCATGTCATCGGCCAAGCAGGCGCCTTGGTCGAAGCGATGCAGGAAGGCAAGCCAGCCGAGTCCTCGCTCTTGATAAGGCCTGAGTTGACCTGAAAATCCTTCGGGGGCGGGGAGGGGGTCTGGCGCTTTTTGCTGGTGGTATTGCTCCAGCACGGCTTGCAGCCGCGGACCGGCATCAAATTGATGCACGGGCAGGCGCATCATCGTGTCGCCTTCGGTGGCGGTGAGTCGAAGCGCGTCGTCGAGGCTCAGGTCTGGATTGGCGGCGCAAAAGCGCTCGGCATTTTTTAGGTCATTGGGGCGTAGTTCGATCCAAGCGCCTTTGTGACGCACCAGAGGGCTGCGCTTTCCAGCCAATCGCTCAAGCTCTCGCAAGGTCAGCGTCACCCCGCCGATCATCAGTTCCCAGCTCCAGTCGAGGTTTTCACCGAGCGTGAAGCCTCGCGAGCGCTCGGAGAGCTCGGCCTTGATGGCGAGGCCAAGCCGGCTGGCCAGCCCTCCAGAAAGGCTTGGTGGTAGGTCAACGCCTACGCCCACATCCCGCAGTTGTCGGGCTGCTGTGCGCACCAAAACAAACGCTTCAGCCGGAGTGAGCTGCATGCTCTCGGGTGTGGCGCTGTCTAGTCCGCGTTCGATCGGCTGGAACACGGTTAGAGCTCGGCCCATGCCCTCGAGCAAGACCTCGCTGGGTTGGTCCACCTTGATTTCCCCAAGTTGGAGGCCGCTGGGGCCTGCAGCCCAGGCCGCTCCCGCGGGCAGCTTGAGGGTTGGATCTGCCTCCGCTTGCAGAAAGAAGCGAAGCGGCCAAAGGTCCTCATCGTCTGCTGGTGTTGCTAGCTCCAAGCAGGCGCGGGCAGCTGCCACATTTCCAGCAACCCCTTCACGCCAGTGATGACTAGCGATGGCTAAGCGTTCGCTTTCTTCATCGCTGAGCTTGAGCTCACCTGAATCCGAGCTCAAGGCCTCCTCCCAGGCGCGCAGCAGGGGGTCCAAACCGTCATTGTCAGGGGTGAAGCCTTTGCGCAGTTGCGCGTCCATCAGGTCGGCTAACAGCGTGGCGACCCGTAGTCGTCCGCTGCGAGGCCGGCAGCAAGCCACTGGATTCGCGGCGCGCATGGCTTCTGGTCTGAGCCTGGTGATCCGGTTGCTCCTTTTTCCGGTGGGTTCTCGCCAAGGCAGGGCACAGGTGGCAACGAGAGGAAGCCCTGAGGCCAGGTCCTCAAGACGGCGCCGGTCTTCTTCCCGATTCAGGAGAGGCACCCAGCGGGCGCGATGGGGATAGCCCTCGCCCTTGCTCAGCTCCACTTGCGGGAGCCAGCGACTTCGGGCTACGAGGCTGAGGGACCAACGCTGCATGTGACTCCACCAGCGCAACTCATCAGCCAACTCAGGATGTCGTCCTGAAAGAGGGAGTTTGGAGAGCCAGGCGGTAGCTGCCATGGGTTCAATGGCGAGGCCCTGTACCTGCCAAGGCCACCACTCTGTTTGTTTGGGGATCGGCTCTCCAGCTTGCAAGGGAAGGCCTGTCCAGCCCGGTTCTTCAGTGCTGCTGGTCTCTGTGCCGCGTTTCTTCCGGGGCTTCACGCTGCGGCTTGGCAGGGTGAGGCATGCCGTGGCATCAATGATGCCGTCGGGCAAGAGATCCCGTTCCGTCAGCAAGGCCCTGAGATCATCTGGGCTGAGGGTGAAGGGGTGAAGCGCAGGGGTTGTCCCTGGGCCTGCAGGTTCGGCAACGCGCCAGGTGTCAGCCCACACCAATAGGGCAGCTCGTCCAGAGCTGGTAGGAGTACGAATGGCCGGAAGCCAGGTGGCGTGCAGCAGGCTCATGGCCGCGACGCAGAAAACATGCGTTGGGTTCCGTAAAGCACGAGTGCACTGCCGATCAACGGCAACCACCCAATGAGGAGATCCAATACCAATACTGCCAGGGCATCGGCCCCTGCCAAGGGGGAAGGTAACGACATCCCGAGGCTTCGTAACCCACAGACCGCCCCAACGAGACCTGCTCGTAGGTGGGAGTCGTTGGAGTCAACGCGCTCCAGATGGAGGGCCAGAAGGCCATAAAACAATCCGCAGGCACCGAATCGGACCGCCATTTCAATTCCAAATGGAAGGCTGCAAAGGCCAGCTGTTACGCCAGCAAGGCAGGCCCAGCCAATGGAGAAGCGGCGCAGTCGATCGCGGCTGTCGGTGGAAGGAGACGGTGCGACGACGGTGCGCGGCGGCTCAGGGGCGATCATGGCCGTTCGATCTGTTGTTGACGCGGAATCCGCCATGGCTGTTGCACGTTTGTCGCGATCCGCTGCTGCCACCCCCCGCACTGGTGCTCAGATTCGGGCGGCATTCCTGCGCTTCTACGAGGAACGGGGACACAAGGTAATGGCAAGCGCCTCCCTGATTCCGGAGGATCCCACGGTGTTGCTCACCATTGCGGGGATGTTGCCGTTTAAGCCGGTCTTCCTCGGGCAGCAGAAGCGGCCAGCGCCGCGGGCCACCAGTAGTCAAAAGTGTATTCGCACCAACGACATCGAGAACGTGGGCCGTACGGCGAGGCATCACACGTTTTTCGAGATGCTCGGCAACTTTTCCTTCGGCGATTACTTCAAGCAGCAGGCGATTGAGTGGGCCTGGGAGCTGAGTACGGATGTCTTTGGTATCGACCCCAAGCATCTGGTGGTCAGCGTCTTCCGAGAAGACGATGAGGCCGAACAGATTTGGCGCGATGTGGTGGGGGTGAACCCCAAGCGAATCATCCGCATGGACGAAGTGGATAACTTTTGGGCGTCTGGCCCGACAGGACCCTGTGGCCCATGCTCGGAGATTTACTACGACTTCAAGCCCGAACTCGGTGATGAAGGGATCGATCTCGAGGACGACGACCGCTTCATCGAGTTTTACAACTTGGTGTTCATGCAATACAACCGCGATGCTGAAGGCACCCTCACGCCGCTTGCTAATCGGAACATCGACACCGGCCTGGGATTGGAGCGGATGGCTCAGATCCTGCAGAAGGTTCCCAACAACTATGAAACAGACCTGATCTTTCCGCTAATTCAAGCAGCGGCTGATCTTGCTGGGGTCGACTATCACCAGCTTGACGATGCAAAACAAACGTCTCTGAAAGTGATTGGAGACCACAGCCGTGCTGTGACGCAGCTGATCTGTGATGGCGTTATGGCAAGCAATTTGGGGCGGGGATACATCCTGCGCCGTCTCTTGCGCCGGGTGGTGCGGCACGGCCGTTTGTTGGGTATCCATAAGCCTCTCCTTGTCAGGATGGGACAGGCTTCGATCGCGCTCCTAAAGGACGCCCATCCGTCGGTGCTTGAGCGGCAGGAGGTGATCTTGGCCGAGCTTCAGAGGGAGGAGTCGCGCTTTTTGGAAACCTTGGAGCGCGGGGAGAAGCTGCTGGCAGATGTGCTGGAGAGCAATCCCAAGCAGATCAGTGGTGCCCAAGCATTTGAGCTCTATGACACCTATGGATTCCCCCTGGAGCTCACCCAGGAAATTGCCGAAGAGCAGGGCCTTGATGTTGATCTGGCCGGATTCGAGCAGGCGATGGAGCAACAGCGTCAGCGGGCCAAGGCCGCGGCGGTGAGTATCGATCTCACGCTGCAGGATGCGATTGATCAAGTGGCGGCCGATCTCAAGGCCACGGCGTTTGAGGGGTATGAACTCTCAGTGTCGAGCAGCAGCACGGTGCAGGCTTTATTGGTCAACGGTGAAGCGGCTGCGTCAGCCTCCGATGGCGATGCGGTGCAGGTGCTTCTGGACAGCACACCTTTCTATGGCGAGGGCGGTGGACAGGTGGGTGATCGCGGTCTTCTGGTGGGTGATGGTCCTGATGGCAACGGTTTGATCGTCGTCATTGAGGGCGTCAGCCGCAACCGCGGGGTGTTCGTCCATAGCGGCAGGGTTCAACGTGGCTGCCTCGTAGTTGGTGATGTAGTGCATGGTCAAGTCGATCGCGCCTGCCGCCGTCGCGCTCAGGCGAATCACACGGCCACCCACTTGCTCCAGGCGGCACTCAAACAGGTGGTGGATGAGGGGATCGGCCAGGCTGGCTCCCTGGTCAACTTCGAGCGGCTGCGCTTCGACTTCCACTGTCCGCGGGCGGTAAAGCCGGCGGAGCTTGAGCAGATCGAAGCCATGATTAATGGCTGGATCAGCGATGCGCAAAGTCTGGATGTCAACGAGATGGCGATTGATCAAGCCAAGGCTGCTGGCGCCGTGGCGATGTTTGGCGAGAAGTATTCGGATGTGGTCCGCGTGGTTGATGTTCCCGGTGTGTCGATGGAGCTTTGTGGTGGTACGCATGTGAGCAACACGGCCGAGATTGGTCTGTTCAAGATCGTGACCGAGAGCGGCGTTGCTGCTGGGATCCGCAGGATTGAAGCGGTGGCCGGTGCTTCTGTGCTGGCGTATCTCAATGAGCGTGAGCTTGTGGTGAAGCAGCTTGGTGATCGCTTCAAGGCACAGCCCGGCGAGATCGTTGAGCGCGTTGTGGCGTTGCAGGAGGAACTGAAGAGCAGCCAAAAAGCGTTGACTGCAGCGCGGGCTGAATTAGCTGTTGCGAAGTCCGAAGCCTTGGCGACCCAAGCCGAAGTGGTTGGTGAGTACCAGCTGTTGGTGGCCCGTCTTGATGGTGTGGATGGTGATGGCTTGCAAGGTGCCGCTTTGGGATTGCTGGATCAGTTGGGCGATGCCAGTGGTGTTGTGTTGGGAGGTTTGCCTGATCCGAGTGACCAAGGGAAGGTGATTTTGGTGGCAGCGTTCGGCAAGGCTGTGATTGCTACTGGCCAGCAAGCTGGCAAATTCATCGGTGCGATCGCCAAGCTTTGTGGTGGTGGAGGTGGTGGCCGTCCGAACCTGGCTCAGGCCGGCGGTCGTGACGGGGCGGCTTTGGATGCCGCACTCAATACGGCGCGTGCTGAATTGAAGAAGACTTTGGGATGAAGCCGGTGTTGTTTTATTGAAAATTTGATTTGACAATGCACAAGCATTTAAAGCATTTCTTTGCCAAGTAAATATTTATCTTTTTAGACAAGACAGATCTGTTAAGCGCTTTACTCCCTAAGACACTCTTCAGGGGGCGCATTCTCAGGAATCTTTAATGCAACTATCAGGTGAACGGCCTATAGTTTTCAGATCAATCGCACTGTGATGATTTTGCGGCTTCAATTGTCAATTCAAGCTTGCAGCAAAAAATATCCTTTGTGCCTACTTTGTCTTTCGTTTGGTCTTTTGTTGGTTGGTTGTAGCTCTCAATCAAAAGCACCTCAACCCTTGCCTCTTTATGCGAATACAATCGTTAAAAATAATTTTAGACAGGTGGTGAATGCTGAAGGAGTGATAGGAAATATCAATGCAGTTCCTTTTAAGCCATCGCAAAGCGGTATAATTACCCAAGTTTTAGTCAATGCTGGTCAAAAAGTTCAAAAGGGTCAGATATTGCTTGTTTTAGAGCATCAGCAAGAATCTGCCGCTCTTGATACTGCGAGAGCCAAAGCTCAGGAGGCAAAGATTGAAGCTTCTAGATATCAATCCTTGGCTGCTGTGGGAGCAGCTTCCCGAGAAGATGCAGAACAGAAAAAGATTGGTGCAATAGCTCAAGCTAATGATTATATCGACAAACAAGTTCAATTGAGCTATCGATACATCAAAGCACCTTTTGATGGCGTAGTTGGATCAGATTTTATCGTTAATGTTGGCACCTATGTTAAAGAGGGAGATGTTCTTTTCTATCTTGTCAATAACGACGAGCTTCGTGTTCAAATGAATGTCCCGGCAGTGCAATCAAAAGCAATTGCTTTGGGTCAATCCGTTCGTATCTATAGAGATCGAACAGATAAGCCTATTGCTGAGGGGGAAATTAATTATGTCGCCCCATTTTTTGATTTTAATTCTGAAGGTAATTCTGCAAGTCCAGCAAATACTTTGACTGTTCAAGCTTCATTCCCAAATGTACAGGTTGGCCTCAAGCCTCTTGAGCTGTTGCAAGCAGAAATCCAAACAGGAGTCCGCAATTTGCCGGCCATACCCACAGGTGCAATCTCAATGAAAGCACAGCAACCCTTTGTGTTTAAGCTGATTCCTGTTAAGACCTATCTTGGTTTGAATCAGCTAGATGAACAACAAAGTAAACCGCTGAAAGCATTGCCTCCCAATTCTTTAATTGCTGTTGAATCATCTGTTGCTTTAGGCGAACTTCAGGATAACCAATTTCCTATCCTAAAAGGATTAGTGGCTGGTGACAAGGTCGCAATTAGCCAGACAAAAGTATTGAGTAGTGGAATGCCAGTCAAAATTCTCCCAAATCTTCCAGCAAAATAATCTGATGTCATTTGCCGATCCCTTTATAAAAAGACCCGTTCTTACGAGTGTTTGCAGTATTGCAATTTTTATTGCTGGATTAGTCATTTCTCAAACGCTGCCAATTGAATTTGTTCCTGATGTTGCGCCATCTCAGATACGAATTTCTGCTACTTATCCTGGTGGAAATGCCATCATTGTCGAAAAATCAGTCACTGACCAGTTAGAGGATTTGCTCTCTGATACTCCTGGTGTAGATTACTTAATATCTAGTTCAACAGCAGGTTCTAGCACCATACAGATGTATTTGGCGCCAGAAACCTCTGCAGATACGGCAATGTTGGATGCGCAAAATCGCATTCAAAAAGGGATCCGAAACTTGCCACAAGTCACACAAGATAGGGGTGTGAGCGTTAGCCAGTCTACTGATACTGTGCTCAGTGGTTATATGATCACATCTGATCAAGGTCAATATAATTCAGCATATCTTGCAACCTTGATTGAGGATAATCTGAAAAAGCAGATTCAGCTCATTAATGGTGTAGGTACTGTCACTTTTTATCCTTCAGATTCCCGATTTCAGGTGTTTATAGATCCTGATTTGCTTAAAGCCTATGATTTGACAAGTGAGGAAGTTGCTCAACGAATACTTTCACAAAATTCCCCATCTTCAGCCGGTTATGTAGGAGCACCTTTTATTACTGATGATGCCTCCTACGCTTATC
Organism: Synechococcus sp. ChBW.bin.23; assembly: GCA_037620855.1. Lineage (GTDB taxonomy): Bacteria > Cyanobacteriota > Cyanobacteriia > PCC-6307 > Cyanobiaceae > Synechococcus_C. The sequence continues at coordinate 5,229 of JASJLK010000076.1, read as the reverse complement.
CGGTACTGGTTAAAGACGGTGGATATATTCAGACGGTAGAGCAATTTGAAAATCTTGCAGTGAGAACAGCACCCAACGGCGCGCTGATTCGAGTGAAAGATATCGGCAGGGTTGAATATATTTCAGATCCAACCATTTCTCTCAGGACGCTGGATGGTTATCCTGCAAGCTTTATATCTATTAATCAAAAATCAGGTAGTAATGCTGTTCAGGTTGCGAGAGAAATAGAAAAAGTTATCAACAGCTTTGAAAAATCAGCTCCCCCTGGTATTCGTGTTGTGCAGATGACAGATAAAAAATCTTTCATCTTAGATTCTATTGAAAATGTAACTGATGCCCTTGGATTGGCCATTATCTTGGTATTAGTTACTCTTGCATTGTTTTTAAAAAAGTGGCGAACAGTATTGATCCCCGCCTTGGCTATTCCAGTGGCAATCGTCGGTACTTTTCTATTTTTAGGTTTATTTGGCTTTAGTCTAAATTTTCTTACTCTTACTGGACTTGTTCTTGCCACCGGTTTAGTGGTTGATGATGCAATTTTGGTGGTTGAGTCTGTCTCCAAAAATATGGAAGCAGGCATGCCACCAAAACAAGCTGCATTCTCCACAATGAATGAGCTTTCAGGTGCTGTTGTCTCTACCTCTCTGGTCTTGATCACTTTGTTTGTCCCAGTCTGTTTGATAGCTTCGTCTGTAGGAAAGATTTATCAGCAGTTTGCCATTACAATTATTTTTGCGATAGCTATATCTACATTTAATGCGTTAACATTTTCGCCTATGATGGCAGGTTTGATACTCCTGCCTGGAGATCAAAAAACTGCATCTAAATGGATCACTGGGATCGGTGGTTTGATTGTAGGAGCTCTATTCGGCATGTTCACTCGTGCAAACTTTGGTGATTTTATTGTCCCAATTGCGATCGCTTTTTTTGGCGTTGCAGGTTTCTACCTAAACAAAGTGTTCCAGGTTTTTGAATCTGTATACGCCGCTCTTGAAAGAAAATTTGCGGGTCTTGTGGAGTATTTGATTCATAAGCATCGTGTTGTGACTGCCTGTTTGGTTCCAGCTTTCATGCTTACTCTCTACTTGTTTAAATCAACGCCTTCAGGTTTGATTCCTCAAGAAGATATGAATACTTTGATTGGTACAATGCAGTTAGCCTCAGGTGCATCCCTCCCAGCAACGGCCAAGGTTGCTGCGCAAGCATCTTCTATTCTGAAAAAAGAGCAGCAATCGAAAGACTCTGCCATTAAAGATGCAATTGTCATTGCAGGTTCTGGTGGAAGCCCGGAAAGCATGTTTGTTTATGCCTCTCTTAAGCCTCTTAAGGATCGTCCTAATAAATCACAAGGTGCAAATGCGCAGCAGCTATCTCTCGGCGCAAAATTATTCACTCTGCCAACTACCTTCCCCCCTACATTTTTTCAGCAGCCAATGATTAATGTTGCACCAAACTCTTCGATTATTATGTTACTTGTAGATAAGAGTAATGGAATATACACGTTTGAGGAGTTGAATGAATCTGCACAACGCTTCAGAGAGTCGGCTCAAAAAGACCCTTCAATTGCGAGTATTAATACAAGCTTTGCTCCTGATTCTCCCGCTTATGAAATCACAATTAATCGTTCTAAGCTTTCTTCTCTAGATGTTGATTTTGATAAGGCAATGAATACACTCTCAGAGCTAGCTGGGGGGTTCAGAGTGAATCAGACATCGATTCCTGGCGGCATCAGAGATGTTCAGATGATTAGTGATTCAAGGGGAAGGAATGAAATTGATGACCTTTTGAATTACTCTGTTCAATCTGAGAAGACGGGTGACATGGTTAAAATAAGACAATTTGCTGATGTCGAATTAACCAGCTCTCCTCCATCTATCGATCATTTTAGATTTAATCGCGCTGTCAAATTTTCGATTCAGGCTGCTCCTGGATTCTCGCAGGGGCAAGTGATTGATCGCCTTGAAGCAATTTTTGCTGAGAATAATTTCAAGGATCTTGGCTTCGAGTTTGATGGTCTCGCGCGCACTCAGGTTCAATCCGGTAGTCAGCTTTTGATATTATTCGCCTTGGCTGGCTTGGCGGTGTTTTTGATTCTTTCGGCAACATATGAAAGCTATATTACATCTGCTACGATTTTGTTGACTGTTCCTCTTGCTATTTTGGGAAGTCTGCTTTTTGTTAAAATGAGGTCTATGGATGTCAATATATTTTCTCAAGTTGGATTGTTGATGCTGATTGGCCTTGCTGCCAAAAATGCCATCCTGGTTGTTGAATTTGCTGATCAAGGTATGGCCAATGGCTTGGAGGCAGCCGAAGCTGCTCTCGAAGCTGCAAAATCTAGATTGCGTCCGATTCTGATGACATCTATTGCTTCTTTAGCAGGTTTCTTGCCCCTTGTGGTTGCAAGGAATGCTGGAGCTAATGCTCAGCAATCGATCGGTACGGTTGTATTTGGCGGTCTTCTCGTGGGAACCATTCTTTCTCTCGGTGTGGTCCCTTCTGTCTATGTTTTTATCAAAGGTTTGGAAGCAAGTTGGTTTAAACTGGATCGAAAAATCCGTCCGGAAGTTTGAGGTCGATCTGATTGTTGATAAGTGGTAATTTCTCGCACTCATTAACCGTTGAGCGTGATCTTCATCATTGACTCATTCGCAATACAGGCCACCTTTAATACGCTGAATACAGTTGTTTCTCCCGGTTCATCCGTGGTTGTCTACGGGTAGTTTCAGCTCTGCTCGCCAGTCTTTGAGCGGACGTTCCCATCCTTCCTCCAGCTTGCGGCCGATGACCAGTTCGGCATCCAGGCCCATCTGGAATCCGTGGGCTAGGGCGCGCAATAGTGGCTCGAGTGGTTCATCGTTTTGAAGGCTGCTAAGCATCGCCCCAAAAATCAGCATTACCGCCACTGGGGAGCGGTTCTGAGCGAGATTGAAGCCCTGAAGGCCTATTTCGCTATCGCCGTCAAGGCCAAAACCGGTGAGTACGTGAACGATGTCATGGGTTTCCCTGAACCTGTGAACCACGAACTCTCCGTCGTTGGTGACCGGTGTTGGATCGATCAAGGTGTCGGGGGTGATGCCTTGGCTGATCAGCTGATCGGCATAGCAACGTCCGAGGCTGCCCTCAGGCAGGGTTTGTAGATTTTGCAGGTCTATTCTCCCCGGTCTCCATCCTTCATCGACAAGGGCTTTAAAGTGTCTGTCAGAGAGAAGATGGCGAAGGGCTTGTTCACCTAGAGGACCGTCTTTGACACTGTTGGCAACAGCAAACGCGCTGTCTAAAGTTCCTGGAGTTTTAAGATAGTTTGATAGAGCAGCTACCATTCTCAAATTTTGTAGGCGCTTGTGCAAATTGAGTTGCATTACATAAGTGCGAATGATCCATTCTGTTTGGCTACATCTGCTCTGGCAATGGACTTAAGGAACCTGATAGAAAGTCAAATTGAAGGCCGAAGTGCATAGCGATGGTCTCTTCAACGTGTTAGTTCAGCCTTGTAAGTAGGTGCTCTGGCGCAAGCTGATTTCAAGGTGATCCATCAAACGTCGTGATTCATGGATACGTAAGGTCCCGCTACTGATTGCTTTCTCACTGGCCATGCGAAGCCGCTCCAGGAGCTGATCTGGATCATGTTCCATCATTTCCAGCACGTCGGCGTTTGTGTCGCCCCGGACTACATGATCCACTTGGTAATCGCCTCCTGGGGCTAGGCGGATGTGAGCAGCATCGGTGCTTCCGAACAAGTTGTGCAGATTGCCCATCACCTCTTGATACGCACCACCGAGAAACATTCCGATCAGATAGGGCTCATTTGGTTTGAGTGGATGCAGCTCAAGCAGGGGCTTGTCTTGGCCGTCATTGATGAAGCGATTTAGCTTGCCATCGGAGTCGCACGTTAAGTCGGCGAAATGGCCGAGACGCGTGGGTTGTTCGTTGAGACGATGCAGTGGCATCAATGGAAAGAGTTGCTGGATGGCCCATGTATCTGGAGCGGAGCGAAAGATCGAAAGGTTGGCGTAGTAGGTCTCTGCCAAGACAGCTGGCAGTGTTTTGAGGTCGTCGGGCAGTTTTGCTACATCGTGTAGACGATCGAGCAAGGCCCTGGCGCATGCCCAGGTGAGTTGTTCTGCCATGCTCCGTTCTTTCAAGCTCAGATAGCCGAGTCGGAACGCCGCCAATGCATCTTCTTTGAACTTGAGCGCATCGTTCCAGGCTTCTTGCAGCCGAGATGGGTCAACAGGAGTTTCGGTGGGTAAGGCTTCAATGCCTTGAAAGGTTTCGCGCAGATTGCGAACGATCAGGGGTTCATCGTGCTCAACCGGCGGTGCAGGTTGCTGTAGGCCACCACTACCGAGAACGTTGAACACCAGCACTGAGAAATGGCTCGCGATCGCTCGACCGCTTTCGCTGACGAGCGTTGGTACGGGAATGTTTTTGGGCTCACATCCTTCTTTCACGGTTGCGACTACGTCGTTGGCGTAGTTCTGCAGGGAGTAGTTGGTTGAGGCCGCCGTGGCGGTTCGACTGCCGTCGTAGTCGATCCCGAGACCACCGCCCACATCCAAGTAGCCCATCGGGGCTCCAAGGGCATGCAGCTCTACATACAAGCGTGAAGCCTCTTGTAAGGCATCTTTCACAACGGCGATGTCGTTGATTTGGCTGCCCACATGGAAATGCAAAAGGCGCAGCTCGCTGAGCAGGTTGGCGTCCCGTAGGGCCTCAACTGCTCTAATGATTTCGGGTGCGGGTAGCCCAAATTTCGCTTTATCCCCTACGGAGCTTCCCCAACGTCCGGTGCTTCGGCTGGAGAGCCGAGCGCGAATCCCGATGAGCGGTGCGGCTCCAAGCTCCTGGCTGGCATCGATAATGCGCTGCACTTCATCGGGTTGTTCGATCACGACAACTGGCTTTCTGCCAAGCCGTCTGGCCAAAATTGCGGTTTCGATGTAGCGCTGATCTTTATAGCCGTTGCAGATCAGAAGGGCCTCAGGATCATCCATCAAGGAGAGAGCGATCAGGAGTTCGGCCTTGCTGCCTGCTTCCAGACCGAAATGCCAGCGTTTCCCGCAGGTCACCAGCTCTTCCACTACGTGCCGCTGTTGATTGCACTTCACCGGGAAGACGCCTTGGTAGCGCCCCTTGTAGTCGTAGCGGGTAATCGCCCGTTCAAATGCAGCGTGCAGGCGTTCCAGCCTGTCTTCGAGAATGTCGTCGAAGCGGATCAGTAGAGGT
>JASJLK010000075.1:0-9647 GCA_037620855.1 Synechococcus sp. ChBW.bin.23 | reverse complement strand
AGCCACAACCGTTTAATTGCAAGAACACAAGCATTAACAATCAAGCATGAATGAGCAAATGGCAGAACTTGAAATCAAAAGGAGTCGGAGAGCCCGTTTCGAATCACGATTTGAACATTTGCTTTGGCGATTCTGATTGGTGACTATCCTTCCTGTTGTGATGAGCCTCCTTGGCAGCGTCAGCTGTTTCATCCTTGGAACCCAAGATGAGATCCACGCACTCAACAAACTCTTTAACGATTACTTAAATTCAGAAACGAGCATTTTATTACTCGGAAAAGTGTTGGCGGAATTGATTACTATGTGATCGGCATCGCCCTGCTTATCTTTGGATATGGCGTGTATGAGCTGATTATTTCTGATATCGACCCACGAATTAAAGGCCTATCCCCAGAAAGACGAAATATCCTGAACATCAACTCACTTGAAAGCCTGAAACAAAAACTAACTAATGTCATCGTTGTTGCACTGATCGTCACAGCCTTTAAGCTAATGATTAGCTTTCAAGTGCAAACAATTTCAGAATTACTTCAATTCTGTGGGTTTGTATTAATGCTTTCACTTAGTGCTTGGGTCGTAGGGAAAAATCACAATAACAGCTAAAGGTCTTAAAAAGAAGACCCTAAACAATCCAAAAGCCACCACTAAAAAGTCTCGATTTGAGGGTCTTGATATCTCATTATTTGCGCCCTAAACTCATTCAAGACATGACCCAAAAGCGATGAAGTTGCACCCAAAAGGCACGGGAGCAGGCATTTCACTGTTCATTTTGATTGTGCTCGGCATTTACGCTGTCTCTCAAATCGAAGCCATGAAGCGTGCTGCCTTCAGAGAAGGATTTAACTGCGCAATCGACGAAACAACCCAAAGCCTTCACTCCTCTTACCAGTGCAGGGACTACAGAGAAGCCCTCAAAGAAAAAATCTAATAATTGAACTGGCGCGTCACGTCACACTGCAGCCAAGACAATATCTGAACGATCTAAAAACATCAAGGAAGCAGAAATAACTTGCAGAAATGTTTCCATAGCGGCCTCAATAGGTCAGAATTTTCTAAAATCTTACCCTTCACAAAAACAATTTAGCATTTTAAGCAAAAGATTATTGCATTTATACAACCAGTAGAACTTTAAAACCGCAAAAAAGATACATCGCTTATAGCGATTGTGCATTCATCCGCGCATCAAAAAATCCCTGCACTTTGTAGGGGTTACAGAAGATAGAATTAGGCCAGAAGGGTAAGCATTGAGCCCCCTGTCTGCACACTAAATAACTACGGGCGCTTGCTATTACGGATCCCCTGAATTGCCGCTGCGTAATCCGGTTGATTGAACACACCAGAACCACTCACAATGGCGTTCGCACCAGCTTCAATAACTTTCCATGCATTGGCACCTTTAACTCCTCCGTCCACTTCGATCCATGGATCAAGGCCTTTTTCATCGCACATATTGCGAAGATCACTGATTTTCTTGACTTGATTATCGATAAAACTCTGACCACCAAAACCTGGATTCACACTCATGATCAAAACAAGATCGCAGAGTTCTAAACAGTACTCAAGTGTGTCAAGTGGAGTGCTGGGGTTAAGCACAGCACCGGCCATTTTGCCAAGATCCTTAATTTGAGCAAGATTGCGATGCAGATGAGGACAAGCCTCAACTTGCACAGAGATAATGTCTGCCCCGGCTTTAGCGAAATCTTCTACATAATTCTCAGGCTGCAAAATCATGAGATGCACGTCCAAAGGTTTTTTAGTAACCGGACGCAAGGCCTCCACAATCAGCGGACCAATCGTGATGTTGGGAACAAATCGGCCATCCATAACGTCGACATGAATCCAATCAGCACCTGCCTCGTCAACAGCTTTGACGTCCTCACCCAAGCGGGAGAAGTCAGCAGACAGGATCGATGGAGAGATCACCAGGGATTTGGTGCTCATGGAGTAGAGATGAATTAATACACCCCTACGTTACATCTGTTACACAAATCTCAGACTGGAGTCGATAAAACCTTTCCGGCTTGAGCTTCGCTAGCAACACGGCGGAGATCATCGCAACCTTCTTTAAGGCTTGGATAAGCAAACATGCCGCTTCCAGCGATGAAGCAGTTTGCACCAGCTGCGCAGCACTGGGAGATGGTCCAGTTGGCCTTGATGCCGCCATCAACTTCGATATCCACGTCAAGATTTCTCTCAACTATGTTCTTTCTTAAGTCGGTGATTTTATTAAGCATGGTCGGGATGTAAGCCTGTCCACCGAAGCCGGGATTGACTGTCATCACCAGTACATGATCCACCAAGTCCAAAACGTCCTTCACCATCTCCATTGGAGTATGAGGATTGAGGGCCACAGAAGGGCTTCCACCAAGTTGACGGATTTTTCCAAGAACCCGGTGTAGATGGGTGTTTGCTTCAACGTGAGCGATGACGACTCCTGGCTCCCCATTGGACCCCTTAGTGGCCTCTACGTACTCTTCGAGCATTGTTTCGCAGTTGTATTGGCTCACCATGAGCTGAGTTTCAAACGGGACGTTGCAGTAACGCCGGCAGGCTTTGATCAGCTCAGGGCCGAAGGTGATATTGGGAACAAAATTCCCGTCCATCACATCAAACTGAATACGATCTACACCCGCATTTTCAAGATCTTTTACGCATTGCCCCATTGCTGCCCAGTCAGCAGGCAAAACAGAGGGAATGATCTGAATAGGGCGATGCGGAGCAGCCATTAAAAGTTGTTATTTACTTTCAAAATTTTATAGAAGCTTCGGTGCTCAAGAGGTGTCCAGATAACACTGATACAGTGAGCCGCGCATCTGAGACAGAAATCCCTGCTGTTGCAGGCTTTCTCCTCAAAGCCCCTCTTTAACCCCCGCAGCACTTACGTGGATCGCACTCTCATCCAGGAAATTCTCGAGATCGTCGAGCAGGCCGCCATCGCTTCCGCCACGCTCTCCGGCAAAGGTCTGAAGGATGAAGCCGATGCTTTGGCTGTTGATGCCATGCGCAAGCGCATGAATCAGATCCAAATGCAGGGCCGCATTGTGATCGGTGAGGGGGAACGCGACGAAGCGCCCATGCTTTACATCGGAGAAGAAGTCGGAACTGGCACTGGTCCTGGCGTGGATTTCGCTGTTGACCCTTGCGAAGGGACCAATCTTTGTGCATACAGCCAGCGCGGCTCAATGGCGGTTTTGGCTGCTTCCGACCGCGGTGGTCTGTTCAACGCTCCCGACTTCTATATGAAGAAGTTGGCTGCTCCTCCTGCAGCGAAAGGCAAGGTTGATATTCGCAAATCTGCGACTGAAAACATCAAGATCCTTAGTGATTGCCTGGGTCTTGCTCCTGATGAGCTCACCATCGTTGTGATGGATCGTGCCCGTCACAAAGATCTGATCACTGAAATCCGCGCCACCGGTGCACGGATTCAACCGATTTCAGATGGTGATGTTCAGGCCGCTATCGCTTGTGGGTTTGCTGGAACTGGCACTCACTGCTTGATGGGCATTGGTGCTGCTCCTGAGGGTGTGATCTCCGCTGCCGCCATGCGTGCACTTGGCGGACACTTCCAAGGACAACTGGTGTACGACCCAGCCATTGCTCAGACATCTGAGTGGGCAGATATGACGAAGGAAGGCAATCTCGCCCGCCTCGCAGAAATGGGTATTACCGACCCCGATAAGGTGTACGAAGCCAGTGAGCTTGCCTGCGGAGAGCACGTTGTGTTCGCCGGCAGCGGCATCACAGATGGTCTTCTTTTCAATGGAGTGAAGTTCGAAACTGATTGCACCCGCACGAGCAGCTTGATCATCAGCAACCTGAACAACACCTGCAGTTTCACAAACACCATCCACATGAAGGATGGAGCTCAAAGCATCGCTTTGAACTGATTCACGCAGCAACAGAGGGATTTCTCCATGCATATCGCCGTAGTCGGCCTCAGTCATCGAACGGCTCCGGTCGAAGTGCGCGAAAAGCTCAGCATTCCTGAGCAAACCATGGAGAAATCCCTACAAAACCTGCGAGACCATGAGCAAGTGTTGGAGGCGTCGATCCTTAGCACCTGCAACCGACTTGAGATCTACACCTTGGTGCGCAACCCAGATTTAGGGATTGCTGCTGTACGTGATTTTTTGAGTGGCCATTCCGGTTTGGAAAGCCGTGATTTATCTCCGCACCTCTTCACCTATCACCACGACGAAGCCATTGCGCATTTGATGCGAGTAACGGCAGGACTCGACAGCCTTGTACTTGGTGAAGGACAAATCTTGTCCCAGGTCAAGAAAATGATGCGCCTGGGGCAAGAGCACAAATCGATCGGGCCCATTCTCAATCGTCTGCTGACACAGGCTGTCAGCACAGGGAAGCGAGTCCGTTCTGAAACCAATCTCAGCACCGGCGCTGTGTCTGTGAGCTCAGCAGCGGTTGAATTGGCTCAACTCAAACTTGGACAATCTCGCGGCCAGGATGCATTGGTCACGCTTGAAACGGAGCAGATCGCCGTTGTAGGCGCTGGACGCATGAGCCGTTTATTGCTCCAACACCTCCAAGCAAAGGGAGCCGCAGGAGTTGTGTTGCTGAATCGCACTCTCGAACGGGCCTCGGCGTTAGCCACCGACTTCCCAAATCTGCCCATTCAGTGCCGTGGGCTTGACGATCTTGATCAGTGCTTGAGCACCTGTTCGTTGGTCTTTACGAGCACAGCCGCTGATGATCCAATCATTGATGCCAACAGATTGAACGCTCTCAATCGCCGCAGCTCATTGCGACTGGTTGATATCGGCGTGCCTCGCAACATCGCCTCCGATGTGCATGAGGTATCTGGGGTGGAATCTCACGATGTGGATGATCTTCAAGAGGTTGTAGAGCGCAATCAAGAGGCCCGCCAACAGATTGCACGGGAGGCTGAAGGACTGCTTCTAGAAGAGAGCCGCCTGTTCCTCGAGTGGTGGGACAGCCTGGAGGCCGTTCCCACCATCAACCGTTTGAGGGCCTCGCTTGAGGAGATCCGAGTGGAGGAACTCACCAAAGCGCTGAGCCGCATGGGTCCTGATTTCTCAGCGCGAGAACGCAAGGTTGTTGAAGCCTTAACCAAGGGAATGATCAATAAGATCCTTCACACCCCTGTGACTCAGCTCCGCAGCGCACAGCAACGCAGCGAGCGACAACAGGCTCTCCAGGTCGTTGAAAGGATTTTTGATTTGGAATCTGGAGCGCCCTCGCAAGATTAATTTCCTGCAATCTCCACCATCTGGCCCACGGGTTGGTTTTGAACGCGAAAAATCCAGTAAGTTTGCCCCGCATAGCCGAAAGGCGGGAGCGGCATGAAGCGAGTACTGGCAATCATTCTCGGGGGAGGGGCTGGTACCCGTCTCCAACCACTCACAAAGATGAGAGCCAAGCCAGCAGTGCCTTTGGCGGGCAAATACCGCCTGATCGATATTCCAATCAGCAATTGCATCAACTCCAGCATCAACAAGATGTATGTATTGACGCAGTTCAATAGCGCTTCGCTGAATCGTCATCTCAGCCAGACATACAACCTCAATGCTGGATTTGGTCAAGGGTTCGTCGAAGTTTTAGCGGCGCAACAGACGCTCGATAGCCCGTCTTGGTTCGAAGGCACTGCTGATGCGGTGCGCCAGTACCAAACCCTTTTTAGCGAATGGGATGTCGATGAATATTTGATCCTCTCCGGTGATCAGCTCTACAGAATGGACTACAGCCTTTTTGTGGAGCATCACCGCAGTACCGGAGCAGACCTCACAGTTGCAGCACTGCCTGTGGACGCTGCGCAAGCAGAAGCTTTCGGTTTGATGAGAACCGATGAGAACGGAAACATCAAGGAGTTCCGCGAGAAGCCCAAGGGCGATTCCTTAAAGGAAATGGCGGTTGACACGTCCCGTTTTGGCCTCAGTGCTGAGTCTTCTAAAGAGCGGCCTTACCTCGCTTCCATGGGAATTTACGTCTTCAGTCGTAAAACCCTTTTCGATCTCCTCGATTCAAATCCTGGACATAAGGATTTCGGCAAGGAGGTCATCCCAGAAGCGCTCTCTCGTGGCGACATCCTCAAGAGCTACGTCTTTGATGATTACTGGGAAGACATCGGCACCATCGGTGCCTTCTATGAAGCCAATCTGGCTCTAACTCAGCAGCCCACCCCTCCATTCAGCTTCTACGACGAAGCGTTCCCGATCTACACACGCCCGCGCTATTTGCCCCCTAGCAAGTTTGTGGACAGTCAGATCACAGATTCGATCATTAGTGAGGGATCCATTATCAAGGCCTGCAGCATTCACCACTCCGTCCTTGGTGTGCGTAGTCGCGTGGAAAACAATGTGGTCCTACAGGATTCGTTGTTGATGGGAGCTGACTTCTTTGAATCTCAAAGCGAACGCGAAACCCTGAGAGCTCGAGGCGGTATTCCTGTCGGCGTTGGTGAGGGCACCACTGTGAAACGAGCCATTCTTGATAAGAATGCTCGTATTGGTAAGAACGTCACCATCGTGAATAAGGATCACGTGGAAGAAGCTGATCGTCCTGACCAAGGCTTCTACATCCGTAACGGAATCATCGTTGTCGTTAAAAATGCGTCGATTGCCGACGACACAGTGATTTGACGACACAGTGATTTGAGGATCGGCTCTTCCATCTCTTATCCCTGACAGAGGTGGACCAGTTCGCAGCCGTTTTTTGATCCTGTGGTCACACTGGCTTCAGTGAATGCAGTTTTTGATGTCCAAGTCTCACTTTGGTCTTATCGGTCTAGGCGTAATGGGCGAAAACCTTGTTCTCAATGCTGAGAGCAATGGTTTTTCGAGTGTTGTTTACAACCGCACTTATTCAAAAACAGAAGACTTTCTAAAAGGCCTTGGCGCGGGAAAAAACATTCAAGGTGCCACCGACCTCCAGGATTTTGTCAACAAATTGGAAAGACCTCGCCGCATCTTGATGATGGTGAAAGCGGGGGGTCCTGTTGATGCCGTGATCGAACAGATTTCTCCTTTTTTAGATAAAGGAGATCTCTTGATTGATGGTGGCAACTCGGAATATCACGACACAGAGCGTCGAGTTGCAGAGTTGGAAAGCAAGAGCTTCGGCTTTATTGGAATGGGCGTTTCTGGCGGTGCCAAAGGTGCTCTTGAAGGTCCGAGCATGATGCCCGGAGGCACCAAAGCCTCTTACGACGCCATTGAGAGCCTCGTCACCAAAATGGCGGCCCAAGTCGAAGACGGTCCTTGTGTCACCTACATCGGCCCAGGCGGATCAGGCCATTTTGTCAAGACAGTGCACAACGGCATTGAGTACGGGATCGAGCAAATCCTTGCTGAGGGATATGACCTCATGAAGAGGGTTGGGGGCATGAATGGCACTCAGATGGCCGACGTCTTTGGTCATTGGAACAGCACAGAGGAGCTCGCCTCTTACCTCGTTGAGATCACAGAGGTCTGCTTGCGCACCAAGGATCCCGAAGATGGGAGCGATCTGATCGAAAAGATTCAGGACAAAGCTGGCCAGAAAGGCACGGGTTTGTGGACTGTGGTGAGCGCCCTTCAGATGGGTGCGTCGGTGCCAACCATCTACGCAGCTCTCAATGGCCGCGTGATGAGTTCGATGAAAGATCAGCGCGTCAAAGCAGAAACCATTCTCAAAGGGCCTGCTGTCAAGTCTTTTGATCTCGGTACCCCTGCCGATGGAATGGCACCCCTTATGGATGCGATGGTGCTCGCCTGCATGGCCAGCTACGCCCAAGGGATGGAGCTTCTGCGGATCGCTTCCGCTGAGCATGATTACAACTTGAATATGCCCTCCATCGCTCAGATCTGGAAGGGTGGCTGCATCATTCGCGCGCGACTGCTCAAGCGGATTCAGGATGCATTCACGACCGATCCGCAGCTGAACAATCTGCTCATTGATCCTTGGTTTGCCAATCAGGTGAACACCCGACTTCCTGGTTTAGCCAAAGTCGTTGCAGGAGCAGCAGAAGCCGGAATTCCTGTGCCCTGCCTAAGCAACACCCTCGACTACATCAACAGCTACCGCACAGCTCGTCTGCCTCAAAATGCAGTACAAGCCATGCGCGACTGCTTTGGCTCACACACCTATCAACGCGTTGATAAGGAAGGCAGTTTTCACACCGAGTGGTTGGATTGAGCTGACCAATGACCTCTTATCGAATCGAAAGGGCTCGAGATCCCCAGGATCTGGCGCTGAGGGCCGCTGAATACATCGCCTCAGCAATACAACTGGCGCTCGATCAACGCGATCGTGCTCAGATTGCTCTGTCAGGAGGGACGACTCCCTCCAAGGCTTATCAGCGGTTAGGCCAACAACATTTGCCCTGGAATCGAGTGGATGTCTTTCTTGGCGACGAACGCTGGGTGTCTGCTGATGACGAGTCCAGCAATGCCCGTATGCTCCGCTCCACGTTGCTCCAAACCGGCGAGCCTGGTGCAGCGGCCTGCTTTCACCCTGTTCCAACCGTTGAGCTGCCTACACCAGAAGCCAGTGCTGATGCTTTCGCACAGCTGATAGCCAAAAGCTGTAGCGGCGAACCACCCATCTTCGACATGATGGTATTAGGCCTTGGTGATGACGGTCACACCGCCTCACTCTTCCCAGGCACTGACGCTCCTGAAGTTTGTGATCGCTGGACCACGATTGGACGGGGTAAAGGGTTGGAGCGCATCACACTGACAGCGCCGGTCCTCAGCGCTTCTCGAACAGTGATGTTCCTCGTTAGTGGTGCCAATAAAAGGGAAGCCCTGCGACGCTTGCTCGATCCTGCTGAGTCTTCACAGCGAACTCCGGCAAAATTGGCCCAACCAGAGGCTGAAATTATTGTGCTCGCCGACGAAGCTGCCAGCAAAGGTCTTTAAATAAGAATTCCTTGTGCAAGGTTGAGATGACCACCTCCCGCGTCTCATTCGATTCCTGGGCCACGCTCAACGACACCATCATGGGTGGGAGAAGCAAAGCTGGCTGCCGCCTCACTCCTGAAGGTCTGGTGCTGGAGGGTGAGGTGGTCGCAGATGGCGGAGGTTTTGTGAGCTGCCGTTCCCCCTTGTTCAGACCAACCCTCGATCTTTCGGCTTTCAGCGGATTGCGCTTAGCGATTGAAGCAGAAGGGCGAACCTTGAAATTTGCAGTGGCCTGCTCTGATGGATTGATGGGACTCACAGAGATGATTCCAGGCGGACTGCGCTGGGTGACACCCGTTCCGACAGAGGTAAAAGGAACCACTTTTGTGGATGTTGCATTTAAAGATCTTCAGCCCGTGGTCCGTGCCAAACCGGTAGGACTCCCTTTGCGCTTTGATGCGTCCGCAATCACACGATTACAAGTGCTCCATTCGCGGTTTGATGAGGCCGGATCCGCAAATCCAGGCTTCCGTGCAGGTGCAATACGCATTTTGATTCATTCGATCGAAGCCTACAAATGATCGATTTAGCTGTTGTGATTGCCCACACGGCTGATCTCTGCCGAAAGCCTTATCAGCATGCTGTTGTTCCGATTCACGAGGATGAAGGAAAATCGAGCATTGATGATCTCTTTGTTCGCATCGAAACCCGTGATGCGTCTGGCTCTCGGATGGAGGACATGGACCTCGAACTCGAGATCTATCGGAGCGGCAGTGATGTGAATCTCAT
>JASJLK010000074.1:0-33715 GCA_037620855.1 Synechococcus sp. ChBW.bin.23 | reverse complement strand
AATGATTCGAACAATCAAAACAATCCAAAGGCTTGCCAATCTTGAATCTTGCCAAAGCGTTCGGCCAACGCTGGTAAGTTCAAACCCGTCCTTTCCAGCTCGCGATGGAGGCGGCCGCCCGCCCGACGAAGCGCAAATCGCTACCTATTTCACCTATAAGTGTGCCGAGCAAGAAACCGCATACTCGTTCGGCGTCCTTCTTTTCGGCGTCCTTCTTTTCGGCGAGCAGCTGGTTCGGCAGCTGGTTCGCCGCTGCCAACGGCGACGAAACAAGCGCCGCCGCCGCCGCCTCCACCGCCACCGAAATCGCGACGCGGAGCACTGCCACGGGGCTCAGCTTTGTTGATGCGTAGGGAACGACCCATCAGCTCAGCACCTTGAAGCGCCTCACTGGCAGAAGCTTCAGCCGCTTCGTCGCTCATTTCGACAAATGCAAAGCCGCGTTTACGACCGGTGTCTCGCTCTAGAGGGAGGGCACAGTTCGTGACCTCTCCATAGGTGGAGAACAATTCAATGATGTCTTCCTGCTCAGCGCGGAACGGAAGATTGCCGACAAAAATGCTCACTTATCTGATGGACCGAAGTTAAAAGGGGTCAATGGAATCAAAGGGCCAACAATTCATGGACCTATTGAAGATCATTGAATCTCTGGCCCCTTCAGAGTAGTCCGATCTCAGCCGAATGATCACCCATCAAACAACCTGATCCGCAAGCCCCAATCGTTTGTTCCAAATTGCCAGCTGTTCATTGACGCGATCGAAACCTGTTCCCCCTTCGCTGGTTCGAGCTGCCACCACATTGCGGGGTGTTAATGCCTCAAACAAATCAGCCTCGAACGCAGGATGGAACTGCTGCCATCGCTCCAGAGTGAGTTCACGAAGAAGCACGCCTTCTTGAAGGCAATGTTTCACCACGGCACCCACCAACTGATAGGCCTCCCGGAAAGGGACCTGCTTAGCCACGAGATAGTCGGCCACATCAGTGGCGTTGGAATAGTCCGCAGCAACAGCCGCCTCAAGCCGTTCGGTCCTGAAACTCAAGCCTTCCTGAAGCAAGATCGTCATCGCCTCAAGGCATTGCGATGTGGTGGCCACCACATCAAATAACGCCTCTTTGTCCTCCTGAAAATCTTTGTTGTAGGCCAGTGGTAAACCCTTAATCATCGTCAGCAGGCCTTGCAAATGGCCGAACACCCGCCCGCATTTGCCACGCACCAATTCAGGAACATCGGGATTCTTTTTCTGCGGCATCAGGCTGCTGCCCGTTGCACAGCGATCAGTGAGCCGTACAAAGCCACATTCCTCTGACGCCCAAAAAATCACCTCCTCAGCAAGACGACTGAGATGCACCATCACCAGTGAAGCCGCGGCCGAAAATTCCACCGTGAAATCACGATCACTCACAGCGTCCAGGCTGTTGGCATAGATGCCATCGAAGCCAAGGGCCAACGCGGTGCTCCTGCGATCAATCGGTACCGGGGTGCCTGCCAAAGCTGCAGCACCCAAAGGAGAGAGATTCAGGCGTTTGCGCAAGTCCGCCATCCGCTGTCGATCCCTCTCCACCATTTCGACGTAGGCAAGAAGATGGTGAGCGAGGCAAAGAGGCTGGGCGCGCTGCAGATGCGTGTAACCGGGAATCAGGGTGTTGCTGTGAAGGTTGGCTTGGTCAAGCAAGGCGCGCTGAAAACCGAGCAAATACTGTTCAAGCTCGTCTAAACGCCGCCTAAGCCAAAGCCGCAAATCAGTCCCCACCTGGTCGTTACGACTCCGGCCGGTGTGTAATTTCTTGCCAACCGGACCAAGCAAAACAATCAGACGTCGCTCAACAGCGAAATGCACATCTTCATCAGCTAGCCCTGGCTGAAATTCTCCTGATGCCGCTTCCTGGCGGACTTGTTCAAGACCACTCACAAGTTGATCTGCCTCCTCCACCTGGATCACACCGCACTCAGCGAGCATGCGGGCATGAGCTATTGACCCATCGAGATCCTCTTGAAGAAGCCTGATGTCAAAGCCAATCGACGCATTAAAACGCTCAATCACCGGATGCAATCCCTGCTCAAACCGGTCACTCCAGGTTGCGGAGCCTCCTCCCGTCACCCCGCCTGCCATGTCACTCTCCTCTGCGCTTGTCCTCAGCTTGTCAGGCCAAAGACCGGGGGACAGACGGAAGCATGATCTCCTCTTTGACCTTGAGAACCACCATCGAGGCATCGTCATCCAACTGACGGTTGGGGCCCACAAAACGATCTAGACGACTGAACAACTGATCAAGAATCCCTTGGGAACCAGTTCCTGATCGACAGGCTTGTTCGAGCGAGCGCATCAATCGAGCCTCATCAAAACGATCACCGGTGATCCCAGGGGCTTCAGTGACTCCATCCGTGTAATAAAGAAGAACGTCACCAGGCTCAAGCACAAGCGATTCACAGCCATATTCCGCCTCAGGCTGGAGGCCAATCAGGAGTCCGGGGGCGTCCAAGCGCATTAATTTCCGCGATTGGGCACGCCAAATCAACGGTGGGTTATGGGCAGCGTTGGCATAACGCAGGCGCCTAGTGCGTGGATCGAAATCGGAGTAAAACAGCGTGACGAACCGATGGGACTGAGACAGGTCCTCCAGCGCTAATTGGTTGAGGTCATAAAGGATGCGATCGGGCGGTAGGCCACTCAAAACCTCTGCTCGCAGCATGCCGCGGAGCATGGTCATCAATAATCCCGCCGGCACCCCCTTACCCATCACATCCCCCATCACAAAGGCCCAACGGCCACGCTCCCGACGGCGCCCGATGAGTTCTGGACGGGTAGGAATGAAGTCGTAGTAGTCACCGCCAACTTGAAAGGCCGGCCGGCAACGCGCCGCAAGATCCACTCCTTCGATCACAGGGCAGTGATCGGGCAACAGCTGAGCCTGAATGTCCGCTCCGATGCTGAGCTGACGATCAACCCGTTCGTGGCGACGAGCCTCCTGAAGCATCAAATCATTTTCGATCGCAACCCCAGTGAGGTCAGCCACCAACTGCACATGTCGGCGATAAATATCACTCCAAGCGAGAGGGCTCGACGGATTGAACACGTAAAGGCGTCCCCTCGGCCGACCACGAGCGATCAACGACGTTGCAAAAAGACCAGCACTCCCCAGCTGCCGCTGGACCAAGCGATCCATGGCCCGAACAAGGCTTTCGTCAGATCCAAACCCAATGATGTTCCCAGGCTCGTGCGCGGCAAGCGCCCGCAACAAGCCCTCCGTGCGTGGCCCAGGAAGCATCTGCAGCTGGTCACGACACAGGCGTCCGTCGGCCTGAAACGGAACAAGCAATGAACCCTGTACCCCCACCAGCCGGGCAGCCACCACCGGCACCAACTCCAAAAAGCGATTGAGATTACTGAAGCTGCGCAACGCAAACCCAAGCGACACAAGCAGCTCCTGATTGGAACGCTGCTCCCGCGACATGCTCTCCAATAGCTGCCGTAGCGAGGCTGTAGCCGTCAACGCTTGGTTGATTCCACGTTGCGGAGTTGCCGGATGTCGCCAAGAAGGTGTGCTGCTCACGGCCTAGCACCCAGCAGAAGGCGCAACGTAGCAAGTTCAGTTTGATCAGGCCGCAATGCGAAACGCATTAACGCGATGCCAAGAGAGCCTCCACAAACTCAAAACTATTGAAAGGACGAAGGTCGCGAATTCCCTCACCAGCTCCAATAAAACGAATCGGCAACTTTGCTTCTGAGGCAACAGCCAGTGCCACTCCACCTCTGGCTGTGCCATCAAGCTTGGTGATCACCACACCTGTGAGTCCAGCTGCACGGGCA
Source organism: Synechococcus sp. ChBW.bin.23 (assembly GCA_037620855.1). GTDB lineage: Bacteria > Cyanobacteriota > Cyanobacteriia > PCC-6307 > Cyanobiaceae > Synechococcus_C. The sequence continues at coordinate 29,906 of JASJLK010000074.1, read as the reverse complement.
AAGGCCATCGCCTGCTTCAAACCGTTCTGACCTTGGCTGGCATCAAGCACCAACAGCGATTCCACATGCGCTTCGGGAGCAAGACGATCCACCACACGACGGATCTTTTCAAGCTCCTCCATCAAGTTGTGCTTGGTCTGAAGGCGACCGGCCGTGTCGACCAGAACCAAATCAGTGCCCTTCGAACGGGCGGCGCCAATGGCATCGAACACCACGGCTGCAGGATCCGCATTAGCTGAAGGATTAGCCACAACTGGCACATCACTGCGATCTCCCCAAACCTGCACTTGCTGAACAGCTGCAGCACGGAAGGTGTCTGCCGCTGCGATTAAGGCGGAATAACCACTGCGAACAGCAAGATTGGCGAGCTTGCCAAGAGTGGTGGTTTTACCGACGCCGTTCACACCAACCAAAAGCCACACATTCAAGCGATCCCTTTGAGGAGCGAGTACTTCAACAGCACTGGCCTTGATCGGCTCATCGAGAAGATCACGAAGCTGTTCCTTCAGAAAGCGAATGCCTTCACTCGGATCGACAACCTGTTCGTTCATCCGCTGCCGCAAAGCATCCAGCACCTGATCCGTGGCCTGAACGCCCGCATCCGCCCTCAACAAAAGCGATTCGAGATCGTCAAGCACCTCTGGGGTCAACGGATCGTCGCCCAGGTTCTCCAGCAGACCAGTAACAAAGCCTTGGCGAGTTTTCTCCATGCCTTGGCGAAGGCGCCCTAACCAATCGATCTCCTCGAGGGTGACCTGCTCGGCGCTCCGCCCTTGGGCCGCTAAGACTTGAGCCGACCAGGTGAATGAATCGTCAAAATCTCCGAGGCTGGGTTCAGCCTGATCAATCTTCGGAGCCGCTTGGGCTGCGGCTGGAACAACTGGAACAGGGTCTGGCTCAGCAGGTTGCTCTAGCTCCTGCTGGCGCTGATCCCGCTGGGCAGCAGCCTGTTCAAGAAAAGACAGCGCCGGTGCGGGAGGCGTAGGAGCGGGAACAACAGCAGGCTCAACCGAGGCAGCTTCGCGAGCAGGAGCTGGAACGGAAGGTGCAGGAGCGGGAGGTGCAGGAACAATGGCTTCAGAACTAGCAGCTGCGGGCACCACCGCTGGAGACACAACCAGATTTTGTTCGGGCGTCGAATCAGCCTGAACTGTCTTAGCGGCCTCAGCAGCCTGCGCTTTCTGGGCTTTTAAACGTGCATAAGCCTGACGTGCCCACTCAAGAGAATCGTCTTCTGGCTCAGACGCTTTGGGTTCAGACGCTTGCGCGTCTGCTGGCTGCGATGCAGGGGGTTTAGGCGCAGAAGCTTGAGGCCCAGAAGACTGATCGGGTTGAACCTCTGGATCCACTGGAGGGTCAGCTGAGGTTTCTGGAGGAACGGATCCTCGATTAAACCAGTCGTAGACCATGAGTTCAGGACAACACCAGTGAGGGGGCGTTCTGCAGACGACGCAGCACACCATTAATCATCTTTCGTCCCTGCTCGTCACTGAAGCGATGGGCTAATTCAACAGCTTCGTTACAAGCCACCGCCGCGGGTGTATTGAGTTCGGAAAGATCAATCACAGCCAGACGCAAAATATCGCGATCGATACGTGGTAACCGGGTGAGGCGCCAGCCTTCCATCACACCGTCGAGCAACTGGTCAATCGCTTTGCGCTTCTTCAGAACAAACGTCACGCGCTGCATGGCCTCACGGCGCACCTGATCTTGATTGGATAACGCCAGTAGGCGAGGCAACTCAAGACTCGCTGATAGACCATTCAGGACTTGTTCGGCCCCAGTAAGAGACGACTGCAACGACGTACGAACCGAAGCTTGATCAGAGGAAGGGCCATCCTTCAGTTCACTATCAAGCAAATGTTGCTGAGCTTTTTCCAGATCTCCAGCACAACAGTCCAAGACTTCTGTCCAGTGCTGCATCAAGCTATCGAGGGCTTTTTGGAGCAAGGTATCCAGGGAAAGATCTGGGGGATCATCCACCCGTTCAGGGCATTGACCGAGCACCAGCAGCGCTAGTTCACGGGACAGGGATCGGGACTGCATGGACATACGGCCGAGTCGAGTTCAGGCTCCAGTGGTGGACGACGAGGGTGACCCAGAACCTCTCAGCTGAGAGATCAGGCTGGAAAAACTTCGATTCACAGGAGCTTCACGCTCATCAGGATTCACAATGCCAGCGGAAATGATCGTTCGGAAAGCATCTTCCACTGAAATATCCAGATCTTTGACAGATGTTTCGGGAACCAAGGTGTACCAGCCCGTAGTGGGGTTTGGTGCTGTGGGGATAAACACACTGAGAAGGGGCTCAGTGAGCTCAGCTTTGAGGGAAGGACCCACCACACCGGTCACAAAGCCCACGCTGTAAAGACCCTGACGGGGATATTCCACTAAGACCACACGCCTAAAACGCTGAGAGTTGTCTCTCAAAAAGGTGGCAAGCAGCTGTTTCAAGGTTTTATAAACCGAGCCAGCAAGAGGAATGCGTTGCAGAGTTTCTTCGCCGAACTCCAGCAACCAGCGACCCACGATATTCCTAGCCATCAGGCCGATCAGCAAAATCGCAAACAGCGGAACTGTTAATCCCAGCGCCAGGTTGATCAAATCCTGGAGGAGAGGATTAAGGGTGATAAACGGATTGAACTGCTTGGGAATTGACGTCAGAAAGGCCAGCACAAAACGACTGACCGTGGTTGCCAACCAAAAGGTGGTTGCCAGCGGAATGACCACCAACAACCCAGCGATTAAATCATTTTTCAGATCTTGCTGAAGCCTGGCGCTAAGCGGCAGGTCAGGTCTTGGATTGGACTGCACCAATGAACGCCTGTGGCCTAAGGCTGACGTGATCTCACCAACCTAACCAGCAGATCGTTAGATCACGGCCGCCAGAGCCAAGAGCACGAAAGCAACGGCAAGAATCACCGCACTCAAGGTTCCTCCGAAGCGACGCTGATTCACAGCAAGGTTGAGCTGACGTTCCCCCTGCTTGATCTGCTGTTCCATCTGCGCCAGCTGCTTATCGATAAAAGCCTGAGCAGCTTTGACCTTGTCGTCCTCACTGGCATCAGCAGGCAACTGCCCTGCCTGAGTGAGCTGGTTACCCAGCATTTTCACATTCTCGGGATTCGCCGATTGCTGGCGAGCCATCTCCAACTGGCCCTTTTGCTGCTCAAGCGTTTGATCCGATTCACCTGAGAGGTTCTGATTGCCTGAGATCGAGACAGGAACAACCACGATCATCAAAATCGCCAACAACGCAGAAATCACGCAAACCACCCAACGAATCGGAGGTCTTGCGGTATCGGGTTGGTCAAGGCGCGAGCCCAGAAGCATGAGCAAGAGCCCGATCAGCCCCATGGGGGCTTGATTCACTAAGCGCTCAATCAACAGTTGCTTAAAGATTCCATCAGCCCAATCGGCTGCACTCAGCAGCACAGCCATCTGCAATGCCAGCAGCGCAACAAGGGTGATGCCCAACCACCTCAGAACAAACGACAGTCGTAAGGATTGAGAACCCGATGGGGATGCAGACACGTAAGGATGTTTAAAGGTATTTAATTTTAAGGCCCGTTTCCGTGACGTCCTCCGCTGGACAACCCCAACTCAGTGCGGCTCTGAAGGAACGTGCCCGCCAGGAAGGATTCGACCCTGTTGGAATCGCATGTCTACCTGGAAGTTCAAGGCTGCAGATGCGGACAGCAGCTTTACAGCGCTGGCTTGATGCTGGTTTTCAAGCGGAGATGGGCTGGATGGCTGCTCCGCGAAGGCTCGATGCGAGAACACTTCTGGATGGAGCTCGAAGCTTGCTTGCCGTTGGGTTGAATTACTACGTCTCCGACTCACGCCAACCCAACAGCCTTGCCATCGCTCGCTACGCGTGGGGCCGTGACTACCACCGCGTCGTCAACCAAAGGCTGCGCCGCGTTGGCCGCTGGCTTGAAACACAAAGACCTGAATCGCGCTGGCGGGTTTGCGTGGATGCCGAACCCCTACTGGATAAGGCATGGGCGGAAGAGGCAGGTCTGGGATGGATTGGCAAACACAGCAACGTGATTCATCGGCAGCGAGGGTCGTGGATGGTGATCGGCCACCTGCTCAGCACAGAAGATTTAGTGGCAGATCAGCCAGCGCAACCTCGCTGCGGCCGCTGCAGAGCTTGCATGGACGCCTGCCCTACCGACGCCATACGGGAGCCTTTCGTCGTTGATTCACGGCGATGCATTGCTTATCACACGATTGAAAACCGAGAGGAGCAGCTTCCAGAACTGATTAGGGATGGGATGGGTCCATGGGTCGCTGGCTGTGATATTTGCCAGGACGTCTGTCCGTTCAATCAAAAGAATCTCCCATCGAGTCAAGATCCAGAGGTCCAGCCCCGTCCCTGGGTTTTAGATCTGAGCGCTGCGCAGGTTGAACAGTGGGATCCGGCGACATGGGATCAGAAGTTGCGCGGATCTGCACTCAAACGCATCAAACCTTGGATGTGGCGACGCAATGCCTCCTCAGCAAAGTCAGTAGATCCACTTACCCTGTCTTCATCTGAGACTCGGTGATGGGATCCCATCGGCGTTCAAGCCAATTGTTCAATAAAGCTTGGGCGTTAGCCGCTCTGATGAGCGCGATCGGTCTGTGCAGCGCTGAACCTGCCAAAGCCTTCATCCCCTATGTATTCTCGCCCAGCACACAAGAGTTAGAGGGGGCTGGAATCGGCATCGGTCGTACTGCAGCGCAATTGCTAAGGCTTGGACAACCCAAAGAAGCCGCCCGCTTAGCCGCTTTAGCCGTACGTTTGCAGCCCAACGATGAACGGCTCTGGTCTGTGTTGGCTGAGGCCCAACTCCGTAGCGAACAACTCGATGAAGCAGCCGGATCCTTAGCCCGGGCGAAATCACTCAACCCAACCAATGCCGGACTTTGGTTCGCAGAAGCGTCATTAGCGCTGCGTGACAACCGACCGGACGACGCAATCCCCTTGTTGGATCGCGGACTAAGTCTGGATCCAAAAAACGCAACGGCCTACTTCGATCTTGGCAACGCCAGGGTGATGCAATCCGATCAAAAAAGGGCCCTGAAAGCTTTTGAGCGCGCAACAGCGATTAAGCCCAGTTTTTGGGAAGCCTTAAACAACCAAAGCCTGGTGTTGTTTGAAATGGGAAACACCAAGGAAGCCATTCGTCGCTGGCGTTCCGTCTTAGCGATCAATGCCAACCCAGAGCCAATGTTGGCCCTTGCTTCCGCATTAAACAAAGTGAATCCTGGAGATCAGGAATCGTTGAAGCTCGCTCAAAAAGCCCTTGCTGAATCTCCGAATTACGTTCTGCCTGGTCACCAAAAAAAACAGCTATGGGGCCTGAAATTACGCCGAGCTACAGCTGAACTGTTCAACAACCCCAGTCTTCAAAACGCCGTCGAACGTGCCGAGGCGAATGCAGATCCAAAAAGCGCTAATTAACCAAATCTCTGGTCAAGCAGGAGAAGATCTGTAGGCTGACAGCCGACTGCCTTCTTATTTCCCTGCAGGATGGCCGAGGAGCGCGTTCAATCGATCGCCCTGCATCACGAGATGCAGCGCTCATATCTCGAATACGCGATGAGCGTGATCGTGGGCCGAGCGCTCCCCGATGTGCGTGATGGACTGAAACCCGTCCAACGCCGAATTCTGTTTGCGATGCATGAACTGGGGCTGACCCCAGATCGCCCCTATCGGAAATGTGCCCGCGTTGTCGGGGACGTGCTTGGTAAGTACCACCCCCATGGTGATCAAGCGGTTTATGACGCCCTAGTGCGCTTGGTCCAAACCTTTTCCAGCCGTCATCCATTACTCGATGGTCACGGCAACTTTGGCTCGGTGGATGACGATCCACCGGCAGCCATGCGTTACACCGAGACACGGCTAGCGCGGATCTCCCACGAGGGGTTACTCGATGAAATTGGCGACGACACCGTCGATTTTGCCTCCAACTTCGATGGGTCCCAACAGGAACCCACTGTTCTTCCCGCCCAGCTTCCGTTTTTACTGCTCAATGGCTGCTCGGGAATCGCTGTTGGCATGGCCACCAGCATCCCTCCCCACAACCTCGGCGAGGTGGTGGATGGTTTGATTGCTCTCGTTCAAAACCCCGATCTAAGCGAAGAGAAAGTTTTAAAGCTGATCCCTGGGCCCGATTTCCCTACGGGTGGAGAAGTGCTTCTGGGAAGCGGCGTCCGCGAAACATATTTACGTGGTCGAGGCAGCATTCCTATGCGTGGTGTGGCCCATGTTGAGGAAGTGCATCCCGGCAAAGGAAAGCATCGGCGGAACGCTGTAATCGTGACCGAGCTTCCTTACCAGCTGAGTAAGGCCGGCTGGATTGAAAAACTGGCTGAGTACGTCAACGACGGAAAGATTGGCGGTATTGCCGATATCCGTGATGAAAGCGACCGCGAAGGGATGCGCGTGGTGGTGGAACTCCGCCGTGATGCCGATCCAGAAACAGTGCTGACTGACTTGCAACGGCGCACTTCACTGCAAAGCAACTTCGGCGCGATCCTGCTGGCCCTGGTCGATGGCAGACCGCAGCAATTGACGCTGCGGCAGCTCCTTCAAACCTTTCTTGATTACAGAGAGCTCACGATCATTCGGCGTACCAACCATGCGCTGCGCAAAACGGAAGATCGGCTTGAAGTAGTGGAAGGCCTGACCACCGCCCTCGCGTCACTACAACAGGTGATCGCCATGATCCAAGAAGCCAGAGATGCGGCCAAGGCAAGAGCCAGCTTGATGGTGCATTTCGATCTAAACGAACGACAGGCTGATGCCGTATTGGCCATGCCATTGCGCAGGCTCACAGGATTGGAACAAGAAAGCCTGCGTAAGGAGGCAGATGATCTCCGCAAAGAAAGACAGCGACTCACCCTGCTGCTGGAAAACCGCGACCAATTGCTTGATGCCCTGATCCAAGAACTGCGCCAGCTGAAAAAACGCTTTGCAACCCCAAGACGCACCCGGCTGGTGGAAGGTGGTGACCACCTGCTTGCCGAGCGGGCCGCCAGTCAAAGGCCCAATGCCGAATTACAGAAGCGCCAGGCCTTGGATGCCCTCCCTAGCGATTCAAGACTGCTAATTCAAGACGATGGTCAGGTGAAAATCGTGAGTCCTCAGCTCCTGGGACGCCTGCATCTCAACGATCCAGTTCCGATGGGAGATGAACCATCTCCAGCCCTGATTAGCCTGCCCATCCAGCCGCCGCCGCGACTGTTGGCCGTAACATTGAGCGGTCGCGTCGCACTTGTGCGCTGGGAATTTGCAGGGCAGCAACAAGGAACCCTGGAGCGATTCCTTCCCACAGCCCTTGAAGGCGATGAGGTGGTGTCCCTCTTGCCTTTGCCCAATCAAGAGGATCTTGCCGCCAATGAGTCGAAATCCCTTGGCCTATTGACCAGTGATGGACGCTTCAAACGGCTTCCGCTCAAAGACATCCAGGAATTGTCAGGGCGAGCCGCCACTGTTTTAAAACTGAAAGAAGGCGTGAGCCTGAAAGCGGCCTTGATCTGTCAAGACGGAGCTGATGTGGCCGTCATCAGCGATATCGGCAGAATTCTGCGTTTACAAGCAGGGGAAACCAACCTGCCTGTGATGGGCAAGTTGGCCCAAGGACCGATCACCATGCGTTTGCTCCCTGGCGAACAGCTGGTCACCGCAATCGCCGGGCACGCTGAAAGACCTACAAGCATCTTGCTGGCGAGCCAAACAGGCCGTCTGCACTGGTTGGAACTCACTACTATCCGGCATTGCAAACGGGGAGATCTCGGTGAAATCGGCTGGGAACTGAATTCAGAATCCAGCAGTGGAACGGAACGGATTGCGGCGGCTTGCCTCGCCGATTCCCTGATTGGTGTGGTGACGTCAAACGGTCGTCACGGACGACTGAAATTGAATGAACAGGATCAGCTCACGCTCAAAGACAACGAATCAATCCTGCGATTGGTGCCCTTGATCAGCTGATCAGAGATTCGTTGCCGCCACCCCTGCTGGTTCGAGCATCAATTTGCTCGCCTTGATTGAGGCGTCCATCGGAACCGGGTAGTTCCCATCGAAGCAAGCTGTACAGAAATGTTCTGACTGAGCGTGCGCAGCTTCCACCATTCCTTCTTTGCTGAGATAGGCCAAGGAATCAACCTTCAGGTGCTCCTCAATTTCTTGAAGCGTGAGTCGAGCAGCAATTAATTGATCCTGCGTGTCGGTGTCTATGCCGTAAAAACAGGGATGGGTCACCGGAGGCGAACTAATACGCATGTGCACCTCAATGGCGCCTGCATCACGGAGAGCCTGAACTAATTTTTTACTGGTGGTTCCACGAACAATCGAGTCATCAATCACCAAAACCCTTTTGCCGTTTAAAACATCCGGAAGTGGATTGAGCTTCACACGAATCCCGGCCTCACGCATCGCCTGGGTGGGTTGGATGAAGGTTCGGCCGACGTAGCGATTTTTAATCAATCCATCGGCATAGGGAATGCCACTGCTTTGGGAATAACCGATCGCAGCTGGAATTCCGGAATCGGGGACACCAATCACGAGATCCGCCTCAACAGCCGATTCACGGGCGAGGATCTGGCCGATGCGCTGCCGATAGCTGTAGAGCGATTCACCAAAGAAACGACTGTCGGGGCGAGCGAAATAGATCATTTCAAACACGCACATCCGTGTGGTGGGTTCAATCCAGCGATGACGTTCTGGTGTGGGGTCACCGCAACGAAACACCACTAATTCGCCAGGTTCCACATCCGCAACGAAAGGAGAGCCAATGATGTCGAGCCCACAGGTTTCACTACTGAGAACCCAATGCCCACGGTCTTGATCACCGAGGTAGCCATACACCAGCGGTCGAATTCCATAGCCATCACGCATGCCGTACAGGGCATCTGAGGTTCCAATCACCAAACTGAAAGCCCCTTGGCACTGGGATGCGGCCGCCTTAATCCCCTCGGTCCAATCCAATCCCCCATCCACAGCTTGCTGAACCGCATAAGCGATCAACTCCGAATCCGTGGTGGAGGTGAACTCCACCTCACCGTCATCCACCTGAGCTCGCAGCTCTGCTGCATTCACAAGATTGCCGTTATGCGCCAGCGCAAAGGGGCCGAGACGGGTCATCAGGACCACGGGCTGGGCATTACAAACCTTGCTACTCCCGGTGGTGGAATAACGGTTATGGCCAACGGCCAAAACACCAGGCATGCGCTCGAGCACATCCTGATCAAACACCTGGCTCACCAGGCCCATGTCCTTGTGGAGCCTGACCTTTCCTTCATTGAAAACAGCAATGCCAGCGGATTCCTGACCTCGATGCTGCAGGGCGTATAGACCGAAATACACCAGGTTCGCCACCGGCTGCTCTAGGGCTTGAACAGCAAACACACCGCAGGCTTCTTCCATGCGATCGGGACGCTCTATCTCGAGCTGATGCACCGGCCGCCTCGACTTCGGATGGGTCTCAAGATTCTGCATCAAACCGCTCCGAGGCGACGGGGAACTGCTTGTTCGTATTGCTCTCGCAACGTCTCAACGGAAAGATCAATCACTGGCAGTTTTCCCACCGCTAACCGGAAACAACCATGGTCAGCAACAGTTCCAATCTCTGTCACAGGAACACTTTGATGTTCTTGCGAGGCCACTAAGGCTTGCCAAGCACTGCGCTGTTCTGCACGAACCGAAACAACGATGCGTGCACCACCCTCAGCAAACAAAACACGATCCAAGCGAGCAGACCCATGCGGCAGGTTGAGATCAACTCCAAGGCCAGAGGCCAGGGCACTTTCTGCAAGCGCTACTGCCAAACCACCATCACTGCTGTCATGGGCTGAGGCCAACACGCCCTGGGAAAACGCCTGGCGGACCAAGGCTTGAACTTGACCCTCCAACTCCAGATCCACGTTCGGGGGCCGGCCAGTCAGCAACCCATGAACAACTCCCTGATAGCTGCTGCCTGCCAAGCCAAGGCCTTCATTCCACTCCTCATCAGTGGGGACCCCAAGCAACACCACAAGATCACCAGGTTGTCGCCAAGCCAAACCTCCGGAGCGATCGAGATCTTCCACCAGTCCCACCATTCCCACGACAGGCGTGGGATGAATGGGCTGAAGACTGCCATCATCTGCCCTGGTTTCGTTGTAAAGAGAGACGTTGCCACCGGTAATAGGGGTGCCCAAGGCGCGACAGGCATGGGATAGGCCGCGGCATGCCATCGCCAATTGCCAATACCCCTTGGGGGTTTCTGGAGATGGGAAGTTCAGGTTGTCGGTCACAGCGATCGGCTGGGCTCCAACACAGCTGAGATTGCGGGCTGCCTCAGCCACCGCTGCGATCGCTCCCCGCTCTGGGTCAAGAGCCACCCAGCGATTGGGACAATCCAACGTGGCCGCAACGCCACGCTGAGACGTTTGCAGCGACGCATCACCTTGTTGGGGACGAAGGCGAAGCACCGCAGCATCAGCGCCACCAGCTCGAATCACCGTATTGGCCAACACCTGCTGGTCGTATTGGCGATAGATCCAGCGCTTACTGGCAATCGTGGGGTCATCAAGTAAAAGCAACAGATCCGCATTCCAATCGCGATCGGTGGCGGGACTAGGAAGATCTGATTCACGCCAGGTCCAGTGCCTCTGGATGTCCTCTGGTGGCTCCGAGAGAAGCTCGTGCTGGTTGATCGGGGTGTCTTCTGCCAAGGCACGGGCCGGTACTTCTGCCGCTATCGCACCGTGTTGCAACACCCTCACCACTCGCTCCTCCAAAACGCGACCGACGACCGCCGCCTGAAGTCCCCAACGTCGGAAACGCTGCATTAGCTGCTCCTCCCTACCAGAACGCACAACAAACAACATGCGCTCTTGAGATTCCGAAAGCAGGAACTCGTAAGCGGTCATGCCGTGTTCTCTTGCGGGCACCCGATCGAGGTCCAACTCAATGCCCACATCTCCCTTAGCTGCCATCTCCGAACAACTACAGGTGAGCCCCGCAGCACCCATATCCTGAGCAGCGACAACATCACCGCTCTGAAAGGCTTCCAGGCAAGCCTCAATTAATCCCTTTTCGAGAAAGGGATCTCCCACCTGCACGGCTGGGCGGTCATCCAGTGAATCCGCACTGAGCTCAGCGCTCGCAAAACTGGCGCCTCCCATGCCGTCCCGGCCTGTAGTGCTTCCCACGTACACCACCGGATTGCCCACACCAGCAGCTCCAGAACGGACGATGTCATCCGTTTCCATCAGGCCCAACGCCATGGCGTTCACCAGGGGATTGCCTTGATATGACGGATCGAAAGCAACCTCTCCACCCACGGTGGGCACGCCAACGCAATTGCCGTAATGGGCAATGCCAGCCACAACCCCTTCCACCAATCCAAGGGTTGCTGGTTCCTCTAACGGTCCAAAACGCAGGGCATTCAGCAACGCAATCGGCCTGGCACCCATCGTAAAAATGTCACGCAAGATGCCACCAACACCAGTGGCAGCACCCTGAAAAGGCTCAACAGCTGAAGGATGGTTATGGCTTTCAACTTTGAACGCCAAGCGGTGACCTTCACCCAGGTCGACCACACCAGCGTTCTCTCCAGGACCCACAAGGATGCGTGGGCCTTCCGTTGGGAAGCCACTCAACAGGGGTCTGGAATTGCGGTAACAGCAATGCTCTGACCACATCACACCAAACATGCCCAACTCAGCGCGGTTGGGATCGCGGCCGAGACGACGCTGAATTTCGCTGTAATCCGTTTCGGTGAGCCCTTCTTGGCGCAGAGCTGCCCCAAGATCAAATGCCGCAACCGCATGAGAGGACTGGGTCACAACCGATGACTTATCTGTACCCAGTGTTGCCGACGATCAGACCCAAGGATCTTCCTCGTGATCAGGCCAATCATTTCGATCCATCGGATCCTTTCGAACGGAACGGCCACGCTCAACCCGGGGTTCATCGGACCAATCGCCATCATCCCAGTCCTCTAGTGGGTCCAGCGCAGAAGATGCTGCTGTCGGATAAGACGAAGCAGCGTCAGAAGCCGCAGGATGCTCGTCCCAAGGCGGTTCCTCTAACCACCCCTCCAGACGCTCACCAGCGCGATCACCAAACTGCTGCAGCTGTTCCCTCCACTGCTTTGAGCGCTGCAGAAAATCCTGCCGAACACTGGCCCTAGCGAGAGGTAAATCATCGAGTTCATGGATAGCCGTGGACACCAAGCCCGGCTGTTGGTCAACGATTCGATCCGGCAACAAGCGCCAACGACTGCTTCCAGGCAGCCGAGGGTCACTCCGTGCCACGAGGTAATGACTGATCTGCCCGCTGGCCGGCAGGAAAGCTAAATCGGCGATGATGCCGATCCTCTCTCCATCGGCGTTGAGAAGATCGGCATCCAAAAGGGTTGGCAACCGATCCAAGGTGATCTGATCGGCTTCTGCCGGAGCCCCCCTCACAAAAACCTGTTGATCGTCGAATCCACGACATTGATCAAGACGCCAAACATCTCGGCTTGTACGCAACGCAGACGGGCGACTCACCCAACCGAGCAAACGATGCACAGGCGGATGCATCCAAGCCATGACCCCAGGCCCATGATCAAGGCCCTGATCACAGCGCACCCGGTGGCGCAACAGATCGCTCAATAGGAGCTGGTCCGGAACAGTCAAGGCGTCGTGAACGGTTTCAGGAACGGATCTGAACAGGCATCACCAGGTAGGTGAGGCCAGGATCATCGTTGGAAGGTGTGAGGATCGCCGGCGTCGTTGGGGCATTGCAAGACAACCTGACGCGATCACAATCCATGGCTTTGAGGCCATCCAACACGTAGCGCACATTGAAGGCAATTTGCACGGCATCGCCGTTGATCTCGGCCGGTAAAGACTCAAAGCCACTACCCACGTCTTGAGCATCAGCACTGATCTGTACCAATCCCGTAGCTGGCTCAGTAGCGATCCGGACCACATTGTTGTGTTGGTCAGCCAAGACGGCGATGCGTTCCAATGCGGAAATAAAAGCCCTCCGATCGAGATCAATCGTGCGACTAAAACCATCGGGAATCAGCTGGCGGTAATTGGGATAGGTCCCTTCCAGAGTGCGGCTAGTCACCATTTGATCGGCCGCAAGCACCACGACCTGACCGCGCTCAAAAAACAGGCTGACTGGATCATTTCCTTTCCAGCTCGCCATTAATCGCTCCACCTCACGCAGGGAGCGTGCTGGCAGCGTCACGGCCAATTCATCAGGCTCAGACTCGTCAGCACTGGTTTCAGTCTGCAAAGCGTCCTCAACCGTCAACATCGCCAAGCGATGCCCGTCGGTGGATGCGGCCTCCAAACGTTTCTGATTGAAGCGCAGATGCACTCCTGTGAGGAGTTGTTTGGCTTCATCACCACTGCTTGCAAACAAGGTTGCACGCAAGGCTTTCAGCAGGGATGCGGGATCCACGCGCAAGACTGTGCCGTTCTCCACGAGCGGGAGCTCGGGAAAATCGTCAGCAGGCATTCCACGAATTTGATAGCTGCCGCTGGAGCTGGTGAGCTCAACCTGGTCAGCAGCAGCATCACTGGACAACGACACCGGCGAATCGCTGGACAACTTGGAGACGATTTCACCAAGCAAGCGGGCGGGCAGTGTTATCGCACCACTGCTGTCGACGGAAGCAGGGAGTGACGTCTGAATTCCCAAATTCAGATCAAATCCTGTAAGGCTGAGCCGATTCGTGCCGGCATCAGCGGTGAGCAACACGTTGGCCAATACCGGATGGGTTGGACGTGAGGCGACAGCCCGACTAACCAACTGCAGAGCTGCGTTGAGTTCTGCCTGGGAACAGACCAATTTCATGAGGCCCGTGTCAACGGCGTGAACAAATCTCTCCTCACGATTTCACAGGCTCGGGAGAAGCGCAATGGTTTCACGTCTTTTTCGTGTTCCCCGGCTTTAGGGCTGTTTTTATTCTTTTAAAAGAACTACTAAAACAGCCGTAGTAGGTCTTGTGGAAACCGGGGAAACAAGTTCAAAACCCCGTGTACTGCCAGTTTTTGAAGCCAGCACGTTGTGGAACGTCAAGAGAGCGATGGGGAAAAGCGATCAGTTTCCCCAGTCCCCACAGCCTGGGGAATAGTCATGACTGTTTGATGGGGTGAGTTGTCCTTGGTTTTCCACTGTTTTCTGAAGGAGAAATCAGTGGATTCCTCAGACAGTTTCTGCTTTGAATCGATCAGATTCTGATGACATTGGGCCTTCAATGAAGAGCTCTAGAAGCCCATTACCTTGGCCACGGTGCTCAGATTGGGATCAAGATCGGCGTAGAAGGAGGCGTCATTGTTGTTGATGGCGCAGTCCGGATCTTTGAGACCATTTCCGGTCAACACACAGACCACCGTTGCTCCGTCTGGAACCTCTGCTGCACGTTTCATTAAGCCCGCAACCGAGGCTGCACTGGCAGGTTCACAGAAGATTCCTTCTTGGCCGCCCAGAAGTTTGTAGGCATCGATGATTTCCGCATCGGTGACATCCAGGAAAGCTCCGTTGCTGGCCTGACGGGCTGCGATTGCCTTTGCTCGGTTTACGGGGTTACCGATGCGAATCGCGGTAGCGATTGTTTCTGGATCACTCACGATGGTTTCATTCACCAGTGGCGCGGAGCCACTGGCTTGGAATCCCATCATTCGCGGCAAGCGCCGACTGCGACCAGCCTGCTGATATTCCTGGAATCCCATCCAGTAGGCCGTGATATTTCCGGCGTTTCCCATTGGGATGCACAGCCAGTCGGGAGCATCTCCTAGGGCATCGACAATTTCAAAGGCTGCGGTTTTTTGTCCCTGCAGTCGGTAAGGATTTACCGAGTTCACCAAGGTGATCGGGTATTTCTCGGCTGCTTCGCGAACGATGTCTAGAGCACGATCGAAATTGCCTCGGATCGCCAGAACTTCAGCTCCATAAACCAGGGCTTGCGCCAGTTTCCCTTGCGCGACATATCCGTCTGGAATTAATACGAAGGCTCGCATTCCGCCACGACGGGCATAGGCGGCAGCGGCAGCACTGGTGTTGCCCGTACTGGCACAAATCACCGCTTCACAGCCGGCTTCTTTGGCCTTGCTGATCGCCATGGTCATTCCACGATCTTTGAAGGATCCAGTGGGATTAAGACCGTCGTACTTAACTAAAACCTTTACTCCGCGTCCGATTCTCTCCGCTACGGATGGGACTGGAATGAGTGGTGTTGCACCCTCGTGCAGGGTGATGACTGGAGTGGCAGACGAAACGGGAAGCCAAGATCGATAGGCCTCGATGAGCCCGGGCCAGTCCTGCATGACCGGTTTGGCCGTGAATCGCCGGCGGAGGTTCTTGAGTACGGACACCCGCAGAGAGCAACAATTTCAGAAATCTATGTGTCTGGACCGAGTGGCCGGGTTTTGAGAACGGTTTATTTCAAACCGTCGAGTGGTGAATCGGAGAAGAATTTCACTAAGCCAGCAATGGATTCAGCTTTTTCGATCAAACCGATCAGAGCAGGAATATTCACTTCCATGACGTCTGCCGGATAGGCATCCAGAAAATTGATCACTGTGAGGCCACCCTCCGCTTTTTGCAGACCATTAATCACGCCGGCTCTGATGGCAGGGACACTTACTGAGGGATCAGGCACTTTGAGGGGATAAATAATCGCTGCGACTCGGCGGATGATGACGTCTCCAATGCGAGTGGACATCAAACGACTGGTTAGAACTAAAGGAAGATCAAGTTTCTGATTCAGTAATTTGGCGACCTCTTTGGGATCCTGTTTTCCTAAGCGAAGAACATCAGAAAGAATGCCCTTGGCTTTGCCAGTGTCTGCGAGATAGACAAGGTCGCTGACAGAGATCGATCGTTTGTAGGCTCCGCTCACGAGAGCAACGTCCTTGGCTGCAAGGGCCGGCTGTAGCGCAGATGAAATGCTTAAACCGATTGCGGCACCAAGCGCCAGGATGGTTCGGCGGTTGGATCTGCGGGGCATGATCTTTATCTTTTGGAGGAATCTAATTCGGACTTCCTGCAGCTGCTTTAACGAGGCGGACAACTCCGCGTTCGGCTAATCCTTGCGCCAGTGCCACCCCCATTTGTCTTGCATCGCGTTCACGAATCAAGCGAGGAAGTCGACTAAACACAAGATCAGGATTGAAACCTGGCAATTGCTGTAAAACACTGATGAGCTGCCGGATAGGTTCAAGGTCGAGATAGTTGTCTTCGTTGAGGGATGGAGGAACATCCATGACCAGCTGCAGTTGTAAAGGGCGTGGCAATCGGCGCCCGATTCGTTGTAGGGCTGTCCAGCCAATGGCATCCAAACGATCCGCTACAGCTTCAACCAGTTGATTGCGGAGCATGCCTCCGTTGGCTGAAAACAGAAAGTCGAGTACTTGATCGAGCAACGACTCGAGATCTAATTGGCTTTGACTCCCTGCGCTTGCAACAAGACCTTCCAGTCTTGTCCAACGGAATGCATCACCTTCGAACAACATCTCTTTCAGACTTTGACGCAATTGAGGATCAGGATCTTCCATCAAACGTCTGGCGAAATAAGGGTAAGCAGCACCAAGAATTTTGAACTCCGAATCCACGCTTAGTGCGATGCCTTCAAGTGTGACGAGAGAGCGGAGGATCAGGGCGTAATAAGGAGGAACGCGGAAGGGGAACTTGTACATCACCCCAGACATATCGTCGGTCACACTTTTGAAATCCATGCGATTTACTCCCATCTCGATGGCTTGACTGAAGACGGATTCAAAAGCAGGCACGATTGGTTCCAAATTCACGTCATCGGCTAAAAATCCGAGCGTGACGAAATCCTTGGAGAGTTTTTCAAAATTGCGATTCACAAGATGAACGACAGCTTGAATGAGTCCGGTTCGGGATTCACGGCTGACCTCACTCATCATTCCAAAATCGAGATAACAAAGCCGACCATCGGACATCGCTAGAAGATTTCCTGGATGGGGATCAGCGTGAAAAAACCCATGTTCGAGGAGTTGTTGCAAGCTGCAGCTCACCCCTACTTCAACCATGTCATTGGGATCAATTCCTAACTCTCGAACAGCTTCGAGATTAGTAAGTTTGACGCCATCGATCCATTCCATTGTGAGCACCCGTCTACTAGTGGCTTCAATAAAGATTTCTGGAACAGCAATGCGTGGATTTTGTTTGTGCAATTCACGGAATTTATTTGCATTAGCCGCTTCATTAAGATAATCCATCTCTTCAAAGACTCGACTCCCTAATTCATCGATCAGTGCAACAAGATCGCTACGTATAAGGCCGATATTGCTATTAAGCCATGCAGCAATGTTGCGAACAATATAAAGATCAAGCGTGATTTGTTCTCGTAAACCAGGTCGTTGCACCTTTACGGCGACTTTTTGGCCGCTCTTGAGATACCCCTGGTGCACTTGGCCAAGAGATGCCGCGGAGATCGGTTCTCGATCGAGTTTCGAATAGATGCTGTCGACTGGTGCACCGAGGTCATCCTCGATGCAGGCCATGGCAAGGTCGCTATCGAAGCCAGGAAGTTGATCTTGGAGTTGGGCCAGTTCCTCGAGCAGCACAGGAGGAACGATGTCTGGACGCGTGGAAAGCGCTTGGCCAGCCTTAATGAAAGCAGGACCTAGATCAACGAGCAAATTGGTACATTCCCTCGATCTTGCTCGAGCTCGCTCTTGATTGCTAAGCAGTCCTAGAAGTTTGTCTACACCAACTCCGAGCAGTAAAAGCCCAATGGGAACAAGGGTTTGCCAAAGGCGGCGCAGTAGGCGCTGCGGATGGCCGGCATAGATCCGTGTGATCGCAGCCGGGTCGTACTCGAGCAGACCGGCGGCCTCAATGAAATCTCCTAGCTCGTGTTGTGCCACAGCCGCCACTGCGTTGGTGGTCCCTTCTAAACGACCGAAGCCGTCGCTACGGTTTATTGAACCTTGGGTTTCGCCGTGCTGAACGGTCTGAGACTGGACAACATCGCATTGATCGAGCGCTTGGAGCTGGCGTTCGAACACGGGTTTTCTGTGCTGACCGGTGAAACAGGCGCAGGAAAGTCGCTGTTGTTAGATGCGCTCGATGCTCTCCTAGGTGGCATGCAGGGAACGTCTGCGGGTCGATTGGTGCGGGCGGGTTGTGATCGCGCCGTGATTGAAGCGACCTTCACTCCAGACCATGCCGCGCGGCGTTGGCTTCAAGAGCATCAACTTGACGATGACGGCGGTGATTTGGTTTTGTCGCGGGAGTGGCGACGTCAAGACGAACGCTTAAGCAGTCGCTCAAGGCTGAATGGAATTGTCGTGAACCGGCAGCAATTGCTTCAGCTCAGGCCTTTGTTGATCGATCTCACGGTGCAGGGTCAAACTCAACAGCTTGCCTATCCAGGTCAGCAACGTCGTTGGATCGATCGACTGGGCGGAGAACCATTAGCGCAGTGCGCACAAACCGTGCGTAAGTGTTGGCAGGTTTGGCAAAACTGCCATGCCGACGTGTTGAAGGTGGAGACCGATCGTTTTCGTCTTCAGGAACAACAAGAGGAACAAGAGGCGTTATTGATGGAACTCGAGGCCGCTTTCCTTGACGATCCCGCTGAAATTCAACAGCTGGAACAAGAGCAAGACCGCTTGGTCCATGGCGTTCGCTTGCTCGAAGGTCTAGCTGCTTTGATTGGCCGGCTTCAAGACGGTGCTGAACAAGCTCCATCGGCTTTGGATCACCTCACGGCCTGCTGCCATGAGCTGCAGCAATTGCAGATCCTTGATGCCTCCCTGAGGGGTTCTGCAGAGAAATGCCTTGATATCGAGGCTGGTTTACTCGATTTAATTCGGGGCCTTGAAGAATATGGAGCGTCTTTAGAGAGCGATCCAGAACGATTGGGTGTGCTGCAAGAACGGCTTGCTTTGCTGAAACGCTTAGAGCGGCGTTATGGCGTTGAACTCAAGGTCTTGATTGAGCGGCGTGATGCGCTGCGCGATCAACACACAACGGGTGGTTCGGAGGCGGCTTTGGAGGAGTTGCGCCATCGCGAGCAGGAGGCTCGCAAGCATCGAGATTCGATTAACCAGTCGCTCACGGCGTTGCGACAGGCTTCCGCAGCTCGCCTGGAGGAGCGATTAATGACCCATTTGAGGCCGATGGGCCTTGAAAATGTGCGTTTTCAGGTGGATTTCTCTGCAGTTGAGCCCATGGATCTAGGCGCAGATGCCATTTGTTTTTTGTTTTCGGCGAATCCTGGCCAGCCCCTTGCTCCCTTAGCTGAGGTGGCATCAGGAGGGGAGATGTCGCGTTTTCTTTTGGCGCTTAAAACTTGTCTGGCGGATGTGGATGGTTCCAGCACCTTGTTGTTCGACGAGATCGACAGCGGTGTGAGCGGTCGGGTGAGCGGAGAAATGGCCAATTTGCTGCGAACCATGGCCAAGAATCGCCAGGTGTTTTGTGTGACCCATCAACCGTTAGTGGCAGCAGCAGCAGATCATCATTTCCGGGTCAGCAAGGAGGTGGTGGATGGAGAAACGTGCTCGCGAGTGTCCCATCTGCGGGACACTCAGGCCAGACGCCAAGAATTGGCCGAATTGGCCGGAGGGGATTTTGATGATGCTCAGGCTTATGCGGCAAGTTTGTTGGAGCAGCGAGCAGCCTGAATAGCAGCAGTCTCCTTAGACTCATGGGCTGCTGAACACACTCCGTATGGGGCGCCCTGCTCCGACCGCAAAGGACGATTCCGTTTCGTCGAAGGCTTCTTCGTCGAATGCTGTGAAATTGAGTGGTCTTTCTTCGGAGGATGTGATTCGGGTACGTGGTGCCCGGCAGCACAACCTCAAAAACGTGGATGTCACGATTCCACGCAACAAAATGGTGGTCTTCACCGGGGTGAGTGGCAGTGGGAAGAGCTCCTTAGCGTTCGACACGATCTTTGCGGAAGGTCAGCGTCGCTACGTGGAGAGTTTGTCTGCGTATGCGCGTCAGTTTCTTGGCCAGGTGGATAAACCAGATGTGGACGCCATTGAAGGGTTGTCACCGGCGATTTCGATTGATCAGAAATCAACAAGCCACAACCCCCGCTCCACCGTTGGCACGGTGACCGAGATTCACGACTATCTGCGTCTCTTGTTTGGTCGTGCCGGGGAGCCCCATTGTCCCGAATGTGGCCGTTCTATTAGGCCCCAGACCATTGATGAAATGGTTGATCAGATTTTGACTCTTCCTGAGGGAACTCGTTATCAACTTTTAGCGCCGGTGGTGCGTGGAAAAAAAGGAACGCACAGCAAATTGATCAGTGGTTTAGCTGCTGAAGGCTTTGCTCGGATCCGCATCGATGGTGAGGTTCGTGAGCTGGCGGACAACATTGAGCTAGACAAAAATCATCAGCATGCCGTTGAAGTTGTGGTGGACCGTCTGGTCGCTCGAGAAGATATTCAGGAGCGGCTCAATGATTCTCTGCGTACGGCATTGAAACGAGGTGACGGTTTGGCTCTTGTTGAAGTGGTACCCAAAAAGGGAGAAGAATTGCCCGAAGGTGTGGACAAAGAAAGGCTCTTTTCCGAGAACTATGCATGCCCTGTTCATGGGGCGGTGATGGAAGAGCTTTCACCACGACTTTTTTCGTTCAACAGTCCTTATGGAGCCTGCGAAGTTTGTCATGGGATTGGCTACATACGGAAATTCACTGTTGATCGGGTGGTTCCAGATCCATCCCAGCCTGTGTATTCCGCTGTAGTTCCTTGGGCAGAAAAAGATAATTCGTATTACTTCTCACTTTTGTACTCTGTCGGAGAAGCTTTTGGGTTTGAAATCAAGACTCCTTGGAAGGATCTCACTGATGAACAAAAAGATATTTTGTTAAATGGAAGTCGCGAGCCGATTCAAATTCAGGCGGATAGTCGTTATCGAAAGTCTCAGACCTATATGAGGCCTTTTGAGGGAATTTTGCCGATTCTTGAGCGTCAACTCCGTGATGCGAGTGGAGAGGCACAGCGCCAGAAGCTTGAAAAATTTCTTGAGCTCGTTCCATGTGAAAGCTGCGCTGGACTGCGCTTGCGCCCAGAGGCACTTGCTGTGAAAGTTGGTCCGTTTCGGATTACGGATCTGACAGCAGTCAGTGTGGGCCAAACTCTCGAACGAATTGAAAGTTTGATGGGTTTGGGCAACCATGAAGGCTCTGAGCCCCTTCTGAATTCTCGTCAGATGCAGATCGGAGATCTTGTCCTGAAGGAAATTCGGATGCGTCTGCGCTTTCTGCTTGATGTGGGCTTGGATTATTTGAGCTTGGACCGACCGGCGATGACGCTTTCAGGTGGGGAAGCACAGAGGATCCGCCTTGCTACTCAAATCGGTGCTGGGCTGACAGGTGTTCTTTATGTGCTCGATGAACCGAGCATTGGTTTGCATCAGCGCGATAACGATCGTTTATTGGCCACGCTCGAACGTCTGAGGGATTTAGGCAACACCTTGGTGGTGGTTGAGCACGATGAAGACA
This sequence comes from Synechococcus sp. ChBW.bin.23, assembly GCA_037620855.1. Lineage (GTDB taxonomy): Bacteria > Cyanobacteriota > Cyanobacteriia > PCC-6307 > Cyanobiaceae > Synechococcus_C. The sequence goes on along the minus strand of JASJLK010000074.1, from coordinate 8,430 downwards.
CGATCCGAGCCGCAGACCATCTTGTGGATATTGGCCCTGGAGCCGGAGTGCATGGTGGTCACATCGTGGCTGAGGGGTCGATTGATGATTTATTAGGTGCTGAAGACTCTATAACTGGTGCTTATTTAAGTGGGAGGAAGAGTATTCCCACTCCGGCAGAGCGTCGTAATGGTGGTACTCGTAGTTTGAAACTTCTTGATTGCTCCCGCAATAATCTTGAGGGATTAAATGTGGAGTTTCCGCTTGGACGATTGGTTTCAGTCACTGGCGTGAGCGGAAGCGGAAAGAGCACTTTGGTCAATGAGCTTTTGCATCCAGCTCTTGAACATGGACTTGGTCGCAAGATTCCTTTTCCTCAAGGATTGGGAGAACTACGCGGGCTCAAGTCAATCGACAAAGTGATCGTGATTGATCAGTCTCCGATTGGTCGAACCCCTCGTTCTAATCCCGCTACTTACACAGGTGCATTTGATCCCATTCGTCAGATTTTTGCGGCCACAGTGGAGGCCAAAGCCCGTGGTTATCAGGTTGGACAGTTCAGCTTCAATGTGAAAGGTGGCCGTTGTGAGGCTTGTCGTGGTCAGGGCGTGAACGTCATTGAAATGAATTTTTTACCTGATGTGTATGTGCAATGTGATGTTTGTAAAGGAGCTCGTTTTAATCGTGAAACGCTTCAGGTGACCTACAAAGGTCACACGATTGCTGATGTTCTGGAAATGACAGTGGAGCAGGCTGCTGATGTTTTTTCTGCGATCCCTCAGGCTGCTGATCGCTTAATCACACTGGTTGATGTTGGCTTGGGATATGTAAAGCTTGGTCAGCCAGCTCCAACTCTTTCTGGTGGTGAAGCTCAGCGGGTGAAACTTGCTACAGAATTGTCGCGACGCGCTACCGGAAAGACTCTTTATTTAATTGACGAACCAACCACCGGACTCAGCTTCTATGACGTTCATAAATTGATGGACGTTATCCAGAGACTTGTTGATAAAGGTAATTCCGTGATTTGTATTGAACACAATTTGGACGTAATTCGTTGTTCGGATTGGGTTATTGATTTAGGTCCAGAGGGTGGTAATAAGGGTGGCCAGATTGTTGTTACCGGAACTCCTGAAGAGGTAGCTTTACATGAAACTAGTTATACTGGTCTCTATCTCAAAGACGTTTTAAAACAGCATCCTCCCCAATTAACCCAATCAATTGAGGCGGCGGCATGACTTTTTTCTTTGATCGTTGGGGTGATGTTGTTCGTTCGGTTGCATTCGCATTCGTACTCAATGTTTCATTTGTTGGATCTGTTTCTGCAGTCGATCGGCTGACGATTGACCTGCCTATTTTGAATGTGAATGTCTCGCTCAATTTGAAGGGAGCACGCACAACAGCGGAGTTGATTGAGGCCAACCCTGATCTGCAGGAATTAGATCGAGCTGGCGATGGTTCCATGTCCCGATTGCTTGCTCAATTCCTTACGGCACCTCTGCCCCAGCGCACATCAAATGTGTTGGAGCAATCGGTGGGCCATCCATTGCTTGAGCAAGCCTTGCTGATGGCGTCCGAGTTGGTGGAGGTTGAGGGTTTGCCGGCGGACACCAGTGGACAGATGTTGTCGGATGCTCTGCAAGCCGCCTACCGAGATGGAGAGCCCAATTTATTGGGCTTGCTCCGTCGCGTCCCGGGTGAGTCGTTATCCATCGACTTTCAGGCTTTGTCTTCTAACGCCAAACGCTTACGGGCCAATCAGGAGGATGCCCGCGCACTGGTTCAACAAGGAACAGCGATGGCCTCAGCTCCAAACTCTCTGGCTGAATCCGGGGCTGAGGGTTGGACGCGTGCGGAGATTCGCTTTCCCGTGGCCCATCGTTCCGAAGCTCTCGACATCACTGTGTTGACGTCAGAGGGAACCTCCAACGGGAAGCTTGTGGTGATTTCCCATGGATTGTGGGATGAGCCAGAGAGTTTCGAAGGTTGGGGCCGCTTACTTGCTGCCAATGGATACACCGTTTTGTTGCCGAGTCATCCTGGGAGTGACGCTGATCAGCAAAAAGATCTCTTCAGTGGCGCTGCAGCACCGCCAAATCCTGACGAGTTACGTTTCCGTCCTCTGGATGTTTCAGCTCTATTGGATGGAGTTGAGGCTGGCACTCTGTTGGTGGGACAACAGATCGCTGTTGATGACGTAGCGGTTGTCGGTCATTCATGGGGTGCCACGGCAGCGATGCAATTGAGTGGTTTACAAACCACGAGTAGGAAGCTGAAAATGCGATGTCAGGATCCTCTTGATTCAGCTCGAAATCTCAGTTGGGTGTTGCAATGCAGCTGGTTGTCGGGAGCTGATCAGGGATCACTGGCTGACCCTCGTGTCAAGGCAGCCGTCGTGGTAAGTCCACCAATGAGGCTTCTTTTTGATGAGTTGAGCGGCCCCTCTCTGCAGGCGAAGGTGTTGTTGGTGAGTGGAACCAACGATTGGGTGGTTCCCTCCGGTCCTGAGGCTGTGGTGCCATTGAAGGGAGGGAAGCCATTGGCGAATGGTCATCGCCTTGTGCTGGCCTCAGGTGGTACCCATTTCAATCTTTGGGCGCCTGTGGATCAGAAGGAAGCCCCGATTCTTGGGCCGCTGATCTTGGCTTGGATTAATGAACAGCTTGCTGTTCCCTCGTCCCATACCTTCAGTGGTGGTGGTTGGGGGAATGCGTCCGTCCCTTTGGTGGATGTCACTGAACAGCTCTAAAAACACCTGTTCTTAAAAAGTCGTTTTCAAATCATCAGAACAAGCTGATCTGATCTTCACGACGCTGCGTTGCATTTCATCATCAGTTTGCGTTTGCTTGTTGCTGCGTTGTTGGCGAAAGATTCAGAGTCGGCCTGGCTTCTAGCCGAAGCAAATGTTTTTAGCTGCTGATTTCTAAGGATGTCTTTAGGTTTGAACTTGTTTGAGCGTCTTAATCCTTAATCAAGACATGCACCTGATGTCTTGCTCTGTTGAGGGTTGATTGTGGGTTTTCGGCTACTTCATCTCCATCTTCACGGACTGTTCCGCTCCCATGATTTGGAGCTCGGACGGGACGCCGATACCGGAGGTCAAACCCTCTATGTGCTCGAACTGGTGCGCAGCCTTGCGGCTCGGGCTGAAGTGGATCGCGTTGATGTGGTGACTCGCCTGATTCAGGACCGACGGGTTTCAGCTGATTACGCCCAGCCCGTTGAAGCGATTGCTGCCGGTGCCGGCATCCAGCGTTTTGCCTTCGGTCCTAAGCGCTACCTGCGCAAGGAATTGCTTTGGCCCTATCTCGAGGATCTCGCTGATCAGCTTGTGGTGCACCTTCAGAAGCCTGACAATCGACCTGATTGGATTCATGCGCACTACGCCGATGCTGGTTACGTCGGGGCATTGCTGAGTCGCCGTCTTGGAGTTCCCTTGGTGTTCACAGGCCATTCACTTGGTCGTGAGAAGCAGCGTCGCTTGTTAGCTGGAGGTGGGGACCATCAACAGCTCGAGCAGACCTATTCGATCAGCCGTCGCATTGATGCGGAGGAGTTAGCGCTGGCTCATGCCGATCTGGTGATCACCAGTACGCGCCAGGAATGTGATCAGCAGTATTCCCGTTACGGCGGATTTCGTACTGATCGGGCTCATGTGGTTCCTCCCGGTGTGGACGCACGCCGCTTTCACCCTGGTTCGGTGGCCGCAGAGGATCGTGAAGTTGAGGGGCTCCTAACCCCTTTCTTGCGTCAGCCTGAGCTTCCACCGCTGTTGGCGATTTCTAGGGCTGTTCGTCGCAAAAACATTCCTGCTCTGGTTGAGGCGTTCGGTCGGTCTGCTGTTTTACGGCAGCGTCACAATTTGGTGCTGGTGCTTGGCTGTCGGGAGGATCCCCGCCAGATGGAGAAACAGCAGCGCGATGTGTTTCAGCAGGTGTTTGATCTTGTTGATCGCTATGACCTCTACGGCCGTATTGCCTATCCCAAGCAGCATCGTCGCGATCAGATTCCTGCCATCTATCGCTGGGCTGCTGAGCGCCACGGCCTCTTTGTGAATCCTGCGTTGACGGAGCCGTTTGGACTCACCTTGTTGGAAGCTGCCGCGTCTGGCCTGCCGATGGTGGCGACTGATGACGGAGGCCCAAGGGACATTCTGGCTCGCTGTGAAAACGGCTTACTCGCAGATGTGACGGATCGAGAGGCCCTTCAAGATGCTTTGGAGTGTGCGGGTTCTGATCTTCAACGCTGGAGCCGCTGGAGTGACAACGGCGTAGAGGCGGTCAGTCGCCATTTCAGCTGGGATGCCCACGTTTGCTCTTATCTGGCATTGATGCAGGAGAGACTGCTGGCGGTGACGCAGCCAACGCTGTTGTCATCCAGTCAGACCACCTCTACTGGAGGTTTCCAGCCCTTGGGCGATCGCTTGCTGTTGCTCGATCTCGACAGCAGTTTGGAGCAGCCCGATGGGGATGCGCTCAAGGTTTTGCGTGAGCAGCTCGACCGCTGTTCTTTAGGGATTCTGTCTGGCCGTTCGTTGCCTGCTGCCAGACAACGTTTTGGGGAGCTGTTACTTCCTGAACCAAAGGTTTGGATCACAGGGGCTGGTACGGAGATTCACTACGGCCAGGAGAGTGAGCCTGATTTGTTTTGGTCGGCTCAGATTGGAGTGGATTGGGACCGCGCAGCTGTGGAAAGTGCACTGGCCGACCTCACTGATCACATTGAATTGCAGCGACCTGAGCAGCAGGGTTCGTTCAAGCTCAGCTACACGATTCGCGATGCTGGAGAAGAGATCCTTCCCTTGATCCGGCAACGTCTGCGCCAGCGCCACCAGGCTGCGCGTCCCCAGCTTCGCTGCCATTGGTTTCTAGACGTGCTGCCCCTGCGGGCATCCCGCAGCGAAGCGATCCGTTTTCTCGCTCTGCGCTGGGGGCTTCCACTGGAACAGATATTGGTTGTGGCCAGTGAACAGGGTGATGGCGAGTTGGTTTGCGGTCGACCTTCCACCGTTGTCTTGGGCGATCACGATCCTTGTTTGGATGATTTTCGTCAGCAACAGCGTGTTTACTTTGCGAGTCGCTCCCAATTACCCGGTGTGCTGGAAGGGATCCAGCACTACCGGTTTTTGGGCGGACGAGCCCGGCATGATCAGTCCTTGACCTGAACCTTCACAGCCGCTGCACAGCGGTCTGCCTTGGCTAAGGCTTCGTCGATATCAAAGCCGCGGGCTAAAGCAACGCCCATCCGACGCCCTGGCCGGGCATCCCGTTTGCCAAAGAGCAGAAGCTTCGTGTCTGGCTCCGTGAGGGCTTGTTCAACACCACTGAATTGAACGTGCTTTCCCTGGCTTTCGGCCAGGATCACGCGACTGGCTGCAGCATCGGCAGCAGTGATCGAGGGGATGGGTAGCCCCAACACGGCACGGAGATGCAGGTCGAATTCGCTTAGATTTTGGCTGATCAGGGTCACGAGACCAGTGTCATGCGGTCTTGGAGAGAGCTCGGAAAACACCACTTCATCGCCGCATAAGAAAAACTCAACCCCAAACAGACCGGCGCCGCCAAGGTTGTCTGTGACGGTGCGTGCCATCGTTTGGGCTTGTTGCAGTTGGCTGGGCGAGATCGGCGCGGGCTGCCAACTGCATTGGTAGTCGCCATTGGCTTGTTGATGACCAATCGGTGGGCAAAACAGGGTGGTTCCATCGCGTTGACGGATGGTGAGCAGGGTGATTTCAAGATCAAACTCAAGAAATTCCTCCACGATCACCTGGGCCGAGCTGCCCCTGGCTCCTGCCATGGCGATCTCCCAGGCCTGATCTAATTCTGCAGCGGAGTGAACCACGCTTTGTCCTTTCCCCGAGGAGCTCATGACCGGTTTGACGACCACTGGCCAACCCAACGGTGCGGCGGCACGGTGGAGCTCCTGTGCATCGGAGGCATAGGCAAAGCGTGCGGTGCGCAGCGCGAGTTCACCTGCAGCCAGATTCCTGATTCGGTCGCGATTCATCGTTACGGCAGTGGCCCTGGCGGTGGGAATCACGCAGATGCCTTTGTCTTCCAGTGCCTGCAGGGCATCCACAGCCAGCGCTTCGATTTCCGGGATCAGCACATCCGGCTGATGCTTGGTCACAACAGCCTTTAAGGCGTTTGGATCGGTCATGGTCAGCACTTCGGCCTGATCTGCGACCTGCATGGCTGGTGCATTGGCGTAACGGTCGCAGGCGATGACGTGGCAACCCAGTCTCTGGGCGGCGATCGCTACCTCTTTGCCCAGTTCGCCGCTGCCGAGCAGCATCACTGTTTTTGGGAAGGTCGTCATGGCGGGTTTCAAGGCAGCATGGCTTGATCCTCTCGCTCTGCCCCTCATGCCTTTGCCGCTCGCGTTTACAACGGCTGGAGACGCGGCCAATGGTCTGCTATTTGGTTGGGAGATCGCCACCGTTCAAAAGTGGACATTGATCTACCTCGGGCTGTCTTCCTTTTTGTTTGTACTGGTGTGGGTGATTGGCGGTTTTCGTCGTCGGTGATTAAGGCTCGGGCGACTCTGTGCATGGATCGCTGATCAAGGTGAGCTGGCGGAAGGCAGGTTCTTCATTCACAAAGCCCCAAGACTCAAAGACGTCGGCATCACTGTGGGTGATGTGTTGTTGACGTCCTTTTGAGTTGAGCTCAAAGCCCTGTTGTGCCATTCGGCGCATCAGGCTGGCTGCTTCTTCAAAGCGGGAGGCCATCGCTTCAAGGCTGGCGCAGTCGCTCGTGAGGCCGGCTTCTTTCCAGGTGAAATAGCTCATTGTTTTGATCTTCTAAATTACTGACTTTGAAGACTGGTGTTGAGCGCTTTGGGATTGGTTTTGGTACTGAGTTCGTCTGCTTTGCATTTGGTCAGTCTTTGATCTCAACATTCAATATTTAGCTGATTTTCAAGAGTAATGGTTGAAGAAAAATTAACCAGTATCAATACTAAGCCAGTCTGATTTCGATGCTCTTTGCTGGCCATTGATGCGTTCGTATTTCAGATTGCAGGTCAGTAAGCCTTCCTTTTTGATTGCCATTGATGATGTCTTAGCGGTGCAAATTTGTCAGTGTAGTTCCACCTTAATCTTGACTCATGCTCCCTTGAAATACCAATACAATCCCCAAGGACTGGATGTGTAAGGTTTGATATCTGCTGCCTTTCTTGTATTTAATCTTGATCAAAGTAAATGTTTATTGGGAGTAATTAAGGATGATGCTGGCTATTTTCTTTGAAGCATTGCCGATATTGTATCCAAATAATTCTTTTACTATTTCAAAGCTCTCCTCTCTCTTGTCTGAGAATTGAACGCCTTTAAGAAAGGCTTGCAGTAAATCATCTGCACCATCAAATCGAACGCTTATGCCTTTGTAAATCTGATAAATTTGTTTATCAAGGAATGAGTCTTCGTCGATATTAAGTAGCATAGGTTTCTCCAGTAATGCTGCTTCTATTGCTATCGAGCTGATGTCACCGATGACGATGTCAGAAGCCAAAAGGGCTTTGGCATCATTCACTCCAAAGCTGAGCGTCGCAGAACCCTTATCTCTTTCATCGCATAGTGACTTGTATAACCAATTTGATGTCTGAATACTTACATGATTATTCCATAAATTTGGATGAGCACCTTGAATGATATGAACTTTGTCTCCAACTGTTGATAAAGCTTGTATGAGACTAGTTCCAAATCTTCTTAAGATTCCCCGTGATGTCCAGTGAGAACCAATAAAAATAACAGCCATGTCTAATGGAATGCTCATCGATTGCTTTATTTCAGATTTGATTCGATTCCTTTCCTTCTCTGAGCCTAAAATGTAAGTAGAAAAAATGTCATTCTTTGGGCATCCTGTAGCGATGAATCTAGTTGAGATGTTGCCAAAACCTCTACAATTTTGTTTTAAATATTCTCCCTCTGCCGGTGATATTCCGCAATAAATATCAGAAGCCTGGTAACACGATACTAAATAATCTGCAGTTTGGTTATTGCCAAAAGCGGAACCATGTGGCACATGGATATATAGACCATTGCTTAACTCATGTTTTTCATCAGGTATATGAGTTGTCACCAGTACATGTTTATTCCCGTTGGAATTGTGGAGATCGTGTTTAAGGGTTTCAGTAAATTGCCCACTAAGAAGATCAAATAGACTTTTTGATGTATTGTTCCTAAACTGGTAGTTATTGGAAGGTGCGCATACACTTATCCGGTTTTTCGCTTCCGTGTTTTGATCTAATATCTCGTTTAGTATTGGAACATATGAGTCCCAACTCTGTGAACTGAACGCGTAAAAAATAATCTTTTTTTTCATTTGCTTGTGATGTTGTTTTATTCTCTCATGCAGGCTAATCCTGAGTCAATCACGCTTCTTGATCTGTTTGTTATTGATATTAACAGCGTCAATAAAGGTGGATCGCACTTTATTTGGAAAAATTTCACATTAT
>JASJLK010000073.1:0-36021 GCA_037620855.1 Synechococcus sp. ChBW.bin.23 | reverse complement strand
GGGGTGCGCCCATCTCACCTCGGCAAGACCCTTGCAGGATCAATCGATTGTGAATTGGATCGTGGCGGAAGGGTGGTTGTAGAAGCCGACTTCAGCGTGAAAGACCATCCAGAGATAAGGGTGGTTGGCGATCTCTGCAGTTACAAACACACCTCCACGGGCAACCCACTGCCCGGGATGGCCGGCCCAGCGACACAAGCTGGTGGCTTTGTTGGCAAAGACATCGCCGCAATCATGAGTGGGCGCCAGCGTCCGAACTTCAAATGGTTTGATTTCGGCAGCATGGCCGTGCTGGATCGTATTGCTGCCGTTGCTGATCTACGCGGCTTCAAATTCAGTGGTAGCCCAGGCTGGGCGGTGTGGGCAGCCGCACACCTGGCATTCATGCCCGATCGGGAGAATCGCTGGTCCTTGCTGATCAAGTGGATGTTTGCTGTTCTGTCACAGCAACGCTCATCGATGCTGCTCACAGGCATGCCAAGTCAGCACATTGGCCTCGAATCCGCAGACGCGCCGTTCCCTATGAAGAGCGGCAGCGGACCCTCGATTGCCGCTCCAGATGCGGCACTTAAAGCAGCCATGAATTACTACGCCAATTCCATCTCTGGTGTTTCTGCTCAGGATGGCGCTGGGGGCCTTGACGAATCCGCCACAGGATCAGACGCCGCCATCAAGTAAAGCAACGCCATGCGGATCGGGATTCCATTGCGAACTTGATCCTCCACCAAGCAGATCGAGCGGTCGTCCAAAAGGGCACCGCTCATTTCAACCCCACGATTCACAGGGCCTGGATGCAGAACAGGGCCTGAAAAAGAGCAACGTCGCAACCGCTCATGGCTGAGCCCATAGTCACGGTGATAGCGATCCAGATTCGTGAGCAGGTGATCGGTCATGCGTTCTTGTTGTAAGCGCAACGTCATCACAGCGTCGGCCCCCGACAGGCATTCATCCAGGTTCCGGCTGATCTGCAGCGTTCCACGCTGAGGGACAGGATCAACCGTTTGCCCAGGCGGCGGAGCATCCAAGAAGTCTGCGAAGGCATCGGGCACAAGACTGGGCGGCCCGCACAGCACCACATCCGCGCCGCAAGCACTGAGCGCCCAGAGATTGGAGCGCGCTACGCGCGAATGCAACACATCGCCAACAATCGCGATGCGCTTGCCCTGCAAGGCCTGGGGTTGAGGGCGATGGGGATCGAAATGGTGAGCGAGCGTATAGAGATCGAGCAAGCCCTGGCTGGGATGGCTGTGCTGACCATCCCCGCCATTCAGCACAACGGTGCGCTCGCCGGCTTGATCCAACTCATGGGCCAACTGCGCGGGTACATCCGTGCAGCGATGGCGAATCACCAACACATCAGCACCCATCGCGACATAGGTGCGCGCTGTGTCAAGCAAAGATTCGCCTTTGCTCAGTGAACTGCTGGACGGCGAAAAACTCTGTACATCAGCGGATAAACGCTTGGCGGCCAGCTCAAAGCTGCTGCGAGTGCGCGTGCTGGGCTCGAAAAACAGGGTGGCAACCAATCGGCCTTGCAAGGCCGGGAGTTTGCGAGCGCCAGTAACCGGCATCGATCGAAAACGATGGGCAAGCTCGAGCACGGTGGCGTAGTCGTCTCGCGAGAACGCAGCTAAATCGAGCACATGCCGATGGGACCAGCCACTCATCGCTTGCACTCCAGGGTTGGAATGAAGGCCTGACTCAAAGCAGGCATCCGATCTCCTCGGGCACGCCGGCTAACGCTGCGGGAGTCCTTCAGGTACCAACGCCAGGGCAAATCCTGGGCCTGAGAGATTCCGATCCGCGTGGTGGTCACAAGCTCTGGGCTATTGAGAACGGAGGGCCTTGGGGCCAACCACAGTTCATTCTCGCCACAAGCGGAGCTGTTGTCATGACGTCGGCTGATTTCAAAACGCCGAGACAGCAAACCAGGCCCAGCAGCCACCCGCTCAGGCTCACCAGGAATAGCAACAGCACGAAGCAATACTCCGTTAGCCCAATCGCTCCGACCCGTCACCACATTCACGCAGTGGTGAATGCCATAGCTCACATACACATAAAATCGACCTGGCTGACCAAACAGCGTTTCGTTACTGGCTGACCTACGCCGATAGCCGTGGCACGCAGGCTCCTGCTGGGAATACGCCTCCGTTTCCACAATCACGCCCCACAAAAAGCTTCTGTTTTCCTGGCGTTTCACTAATAAGCAGCCAATCAATTCAGGTCCAACAACTTCTGCAGGGCGGCAGAAGAAAGATTGGGTAAGTGCTGGGAAATCCTTGGCGATGGGCTGGCTGGCTAGAGGGTTAGCTGAGGAGAATGATCTATGGGTACAGCAATCCGCTCTACCCATGGTCATCGAAAGCAGGCAACCCATCCACGCCACTCCAGAGGGCATGTCAACACAACCCGAATGACCAGACTGTCAAAACGCAAACGATGAACGACGAGCCCATGTCGGCATCAGCCACAATCACCACAAGCCAAATCCAAGCCAGGCGAGACCTGGTATTTCTTGTGCTGGCCGGACTCTTCCTCGGCACCCTGGGGATGCTCAACATCCTTGGACTAACGCGGTTTCTTGCTCTGGGGCAGATCGGGTCCTTTTCCATCGTGGTTGCCGTGGGTGCGCTTCCCTATCCCGTTACCTTTTTATGCACCGACCTAATTAGCGAGCTGTGGGGAGAGGAGAGGGCCACTCAGGTGGTGTGGGTGGGTCTCTTGCTCAATGGATGGGTGGTTTTGATCCTGTGGCTCGGAGGTCTGATGCCCGGCCTCACTGGCGCTCCTGACTCAACATTTTTTGAGATTCAGCGCCTGGCCTTCGGGTCTGTCGGAGCATCGATGGTGGCTTACCTCACGGCCCAATTCGTAGATGTGCGTTTGTTCCACTTTTGGAAAGAACGCACGAATGGCAAGGCCCTCTGGCTCCGCAACAACGGCTCGACCTTGGTGAGCCAATTGGTGGATACCAGTGCTGTGGTGTTGATCAGCCACTACGCCGCGCACGTGTTGCCCATCCGCGCAGGGGAAGCGGTTCTTCCTCAGCTGGGAGCTTTCATCGCCAGCGGCTATTTGTTCAAAGCCCTTGCCGCTTTTGCTGACACCCTTCCCTTCATCTGGCTCACCGCCTGGTTACGTGATTGGTTGGATATTCAGGGAGACGGCGCGGAGATCACGCCCTGAGTAAAACACCACTCCGGTGACGATCAGCGCACCAAGGCGATGCAGCGTGCCAGACCTTGGCATGATGTATGTAGTGACCTACCAACCATGGACGCCGCCCTCTCCGGTTTCAATCTCGGGACCGTGTTGGTCTTTGGCAGCGGACTGTTCGTGATCGCCACCTTTTACTTCGGTACCAGAGGCGGCTACTACAACACCGACAAGTACGACGGCAACGGCACAGCGCACTAAAGCACGAGCTGAGCGATCATCAAGCCACTTATCGAGATGGCATGAACGCCACCCTGCCTGGCCCAGCAGCCAACACCGAAGCCATTCGTTTGGCTCTCCAGAGTTGGCCCGATGTTGAGGCCTATCTGAAAAGCTGCAAAGGAATCATCATTCCATTGGGTTCCACCGAACAACATGGACCCACAGGTGCGATTGGGACTGATGCCCTCACAGCAGAAGCTGTAGCTCTTGAGCTCGGTCGTCGCAGCGGAGTGCTTGTCACTCCTGCTCAGGCCTATGGCATGGCCGAACACCATCTCGGCTTCGCGGGCACGATGAGTCTTCAGCCAGCCACCCTGATGGCAGTGATGCATGACCTTGTGTTGTCGTTAGCTACCCATGGATTCGAGCGAATCTTTGTGGTGAATGGCCACGGAGGCAACATGGCCACGACCAAAGCAGCCTTTGCCCAGGCCTATGGAACGGCCGCCAGCAGAGGGCTTCCGGTGGCATCCAAATTGCGCTGCAGACTCTCCAACTGGTTCATGGCTGGGCCCGTGATGCGCCAAGCCCGAGAGCTTTATGGCGATCGCGAAGGCCAACATGCCACCCCCAGCGAAATCGCCGTCACCCTCCACCTTCACGACAGCCTGATCGCCAAGCAACGGCCCCTACCTGACCCCGCCCCATGCGGAGCCATTCACGGCCCAGCCGATTTTCGCCGACGCTATCCCGATGGCCGCATGGGCTCTCACCCCTATCTCGCCAAAGCAGAACATGGAGCAGGGTTGCTGGATACGGCGGTCACGGCACTGCGCGAAGATCTTGAAACCTTTCTCTCCGCTGCATGAGCAAGATCACCGCCGACGACGTTCGCAAGGTGGCCAAACTTGCCCGTCTTGACCTACCTGATGACACCATCGCCACCTATACGGGGCAGCTTGAGCGAATTCTCGATTACGTGGATCAGCTTCAAGCGGTGGACACCGAAGGGGTTTTACCGACAACACGTGCTGTGGAAGTGGTCAATGCAACGCGTGAAGACACAGTTGTCGCAACAGATGTGCGCCAAGAACTCTTAGATCAGGCCCCCCAACGCGAAGGCGACTTCTTCCGGGTTCCCAAGATCCTCGCGGACTAGCCAATTAACACCTATGAAATGGCACGCCTACGTTACGCATTAGAAACGTTGGCGTGCTGGTGTAACCGCTGTCCTATGCAACAACGAAAGCCAAGCACGTCTCAAGCGCCTGCTGGGCAGAAGCTTGGCGACAGGACGCATCTTGCTACCCCTTGGCTTATGGCTACGAACGCCAATCAGAATATCGTAAAAGAAATTGACGACATCAGAACGAGTTTCAAAAATTCCTAGCCTCTGTGGCGATTGCCTTGCATCAAGAAGTGATTTGGTTGCTTCGTAAGCCGGCTTGTATTCGAACCATGGAATGGAAGGCCAAAGATGGTGCACTAAATGATAATTTTGCCCCATAATCAGCCAATTCATCGTGCGGCCCGGATACACACGAGCGTTCTGCCAGCGATTCCTCGACAAGAATGGTCTATGGGGTAAGTAATCAAAGAATAAGCCCAGCGTTACTCCCACCATGAGGGCGGGAGCAAACCAACAATTGAAAACAAAAGGCAAAAAGTCGAATCTAATTGCAGCAAAAATGATCGTAAAAAAGATTGCTCTTTCGAACCCCCACTGCATCAACTCCCAACGTTTCCATAGCTTGCGCTGAAAGAAGAAAAACTCGTGATAAAAAAACCTTGGGGCAATTAACCAGAGAGGACCAAAAGTACTAACGATGTGATCAGGATCATTTTTTGGATCATTCACATGGGAATGATGTTGCAGATGCACCCGCGTAAAAACAGGAAAACTAAATCCCAACAACAGGGCTGAACCATGCCCCATCGCTTGGTTGATCCATGGGACCGGATGGGCAGCGTTGTGACAGGCGTCGTGAACAACGGTGCCCTCCAAATGAAGGGCTAAGAATCCGCAAATCAAGAGCAGTGGCAACGGCCAGCCACCAACAAACCAGCCCCAAATTGACAGAGCTGCCAAGCCGTATCCGCCCAAAAACAAGCCGACAGTGGGATTCCATGCCGACGGTGGATCCACAAATTCCTTAGGCACTGACCGAAGCTGGGGCGTCGATCCCGAACTCTCCGGTTGTGCGAGTGCCTGAGTCATCGAAAGATTCCTGTGTTGCCTGCTGCTACAAGCAACACCAATCTAGGAAAAGGAATGCCCATCGCGAGACTTGAACTCGCACAACCGAAGTCACTGGTACCTAAAACCAGCGCGTCTACCAATTCCGCCAGATGGGCAGAAGCGAATCCTAAACATCGACCCAGAATGGCGACAACGTCGACGCTCGATTCACCGATGCTGGCCACTCTCACTGGAGACCTCTGTTTGCTGGCAGGTCTTGCAGTTCTGCTACTGCCACTGCTCGCCACTGAACTCAGTCGTCCTCGCGATGGCGCCTGGGGAGCCATCGTCTTATTGCTTGGGCTGGTGCTCGTGACCAGCAGTGATCGACTAATAGGCGCTCCGACGCTGGGAGTGGCCTGCGCTGGCTTGCTGATCAGCCGCCTAGGGGCAGAAGTAGGGCAAGCCCGCTGGCAACAACTCAGCGATGAGGAGCGACAAAGACTCGGCTCCCGGGAACGCTGGACGACGAGCCTTCAACAACTCACCACCGTTTTGGCCAGCCTTGTGAGCGCAACAACTGACACGCTCAAAAGCCTGAAGCCTGCCGCAAAAACCGGAACCAACAAACGTTGGGTGCGACCTGAGCAGCCATCCACAGGCGCAGATCTAGACACTCCTCCCAGCGGTGAGGCTTTTGAGCAAGCTGAAAACAGACAAGACAGCGAGAACGATCAAACCAGTGAGGCCAGCAACGACAAAGACGCCGCAGCTGAACAGCCAGACATCAATCCACAACGCAAGAAGCTCTGGGTCCGTCCAGACAGCTCAGAACCATCTCTGGAAACACAGGAGGTGAGTTCAACGTCCAGCAGCGATGAATCCCAGAGCGAAACCACTGTGAAGCCCAACAACGACGTCAACAAAACCGACGGCGTTAAGGCTGAAACGAGCACGGACAGCATTGAAGACGAAAGTGCTGACAACGCCATCGAAACAGCTTCAAACACATCCTCCGAAACAGCACGCACCGACGAAGACTGATAATCCCCTTTGCTGCAGCGCCAACGTGACCCAGCAGACAGGCCAGGAGGCTGATAAGCGTCCGTCCTACAAAGACACCCTCAACCTGCTGGAGACGGGGTTTGGCATGCGTGCCAATGCCATCAACCGCGAACCGGAACTCCAAGCCTTCTGGAAAGAGAAAGGCATTGACCTCGATCTGGGACGAAACAATCCCGGCCCAATGTTCACCCTGCATGACGGCCCCCCGTATGCCAACGGCGCCCTGCACATGGGCCACGCCTTGAACAAGGTGCTCAAGGACATCATCAATAAGCATCGCTTGATGCAAGGCCGGAAGGTGCGTTTCGTCCCTGGCTGGGACTGCCATGGCCTACCGATCGAGCTGAAAGTTCTCCAGGCCATGAGCCAGGAGCAGCGTCAAGCGCTAACCCCGATCAAATTGCGCAAAAAGGCTGCGGCCTATGCGCACAAGCAAGTTGCAGGCCAAATGGCCGGCTTTAAGCGCTGGGGCATCTGGGCTGACTGGGACCACCCCTATCTCACCCTGCAAAAGGACTACGAAGCCGCTCAGATCGACGTCTTTGGAACGATGGCGCTTAAGGGCCACATCTACCGAGGGCTCAAACCCGTGCACTGGAGCCCTAGCTCACGTACTGCCCTGGCCGAAGCCGAACTGGAATATCCCGACGGACACACCAGCCCAAGTGTCTACGTGGGATTTCCTGTGGTTGATCTACCCACAGGCCTGCGCACCAAGCTCAACGAGCAGGGCTTGGACGTACCCGCAGAGAGCAACGCCCTGAGTCAGTGTTTACAGGTAGCGATCTGGACCACCACCCCCTGGACCCTGCCAGCCAACCTTGCGGTGTCGGTCAACGATCGCCTCGACTACTGCCTGGCGGATGACGGTAACGGACGGCTTCTGATCGTGGCAGCCGAACTCTGCGATTCCTTAGCCACCAAGCTTGAACGCCCGCTTCAAGCCAAAGCCACCGTGAAGGGGGCCGATCTTGCTGGCATCACCTACAGCCACCCCCTGCTCGAGCGCCGCAGCACGATCGTGGTAGGCGGGGAATACATCACCACGGAATCGGGTACGGGATTGGTGCACACGGCGCCAGGCCATGGCGTGGATGACTTCAACACCGGGCGCAAGCATGGCCTGCCCGTGCTCTGCCCGGTGGATGAAGCCGGAACCCTCACCGCAGAGGCCGGCCCATTCGAAGGCTTAAACGTGCTCAAGGATGCCAATGCCGTGATCATCACGGCGCTCGAGGATTCCGGTTCCCTGCTCCTGCAGGAGAACTACAGCCATCGCTATCCCTACGACTGGCGCACGAAAAAGCCCACGATCTTCAGAGCAACGGAACAGTGGTTTGCCTCAGTGGAAGGCTTCCGCACTGAAGCGCTAACCGCCATTGATGGCGTGCAATGGCTACCGGCCTCTGGCCGAAACAGGATTGAGTCGATGGTGTCCGAAAGGGGTGATTGGTGCATTTCCCGGCAGCGGACCTGGGGTGTTCCCATTCCAGTGTTTTACCAGCGAGAAACCGGAGACGTGCTGCTTAATGCCGACTCCATCGCCCATGTCAAAGCGCTGATTGCAGAACACGGAGCCGACATTTGGTGGGAAAAAGACGAGGTTGATCTTCTCCCCTCCAGCCATCAAGCAGAAGCGCATCTCTGGCGTAAGGGCACCGACACCATGGATGTGTGGTTCGATTCAGGCTCCAGCTGGGCCTCCGTATCGAGCCAACGCGACGGTCTCAGCTACCCCGCAGATCTGTACTTAGAAGGATCGGATCAGCATCGCGGCTGGTTCCAGTCCTCGTTGTTGACCTCGGTGGCCGTAAACGGCACAGCGCCCTATCGAACCGTGCTCACCCATGGTTTTGCCTTGGATGAAAAAGGCCGAAAGATGAGCAAATCACTCGGCAATGTTGTGGACCCGATGGTGATCATCGAAGGTGGCAAAAACCAAAAGCAAGAACCGGCCTACGGCGCTGATGTGCTCCGCCTATGGGTGAGTTCTGTGGATTATTCCGCAGACGTGCCGATCGGTGCTGGCATCCTGCGGCAGCTTTCAGACGTCTATCGCAAAGTGCGCAACACCTCGCGCTACTTGCTCGGCAATCTGCACGACTTCATCCCGAGCCGTGATGCGATCGCCATCAGCGATTTGCCGTTGCTCGATCGCTGGATGTTGCAGCGCACCGCGACCGTGCTCGACCAGATCAGTGAAGCGTTTGAACGCTATGAATTCTTCCGCTTCTTCCAGCTCCTGCAAAACTTCTGCGTGGCGGATCTATCGAACTTTTATCTCGATATTGCCAAAGACAGGCTGTATGTGAGCGCCCCCAACGACAAGCGTCGTCGCAGCTGCCAAACCGTGATGGCCTTGATCATCGAACGTTTGGCCGCAGCCATTGCCCCCGTGCTCTGCCACATGGCGGAGGACATCTGGCAGAACATCCCCTATTCCACAGCGACAGAGTCGGTGTTCCTGAGCGGCTGGCCCACGGTGCCGGAGGAGTGGCGTGATGAAAGCCTTCATGCCCCCATGCAAGAGCTTCGCAATCTGCGTGCAGCGGTGAACAAGGTGCTGGAGGAATGCCGTAGCAAGCGCAAGCTGGGAGCATCGCTTGAAGCGGCCGTTCGCCTCGACGCGCGCACCTCCACACTCCAAGACGCTCTCCACTGGCTCCAAAACAAGGGGGATCAAGAGGTCGATGGCCTGCGCGATTGGCTCCTCGTCTCCCAGCTGCAGATTGGAGGCGAGCCCTGGGCCGAATTGATGGGCAGTGATGACAACGAGCTCGCCGTTATCGAAGTGGCTCTGTCTCGAGGGGAGAAATGCGGGCGCTGTTGGCACTATGAAAGAGACATTGGTCAGCACAGTGATCACCCAACCTTGTGCGGTCGCTGTGTGTCTGTGCTTGAGCGGCGCTGATCCTGCAAAGGCTGATTTCGATTCTGAGGCTACGTTTCGATCTCAAGGAACTTTTCATGGCCTTCTCGCGACCCTTCACTGGCGCCCTGATTGCAGGAATTGCAATGCTTGCAGCTGCTCTAGGAGGGACACCAGCACAAGCCAATCCCACCTCTAATTACTGGCTTGTCGTCACCCTCACAAGCAATGAGCCAGACGTTGCACAAACCAGCACGAATCCTGCGCAAACCAGAATTCTCGAGACACTCAACCTCACAAGAGAAACATTGGATTCTGCCGATTTGGCCACCTAACGGAAGGCAATGGCAATGGCTATAGATATTTTTTCTGAAGCCGAATCTCTTGCCTTCAATCCAATCCCAATGACATCAGGACCGGCCTGCGAAACTGCAGGCCAAAAGATCGTCAATCAATTCACACTCCCCTCACAAATGCTGACGGCTACTTATCTCTGTATCAAGGGTTAAGAAATCTTTTCAGGAGGTGTAGCTGGGCCCTACCAGGCTCTTTAGGCCCAGATCTCTGAATCCATCAGCGCAGCGGCAGGCAGCGGCCCGATCAGCCGCTCCTCCTGCTGAGGGTTCAGTGGACCACGCAGCAATTCAGCGGTTTCAATCGTCGCCCCATCTGGAAGCACGGTTCTATCCGGATCGAAATCCGTGGGATGGGTGGTGCAGCTGCTGAATCCTCGAAAAATCAAAACTTCCAGAGCTTCTTCCGCTCCTTCAGCTGACAGCACCATTCCTCGCAGTCGCAATACGCGATCGGGACGGTCACGACTGATCGCTTCAAGAGCCGGCAGCAACGAATCAGAATTCACCAGCCACTCGCCCCTGACGCGGCAGGCGCACGAGCAGCCACTGGAGTAACCCCACCACATACGCCACTAAAGCCACGTAGCCGATGAATGCGGCCACCGCCTCACTCCACTGCCCCCCAAAGACGAAGTCAAACAAACGCTCCGCTACCCGATGCAAACCCTGGGGACCTTCCAACCAGGCCAGGCACTCAGCGCCGCTCAGTTGGTCCGCACAGCGCAACGCTGTTGCCGACATCCCCGCCGCAAGCAAGGCGAATCCGCTGAGAGCCCAGCGCCAGATACGAACGGTCAACGGAAGGGCACTCCCTGGTGCACTGTCGGCCAATTCTTCATTGAGATCCACCCAAAACCACACCGAAACCGCCATTAGCACTGGTGCAATAAAGGCCATCACGTATCCGATCGGACGCCGATCGGTGAGCAGCAACACACTGATGGGCAAAAGGCTTGCCACTTTCCAGTACAAGCCCAGCAATCGCACCATGGCTGGCTCACGACGAACTCCTGCCCAGATCAGCAGAACAAGCGGAACACCGAGGGCAAAGGTTGCGCCTAATCGATAAGTAAGCCAAACCAAACTGCGGTAGGGAAGATCAGGCACCAGGCAGGTTCAAGTTGGAGCCATTATCGACGCCATCGACCTGGCCCTCAAGATTGGTAGGGTCCAACACATGGTTCCGTTCAACCCCCTCGATTGGTTCCGAGGCTCCGGAGCCCATGCCAAGTGCCGCACTGCACTCAGTGGCTGCGCCTCTTTGGAAGAGGCAACGAAAGATGTCACCAATCAACTTGGCTCTGAGAAAGGCGATTTAGCCCTGGTGTTTGTGTCCAGCCAATTTGCTAGCGATCTGCCGCGGTTGCTTCCGCTTCTCAGCCAGCGACTGCAGGCAGAACACTGGATCGGCTTCGTTGGAGGCGGTGTTGTGGGAACGGATAGTGCCGGACGATCGCAAGAACTGGAACAGACCACAGCACTCAGCATCACGCTCTTAAATCTCCCCGGAGCGCAGCTGAAGCCGTTTCAACTGGACACAGGCTCTCTCCCAGATCTCGATGGACCCGTTCAAAACTGGCAGGAGTGGGTCAACGTTGACCCAGCAGAAAGCCGATCTCTTCTGCTGTTCATCGATCCCAGTTGTGGAGCGATCAATGACCTCATCAGTGGCCTGGATTACGCCTATCCCAACGCAGCGATCATCGGAGGGATTGCCGCCCCCCACAACGCCAGTCATGGCTCACTGCTCTTCGATGGTCAGATCATCAACGGTGCCGCTGGAGTGAGCATCGGCGGCGACTGGGTTCTTGATCCGGTCGTCGCCCAGGGCTGCCGGCCGATTGGTCCCGTGTTTGCGATTGAGCAAGCCCAACGCAACGTCCTATTGGAACTCAGCGATGGCGATCGTCGCGACACGCCTGTGGCCTGCTTGCAACGCGTCCTGGCCGATCTCAATGCGGAAGACAGAGAGCTGGTGCAGCACTCCCTCTTCGTTGGAGTGGAACGTCGCAATCTGATGCAGGAGTGCCCCAGCGATTTCTTGGTCCGCAATCTCATTGGCGTTGACCCACGCAATGGTGCAGTCGCCGTGGCTGAGCGAGTCCGTCCAGGCCAACACGTGCAGTTTCAGCTTCGAGAAGCCCAGTCATCAAGGCTGGAGGCACGCCAGCTACTGGAGGCCAGCCAAGAACGCTGCCCATCGCCGCCACCACTCTGTGGTCTGCTGTTTGCCTGCCTCGGCCGAGGCAGTGGGCTATTTGGAGAAGCCAACGGTGATGTTTCAATCGCTCGCGACGTTCTGCCCGATCTGCCAATCGCCGGCGCGTTCTGCAATGGCGAGATCGGCCCCTTAAGCAACACCACCTACCTGCATGGGTACACCGCATGCTGGGGATTGCTCCGCCACGCACCTGTTGTTGCGTCAGCTGAGGACTGATGCGCCAGCACGTCAATCCTCTCAGCTGCTTTTTTCAGTTGCCGCTGGAGCTACCAGCGCCACAAGAGCTGTTCGAGCAGCCCAACCTGCCAATCCATCTCGATATTGGTTGCGCTCGAGGCTTTTTTTTGTTGGAACTGGCGGCGTTGCAACCCGAGCGCAACCATCTCGGAGTTGAGATCCGCCGGCCCCTGGTGCTAGCCGCCCAGCGCGATCGCGACCGGCAGCAGCAGCACAACCTTCATTTTTTATTTTGCAATGCCAATATCAGCCTCGAGGCTTGGATGGCAGCGTTGCCACCAGACCAGTTGCAGCTGGTAAGCATTCAGTTTCCCGATCCCTGGTTCAAACAACGTCATCGCAAGCGCCGTGTGCTGCAACCCGCCCTGTTGCTCGCCATCGCCTCAGCCCTCCATCCAGGCCGGCACCTATTTCTGCAAAGCGATGTGTTAGCCGTCATCGAACCGATGGTGGCCCTGGTGGAACTCTCAAACTGCTTTGCACGCCCCAAAGACGATCAACGGCCATGGCGAACCAGCAACCCATTGCCCGTGGCAACGGAACGGGAGCGCTACGTCCAGGAGCAGGGTCAACCCACCTATCGCGTGCTGTTTCAGCGCACTGATGCAGCCCTTCCAGCATTAAGGGATCTGGAGATGGCTTGGCAACAGGTTGATAATTCCAAAGACACCGCACCCACACCCCATGGCTGAGGCTCCGGCCCCACCACCCCTGTTGCTGAGCTGGCAAGGCCTGCTTCCTGCGAGTGATCAGCAGCGCCGGCGCTTGAGCTGGTGGGCAAGCATCTTGCTCATGGTTCTCCTCGCTGGACTTCCCTTCCTCACACGAACGGGGCTAGGGCTTGTGGTTCTGGCTTGCGGAGCGCTGTGGATCCTCTGGTCCAGCGTGAGCCAGCCGCAACGTATCGGTGCCATCAGCGCTTGGGTGCTGGTGTTTCTTGGCATCGCCGTGCTCGCCACTGGGTTCTCCCCAGTTCCAGCGGCAGCAGCGAAAGGCCTCATCAAGCTGCTCAGCTATCTCGGGGTGTATGCCCTGATGCGACAGCTGCTGGCCGAGCGCCCCGAGTGGTGGGACCGCCTTGTGGCCGCGATGCTGGCTGGCGAAGTCCTCACCAGTGTGATGGCCTTGCGCCAGCTCTACGGACCCACCGAGGAGCTTGCACGCTGGGCCGATCCCAACTCCATCACAGCAGGCACGATCAGGATCTACGGCCCCCTTGGTAACCCCAATCTGCTGGCGGGATATCTGGTACCGATCCTGCCGTTGGCGCTCGTTGCCTTGATCCGCTGGCAGGGCTGGGGGGCACGCTGCTATGCAGCTGTTGCACTGGTGTTGGGAGCCACAGCCACCATGTTCAGCTATAGCCGCGGGGGCTGGCTGGGCATGCTCGCGGCCCTTGGTGTGCTGGTCCTGCTACTCGTATTACGTGCCATCCGCAGCTGGCCAAAACTGTGGCGACGTCTCGTCCCGATCGCCCTGCTGGTGCTGGCTGGTGTGACCTTGGCGTTCGCGGTCACGCAGGTGGATCCCATCCGCACGCGGGTTGCCAGCCTGCTGGCTGGACGCGGTGATAGCTCCAACAACTTCCGCATCAACGTGTGGTTGGCCGCAGTTGAAATGATCCAAGACCGCCCCTGGCTGGGAATCGGCCCAGGCAACGCTGCCTTTAATGCCATTTATCCCCTGTATCAACAGCCCAAATTCAATGCCCTGAGCGCCTATTCCGTTCCCCTGGAGCTCCTTGTGGAAACGGGCATTCCAGGCCTGATCGCGGGGCTCGGGTTGGCGGGAGCCAGTCTTCGCAACGGCTTCAGAGCTCTGCGCTCATCGGCTGCTCTGGCATTGCCCTGGCTGGGGTGCCTGGCCGCCATCGCCGGGCTGCTCATCCAAGGCGCCACGGACACCATTTTCTTCCGGCCAGAAGTGCAAATCATCGGTTGGTTTTGCTTGGCAACGCTGAGCCAGGCCCATAAGACCACCCAAACCGACCCATGAGGTTCAACCCATGAGTGATGCACTGATGTTGGCGGGTTTCGATGCTGGCCAAACCCATTGCCGCTGCAAGCTGAGCCGTTGGCACAACGGAAACTGGCAACCGCAAGGCGAGGGCAAGGGCAGTGGCGTCAGCCACCTCCAAGCCACCGGGGGCGAAACACGGTTCAGGGAGGCCATTCGCAGCAGCCTCCAGGCAGCCAATCCCAACGGCCTGGAGATCAGCGCTGCCGCCGTTGGTGCCAGCGGAGTGGAGCAGGGCACCGCGCTCCAGAACCGTGCCAGAGATCTTTTAGCAGCCAGTCTCGAGCTGCCAAAAGCGCACTGCATCGCCACTGGTGATGAGCGCACAGCCCTGCGCGGAGCGTTCCCCAACGATGCCGGCATTGTGCTGATTAGTGGCACAGGGATGATCGCGGTTGGACGCAACGACAGCGGGCTTGAACAGCGTTGTGGCGGATGGGGATGGCAACTGGATGGAGCAGGGGCTGCCTTTGATCTCGGCCATCAGGGGCTCCAGCTCAGCTTGCGCATGGCCGATGGCCGACTCCCAGACGGACCACTGCGCAGCCAGTTGTGGGCAGTCCTTGGTTGCCGTACACCCGCAGAGATCAAGGCCTTCGTTGTGGAACCCGATTTCCAACCAGCGCAGCTAGCCCAATTGGCACCCCTCGTCTCTGCCGCCGCTGAGGCAGGCAATGTTGAAGCCGCGGCCATTCTCGACCGCTCCGGCAATGCCCTTGCAGAAGCCGTTCAAGCCGTGGCGTCATCCCTGGGGCTCACCCAGCCCATGCTCTGCGCCAGAGGTGGAGCACTCCTAAATCTGGCGCCCCTTCAACAGGCCGTTGACACATCCCTACGCCGTCGCCAGGTCGATGCGCGCTGGGAGGTTCGGAATGGTGACGCCTGCGATGGAGCGCTCATGCTGGCTCTCGAAAGCTGCTGATCAAGAGGCGTTGAGATGCTGATCTGCGGCTGCGGCCAAGCGGGAGGTCCAGTGATCGACCACCGCTTGATCGGCAGCCTCAACCATCACACGTAGCAGTGGCTCTGTTCCACTCGCTCGCACCAACACGCGACCGTCTTCAGCCATCGAGGCCTCCGCCTCTTTAACGAGGGAATAGAGAGGTGCACAATCCGCCCAACCCTTTCTGCGCTCGCGATTCTCGACGCGCACGTTCACCAGTTTTTGGGGGTAGGCCTGAAAGCTCTGTTCCACCCACTCGGCCAAGGAGAGCTGCTGGGCATGGCAGAGGCTCGCGAGCTGAAGAGCGGTTAAAACCCCATCGCCAGACAAACCATGGGCGGAAGACAAGATGTGACCTGATTGCTCACCGCCAAGGGCTGCACCCGTGCGGACCATCTCGGCATGCACATTCTGGTCTCCCACCGGTGTCCGGTCCAAGAGACCGCCACGCGCCTGCCAAGCCCGCTCAAAGCCCAAATTCGACATCACCGTGGCCACCAAGCGCTGATCAGGAAGCTGTCCCTGCTCCTGCAGAACCGACCCCCAAAGGAAAAGGACATGGTCGCCATCCACCACACGTCCTTGGCCATCAACCGCCAACATCCGATCGGCATCCCCATCGAAGCCAAAACCCATGGCGGCGCCCTTCTCGATCACCGCTCTTCGCAACGGCTCAAGGTGGGTGGATCCGCAATTCACATTGATCCTGGTTCCATCCGGATCACCGTGCAACACCGTGAGATCGGCACCAAGAGCAGCAAACACTTCTGCTCCGCAGGCTGTTGCCGACCCCCAGCAGAGATCCAGCACGATGGGGACACCATCAAGTCGGTGCTGCCCAACGCTGGACAACAAGCTCGCGCGGTAGTCGTCAAGAAGTTCAGGGCGATGGCATGCCTTTCCAGATGCCGCTAACGCATTCCCAGAGCCATCTGCACCACAAAGACCAGCTTCAATCGCCTGCTGACGTTCAGGGGACAACTTGCTGCCAGTAGCGCCAAACACCTTGATCCCATTGTCTTCCGGAGGGTTGTGGCTCGCCGAGACCATCAAGCCACCCGCAGCTGAATAGCGGCGAATCAAACCAGGCACGGCTGGCGTGGGACACAGTCCCAAGGTCCACACCTCGCGGCCAGAAGCCGTCAGGCCTGCAGTGAGTGCCGCGACCAACATGCTGCCGCTACTGCGCGAATCCATGCCAATCAGCACAGGGCCCTCGGCCTGAAGCACGCGTCCACACCAGTAGCCCACCTGAAGGGCCAAAGCC
The DNA here is from genome assembly GCA_037620855.1 of Synechococcus sp. ChBW.bin.23. Classification (GTDB taxonomy): domain Bacteria; phylum Cyanobacteriota; class Cyanobacteriia; order PCC-6307; family Cyanobiaceae; genus Synechococcus_C. The sequence goes on along the minus strand of JASJLK010000073.1, from coordinate 19,490 downwards.
GGTGTGAGCATGGTGTCTACCCGACCACGCAAGCCGTCTGTTCCAAAGCTGATCTGCGATGGCTTCGGGAGATGCCCCAAAGGATGGATGGCAGTTTCAGCCATGAAAACCCAATTCTGAACTCAACCTTAAAACGGGCTGCTGGTTCTAACGCCAACGACGCGGAGCCAGCAATAGCGCTGCTACTTCCAGGAACGCCCAAGCCAACAGCCCTGCCACCAGCCAGCCGGGCACAAATTGCAGGGGCCAAAACCAACGCAATCCCCAAACCAGCAAAGCCAGGCCAGTAGCAATCGCACAGCGACGCCGTTGCTCCCTCCCTGGGCGCTGCAGCCCTTGCCCCTTTGCCATCCCAATGCCGTGCGCTGGGAACAGAATGCCATCAGTTTCCGGCCGAGGCTTGACCGTTCAACACTCCCGTGGCCTTCTGCTTCTCGCTGGAACTCCACTCCTCACCGTTGCGCTAGTCCTCGGCGGACAAACGGGCTTACGCCGTCTGCACACTCCACTCACGCCATCCCTTTCAAGCACTGATCTCTGGACCCGTTACCGCTGGTCTATCAATCCCAATGAGCGGAGGGAAGCAGCTCTCTTACTCGCTGCGCGCAGCGCCGATTCAGCGGAGAGAACCCAGCGTTTGCTGGCCAATCAGGGCTGGGGCAACGATCCCCTCACTGCCGTCACGCTGAAACAGCAGGCGTTAAACGCAGCAAAACTCGGCCAGCCGTCAGAAGAACAGAAACGTTGGCAGGACTTGCTTCAACGCTTCCCTGGCAGTGCGGCCAGTGCCGATGCCCGTTATCACCTCGGGCAAGCCAATCCAGCGCTCCATAACGAGCTGTTCCGGCAACAAGCTGGCCATCCAGCCGCCTTAGCGGCAGCAGCAGAAATCAAAACGGATTCTCCCAAGCAAGCCATCGCCGCCTTGCATCTAGCCCGCTGGGGTGCGCGTTGGCCAGGAGCTGCCGCGCAAATCAGGGAAGCCTGCAACAGGATCAGCGGCGATGGCTTGAACCAAAACGATCGACTGATGCTTGCGCAAGCACTCGCGGCCCTTGGAGATGGCCTTGCAGCGGAAGCCTGTCTCCAAGGCACGCCCACCACTCCAGCCAGCAGCTTGGCGATTGGCCGGGTCCTGTTTCGAGGCAGCGCTGAACAGCAAGCGCGTGGAAAGCAGCTATTGCTAAATCTCGCCATCAGCAACCCAGACGATCCGGCGGCGCTCAAGGCAGCAGAGCTACTAAGCGAACCGCTAATGCCAGATCCCGCTCTGTTGGATGCACTGCCGCAAGCATTGCAACAACGCTCCGCTGATGTTGCAGCAGCCCGGGTGCGCCTCGGTGACTGGACAAATGCCATGGCCGTTCTGAAGCGCTGGCCTACCAACCCAGCGGCCTGGCAACTGCAGTGGGACTTAGCCCGCGAAGCCCTCTTGAAAAATCAATGGACAAGGGCAGAAGCACTGCTGAACGCCATTGCAAACTCAGATCTTCCTGAACCTTTAGCCGCAAGGCAGCAGTTCTGGCTGGGGCTCGCGCTAGCGAAGCAAGACCAAACAACGCAAGCCGAAAACGTCTGGGAAACGTTGGTCAAAACCCATCCGAGGAGTTATTACACATGGCGCGCCGAGGTGCGACTGGGACGGGGAGATCTTCCAGATCTCAATCAAGCATCAGCCTCTCGCTCTGCAGCTCTCGGCGAGTCATTTCCATCGCACTGGGAGCCATTAAAAAGTGGCGATTCATTCGTGGATCGTCTCTGGCGACTCGGCCAAACCCAGGAAGCATGGGAAACATGGAGGAACCAACAACCCCCATCCGATCAGCCATCAAATCCAGAGCAAAAGCTCGTAGAAGGTCGCCTTCGTATTGCCGTCGGCGACGCATGGACGGGTCTGAGTCGTCTTTGGCGCGCCAGCTTGAGACTGGTGAATCAAACCTGCGACGAGCAACAGCTCCTCCACCGCAGCCAGCATCCGCGTTTGCTCTCAAAGGTGTTTGAGACCGCATCCCAAAAAGAGGCGGTACGGAATGAACTCCTCATGGCCATCGCCAAGCAGGAATCTCGCTTCTCCCCAGGCGTGAGCTCACCAGTGGGGGCGACAGGGCTGCTGCAGCTGATGCCAGCCACAGCGGAAGGATTGGCCGGCGAGACACTGACCATTGATGAGCTACGCGAGCCAACACGCAATGCAAGGCTTGGAGCGCGCTACCTCGCTCAACTGCTCGAGCAATCGCAAGGAGACATCGTGCTGGCCGTTGCGAGCTACAACGCCGGGCCCGGAGCCGCCAGCCAATGGGTCACACCCGCCCTAAAGAATGATCCGGAGTTGTGGGTGGAGCGAATCCCCTATCCAGAAACACGCCTTTACACAAAAAAGGTACTAGGCAATCTCTGGGCTTATCTCGGATCAGGTACCGACCGCTGCGACAGCTGAGGCCAGGGGGTTCGGCAGATCCTGACCCAACCAGATGCCCATAAGCACCAACGCCGCCAACCCAAGGGCCATGACCTGAGGCGGAGGCACCACCTTGATCCGGGTGAGGTCCAAACGGGCCAGCAAGGTGGCAGACGCCAAGATCAGTACATCGGATAGCAAGCTCAGACTGAGCACATAAAGGCCCACCACGATCACAAGCAGAAGGGTGGCGATCAGGCTGAGCACTCGGCTGGAGGCCATCAATAACGACAGCTGGCGAAGCAAAAGATCAGGCATCGTGCAGATGAGCACGATCACCAGCGATTGAACGATTTCTACCGTCCAGAACAAGCGGGGCGACACATTCTGCAGAGCAATCAAATGCTCGCTCTCGATTGACCAGTGGTGGCCAAGAAAAACTGCAACACCAAACAGCACAAGCAGCAGGGGGGCCCGCAGCGGCAGTACGAGGAAACGAAGAAGGAACATCAGCAAGCAGCCAACGGTCGATTGATGAAATCAGCGAGAAAGCAGATCACAACAACGGAATTGGCTTTCAGACGCTAGCAACAACACACGCATCAGCCTGCCAAAGTAAAGCCATTCATTGCTTCCCGGCATGACCGGCAGTTCCGCCCCCGCCACCCTGACCCTCTTGCAGAAGTGGTTGCTGCTCATGACGGCACTCGTCCTTGCTGCTGGATTATTTCTGTTACGCAATGATCTCAATCAAGAAGCACCTCTAGACCAGCTGGCCAGGCAGTCTCTAGATCCAGAGATCGCCCTCAACAACTCCCTGCCCACCATGCTGGAGTTTTACGCCGATTGGTGTGAGGCCTGCCAAGCCATGGCACCAGCGATGCTTCAAACGGAACAGAAACACGCCGATCAACTCGACGTTGTATTGGTGAATATCGACAACCCACGCTGGCTAGATTTGATCGATCGTTATGACGTCACAGGGATTCCACAGCTCAATTTATTTTCAGCCGACGGAGTGATGCGCGGCCGTTCGCTTGGAGCGAGAACAGCTGGCCAGTTGGAATCATTGGCGGTTGCATTGATTGATAATGCACCGTTACCTCAGCTTGCAGGCGTTGGCTCCACCAGCAGCGTGACCCCTGCGGAGACGATTTCAAGCCCAGGGCCCCGCAGCCACAGCTAGACAAAGCATGAACAGTTCATCGCAGACGACACCAATGGACTCTCGTTTTCGAGTTGACCTGATCGCCGCAACCCCAAATCCGCAACAGTGCGTGTATGTGGGAATGCACCAGGACTACAGCGAGGGATTCGTTGCGGCCGATCGCGAGCAATGGCCAGATGAAACTAAAGCAGGAGAAATCTGCGTCAAACGCCTCCTAGCCGGAGAACGAGGTCACTTCGGGCCCATGGAGCATGCCCAGATTGTGTTGAACGTGGGCTGGTTTCCTCATTCCGTGATGCAACAGGCACGGACACACAGGGTGGGCGTCAGTTTTGATGTTCAATCCATGCGCTACACAGGCGATCGCATCTGTAGGGCTGCGCTTGGGGAACTCGATCTCGAAGAGGTGTTTTATCTGCGTCCCGTGGGTGAGTACAGCGACCGCAAGGGAAAGAAATACCTCTACAGCGAAGCTGAACGCAAAAAAGATTTGAACCACTGCAAAATCAGCGCCGATCGGTATCAGGAATTGCTTCAAGCCGGCTTTTCAGAAGAACATGCCCGCGGCATCCTCCCCTTCGATTACAGGCAACATTTTGTGGTGAGCTTCACGCTCAGGGCCTTCCTGCATTTCATGGATCTACGCGCCAAGCTCGATGCCCAACAAGAAATCCGCGAGCTCTGCGATCTAATGTGGCCTCATCTCAAAGCTTGGACTCCAGAGTTTGCAAGCTGGTACGAAAAGACGAGATTGCACAAAGCTCGACTTGCTCCCTAAACACACTCTTAGGAATCAATAAAGCGTGGATTCAGACCTTGGCCAGCGTCACCCGCTCGGGCTGATGCTGATATTTACCCTGCCGGTCGCTGTAGGTGGTTTCGCAGGGATCGCCTTCAAAAAACAACAACTGACAAATCCCTTCATTGGAATAAATACGACAATCAGCCCCAGAACTATTGCTAAATTCCAGGGTGAGATGCCCCTCCCAGCCAGCCTCTGCTGGAGTGGTATTCACAATGATGCCTAAACGGGCATAGGTGCTCTTGCCAAGACAAATAACCGTGATATTTGGCGGCACTCGCATCTTTTCGAGGGCAACACCTAGGCCATACGAATGTGCTGGAAGGATGAAATAGTCCCCATCCTCATCGTGATGAATGGGCGTTGATTCAAGGTTGTCAGGGTTGAATCGCTTGGGATTCATGATCGTGCCAGGGACATGGCGAAAGATCAAAAACTCCTTAGGCGAGAGCCTCAAGTCGTAGCCATACGACGAGCAGCCAAAACTAAGAACCGGACTCTTGCGTTGATCCGGATCCAAGTGGCGCACTAATCCATTTTGAAAAGGCTCGAGCATGCCTGCCTCAGCCTGATCCGTAATCCAACGATCGTTTTTCAGCATTAAAAACCTCGACGCAATTCCGTGACTTGATCAGCCATCTCCATCATCTCTGCAGGGATCGCAGGCCCGGTCACGATCACATCCATGGCTGATGGCCTTTGCTCCAACACCGACAAGACATCTTCATGGCATAAATAGCCCAGCTCGATCGCCAAGCCAATCTCATCCAGCACGAGTTGGTCCAAAGTGCCTTCTAGGAGATGGGTTTTGCAGATCTCCCAGACCGACTGAACAGCCTCTTTGACCTCGTCATCGTGGCTAGAAGCAGGCTCTGAAAGGCATTCCGTCACGGAAGGCCGCAACCATCTGAGCCGATCGCACAGGGTGAGGCTGCTCTGAGGGCCTTGCCCCACTCCACCCTTGAGGAACTGAGCGATCAAGACACTGCTACCCAGGCCTGCCGTCCGCAGCGCCTGGCTCAGCACACCAGAAAAACTCCCCCGAAATGACGCGGTATGCACTTGAAGCTGTCCTTCTGGAGCCACCAAATGCAGAGGTGGACGAACCTCTACGGAGGGAAGTCTTCGAAGCCCTGCTTGCTCGAGAGTCCTGTGGTCAACAGTCCGCGACTCACGAGAATGATGGGTAGGGCTGAGGCTGACGGTCATCATATTCGCCGATGTCCGGCAAATCCGGATATGGACGAATCTAGCGGTGCAAGTCCAAGACACAAGTGCTTTGACACCATCCATGGTGTGCCGAGCCAGCTGCCAGGCTCAAAGACTCTCCACACCCTGGCCTCATGACCGACACCTCTCGCAATGACGGACGTCAGCCGGGCGACCTTCGCCCCTTTTCGATCAGCTGGGACCCGATGGGATTTGCCTTGAGTTCAGTGATCATCCACAACGGACGCACCGCTGTTCTTTGCAGCGTTTGTCATCAAGAGGGGGTGCCTCGCTGGCGCAAAGATCAAGGCCAGGGTTGGCTCAGCGCCGAATACCGACTCCTGCCTGGATCCACTCCGGAGCGACAAAACAGAGAACTGCTCAAATTGAGCGGACGTACCCAGGAGATTCAGCGCCTGATTGGCCGCAGCCTGCGCGCAGCCATCAACATGGAAGCTCTCGGCGAGAACACGTTAAAAATCGATTGTGATGTGATTCAGGCGGATGCAGGCACCCGCACCGCTGCGATCAGCGGATCTTGGGTCGCGCTTCAACGGGCCTGTGAGCGGCTTGTTCAACAAGGGGTTCTCACCACCAACCCTGTCCAATCCCAGGTGGCCGCCGTCTCCGTTGGTGTGATTCACAAACGCCCCCTTCTCGATCTCGACTACAGCGAAGACAGCCAAGCCGATGTGGATCTCAACGTCGTGATGAACGGAGAAGGGCATTTGCTGGAACTGCAGGGCACTGCGGAAGGAGCTCCATTTAGCCGTCACCAGCTCAATGACCTACTGGACCTCGCCGAGCCTGGCCTCAAGGAGATCATGAACAATCAGAATTTAGCTCTTTCGGCTAGGTGAAAATGCGCATTTTCGTGTTCCTTGCTACATGAGCAAGAGGGGCTGATCCATAGCATCCCGACATACGAGTAGGCACCATGGCCGAGGTCAGCCGCGGCTTCAGCCGCTATTCACCACCAACAATGCGCCAGGTGGGCTCGAGCTTCGGTAGTCCCGCGGTTCCATCCATCCGCACGCTTCAAGATGTGATTCGGGGACTCGATGGTGCCAACTCGGAGATGGTGGAACGTGGGAAAACCATCTTTTTCCCCGGGGACCCTGCAGAAAAGGTGTATCTCATTCGTCGAGGTGCCGTCCGGCTCTCCAGGGTTTATGAATCCGGCGAAGAAATCACTGTTGCCCTTTTACGAGAAAACAGTTTGTTTGGCGTTCTGTCGTTACTGACAGGTCACCGCTCCGATCGCTTCTATCACTCGATCGCTTTCACAAGAGTGGAAATGGTCACGGCTCCAGCCACATCAGTGCGGCAGGCCATCGAAGCTGACACCAGTGTGGGCTTGTTGTTACTGCAGGGTCTATCCAGCAGGATTCTGCAGACCGAGACGATGATCGAAACCCTCACCCATCGGGACATGTCGTCTCGGCTGGTGAGTTTTCTGTTGGTGCTCTGCCGAGATTTCGGAGTGCCTGGTCAACGGGGTATCACCATCGACCTACGGCTCTCACACCAAGCCATCGCCGAGGCCATCGGCTCCACACGCGTGACGATCACTCGTCTCCTGGGTGATCTCAAGTCATCGAGTCTGGTCGATATCGATCGCAAAAAGATCACTGTTCTCGATCCAATCGCTCTCGCCAAGCGGTTCAGCTGACCATGCAGGAGAAGATGGAGCTCCCGTCCGAACTCTGATCCTTCGTTCATCGTGACCGGCTGGTTCCTACTTCTCGCTCTGCTTGTGCTTGGAGGCGTGCTCTCAACCCTGGGAGACCGCCTTGGTTCTCGTGTGGGGAAAGCTCGGCTGAGCTTGCTTGGACTGCGTCCGAAGCGCACGGCCGTGGTGATCACGGTGTTGACGGGCAGCCTGATTAGTGCACTTTCACTTGGACTTTTGCTGTTAGTGAGTCGGCAACTCAGGGTCGGCCTGTTTGAACTCAATGCTCTCGAAGCCAAATTGCGGAGCAGTCGCGCCGACCTCAAAACAAGCAAAAGCGCTCAGAAGCAAGCCGGCAAAGATCTCACAACAGCCCAACGACGAGCGGCAGAACTGCGTCTCACCTTAAAACCCCTCCAGGAACAAACCCGATCCTTGGAAGCGGAGCGGCAGCGATTAAGCCAAGACGTGGATGCGAAAGATATTGAGATCCAACGCACCGAGCAGGAACTCTCGGCTGTACGCAAGCAAATTCGTAGTGGCGAGAAGGAACTCAATCAACTCGAAGACACTCTCTTAGCTCTGCGGCGCGGGAACGTCGCCATTAGCAGCGGTCAGCCACTTGCCACCGTGACCCTGAAGCTCGAACGTCCCGATCAAGCAAAAACGGTCATTGATCAGTTGCTGCGAGACGCCAATCTTCAGGCCTATCAACAAGTGCTCCCTGGCCAACCCGCGGAGAAGCAAATTTTGCTAGTTCCGCGACCTGACATCAAGCGCTTAGAGCAAACGATTCGCAAACCTGGCACCTGGGTTGTGAATATCCGTTCAGCAGCCAATGTGCTGCTCGGAGAAACCGTTGTGTACGCCTTTCCTGAAGTGCTTCCCAATGTCACGGTGACCAAGGAAGGGGAGATCTTGGCCCGCACCACCCTCGCGAGCAATGAACGCAACCCTGAGGCCGTACGCAACCGACTGAACCTTCTCCTTGCCTCCACATTGGCCGAGGTGCAAAGACGCGGTTCGCTCAGCAAGGGGCTGCAGTTTGATGGCAATGCCATTAATGCGCTTGGCCAAGAGCTGATCGACCGCAACGGAGGACTCGCAGCGCTCGAAGCGGTCGCTTTACGACGCAGCGAAACGGCTGACCCGATCGCCATCCAGTTGCGCCTCAGCCAATGACACGCGTCATAGCGCTTGATCCCGGCCGAAGTAAATGTGGGCTGCTGTTAGCAGACATCGCCACGAACACCGTGCTTCAAGGCATGGTGATACCCAGCGCTGAGGTGCTTGATCAGCTGCGCGCCTGGATGGTGGACGCTCAGGGGGAGGCAGCTCAGATTGCTGAGCTGGTCATCGGTGATGGCACCAGCAGCACGATCTGGCAACAACAACTTCCTTCAAGCCTGAAGGTCCGCGTCGTGGACGAAACCGGGACCACCCTGAGAGCCAGAGAGCGTTACTGGCAGTTGTGGCCTTCACGGGGCTGGAAACGCTTGCTTCCTCTAGGCATGCGCATCCCATCTGGCGATCTCGACGCCATCGCCGCGCTGTTAATCCTCGAAAATCATTTAGGTCGGCCTTTGCAATGGCCAGGTCCCGATCCCCTCAAAAACGCGCCCTCACGGTGAAGGTGTAATCCCCTCCGGGCTCAAGGTCATAGTCACATTTCACAAGAAAACGAAGGAGCGCGTCTTGAATCAAAGCTCGCCCCAGGGAGGGCTCCACACTCAATTCGCCACGATCAAAAAACCAGCTGAACTGCCAATTGAAACCTCCGGCATGGACGTCTCCTTCCAAACATTGATCCGCAAAACTCTGGCGTTGAACCCGCAGATGGGCGGTGGTAACGGGTAGCGCTGCCATCACGCCTCAGTGTTGGTGGGAGCCAACTGAAGCCCATTGATGTGATTCCCTGCAAGATCGAGACCTTGCCGCTGAATCCTCTCCAAACCATCGACGACCTCCAACAAAACCTTGTCGAGCAGGGGCTCCTCGTCACGACTGAAACTTCCAAGCACGTGCGACACCGTTCGTGCTTTGCGCTCACTGGGATTTTGTCCGGGTGCACCGATTCCAATCCGCAGGCGCGCGAAATCCTGTGTACCTAGATGCTGAATGGTGCTTTTAAGACCGTTATGACCACCAGCAGACCCACGTGCCCGCAAACGCAAACGGCCCAGCGGCAGATCCATGTCATCGACGAGGACCAAGAGCTGATGCAGCTCAAACCCAAACCAATCCAATGCAGCCCGAATAGAGCGCCCGCTGTCGTTCATGAAGGTTTGGGGCATCAACAATCGCAATCTCTTGTCCCCAGCACCCAAATCAGCAAGCTGACCTTGGAGCTTGGGCATGGAACGAAAGCCTCCACCCTCCCTAGAAGCCAAGCGTTCTAAGACCATGAAGCCGACGTTGTGTCGTGTGTTGGCGTAGCGATTACCTGGGTTCCCCAACCCCACCACTAAGCGGAGATCACCGCGATTCATCGACTCAATCAGAAGGGGGTGTTGGCTCTGATTTTGACGTAACCGCTGGAGATACAACTGTCTCAGCTGGTGGTTCTAGAACCTTGGCCTGATCAGATACGGGTTCGGGTTCGGCCATGGCCTTATTGATTTCACGTTCAAATTCCTTCGAGGCCGACTGAAACCCTTTCAGCGTTTTGCCAAGCGTACGGCCAAACTCAGGAAGCCGCTTAGGGCCAAACACCAAGAGAGCGACCGCCGCGATGACGGCCATCTCTGGCAGACCAATGCCGAAAACATTCATGACCTGATATCAGCCCAGACCCAAGCCATTCCAGTTGACATTGATTCCTTCAAGGATCAGTGACTTGTTGTACAACTGAAGAATAATCAGCAGAAACACGAGGAATAGGGCCATAAAAATCCCCATCACTGGTGTCGTTCCCCAGCCAGGGACAACCTTGCCGTATTCCGAATTCAGGGGGCGGAGCAAATCGCCCAGACGGGTGCGTTGAGCCATGGCAGCGCTGAAGTCTCGGGTGGAATTAAGTCTCGATACTGTAGGGGCTACGACCCGTAAAGGCGTCGATCCTGTGGAGAGTTGTGATGGAAAGTTCGTCCCCGGCCATGTCAGTGGCGATTGCCGTGCTGGCAGCCCTGCTTGGGTTAACAGGTTTGGGGGTCTACACAGCCTTTGGTCCTCCATCTAAAAATCTCGACGACCCGTTTGATGATCACGAGGATTGAACGTTCTCCAATACCAATGTGATGAGCTCGCCAGGGTGTACCTCCCAGAAGGTCTTCCGGTCGCTGGACTTGGCGCAGCTCAGCCTCCAATCGCTCCCAGGCCACCAACGCTGACGCGCTGGTCCGGGATTGAGCAACTCAATTTGAACCGCCTCATCGCTGAGCCCGTCACCCTGCGCTGATCGGATTGAAATCGGCACCAGACCGATCGGCAAAGCGGGAAGCCCCTGCCAACGCTGCTCCAGCGCAACAGGACCCAGCCATCCTGGCTCCCTGAATCGAATCGCGGCCTGGGCCACACCACTGCGGTTCCAACCGAGCTGCGCTGGCATGAAGGCCAACCGGTGCCGGTGCCATCCATGATCAGCTGAAGGGTCTGGCCAGGTTGGGCCTCGAAGCAGGGACACTCCCAGATGCTTGGCGCTGGCATCGACACCCTGAGGACCATCCAATAAAACAGCCAGCCCACCCCCTGGAGCTTCTGCTTCTGCAGCCAGCCATGAGATCACAGGCACTTCCCAACGCTCTTGTTCAAAAAGAGTGAAGGCTTGTGCTGGTCGCTCGATCACTCCACCACTCGTATCAGCAGCCCAACGCACAGCAGGGCTCTTTAACGGCAATTCCAACCTCAGCAATTCATGGGTCTGCTGCCAGTGGACACTGAGCTGGGCCTCGATCCAGGGCGAATCGGCCTGCAGTAAGAGGTCCAAGCGCACCTTGCTCAATCCAGCAACCGTGCGCAGCACGATCCGTGCTGCCAGAGGGCCCGACTCCACTAACTCTGTCGACCAGCTTGCGGCCATCGGCAGCGGATGTTGGCGGTAATCAGCGGCAAGATCCCAAGCGTCCCAGAACTCCCCTCGATCGGAAAAGCGCAGCAATCGCATCGCTTCGCTGAGCTGTGGCGCACCATTGCCGTCGCGCAGCTGAACAAGCCCATAGGCGCTCACATCCGCAGACACCACACCATTGCTTAACCTCCACACGCCCGACGACAACACCTCCACACTCACGGGGTGACGCACGGGCAAGGCCGACCCCAAAGGCTCATTGCTGCGCTGCAGCGGGAGCGCACAAACACCTTCGCAACAAGGCAGTTGCACCCACACACCGCCGGAAGGGGCAGCCTGTTCAGGAAGAAGCTGCCCACCGCTGGACCAATGCCCTTGAGGCAAGCGCAGCAAGGGTGACCAGTACGCAAGGGGCTGCAAGCCGCACCAGGTCCAGTGGGAGAGCTGGGGATCGGACGCCAACCCGTATTGCTGGGACGAGAGCAGATGGCCTAACAGCTGATCTCGACCGCGGGCCGCACGGCGGCGAGCATCACACCAGATCGGTTCAGCCTGCTCAAACACCTCCGGGATCGATGTGCCCGGAAGGATGTCATGAAATTGTTGGAAAAGCAGAGGTCGCCAATCGCTGGCCTGCTCGTGACTGGGCACGAGAGCCTTAGCCCGAGGCCCAAGCAACGCAGCAGCGAGCTCCGCCTCACGAAGAAGCCGCTCCAAACTGCGATTGTGACGTTTTTGATCAGGCCGACTGGTCGCGCAACCGCGATGCAGCTCGAGATAAAGCTCATCGCGCCAGACCGGCAAGGTGGAGCACCAAGACTCCAATTGATCGAGATAGGCGCGCAGCGTTCCGGGCTGCTGGGTCACAGCCTGCGGCTGTCCGTCCCAAAGCCTTAGCTGTTCCAGCATCTCGGCAGTGGGACCGCCGCCATGATCGCCAACCCCTGGGAGCCAGATCGCCTGCTCCACCCCAGTGGCAGATTGAAAATCGCGCTGCTCTTTTGCGATCTCGACAGGATCGCCATCGGTGCCGATTCCGGGCAGCATCAGCGCCAACACCTCCGCGCCTCCGCGGCTGCGCCAGCGAAACAAACGATGAGGGAAGCGGTTGGTGGCATTCCAGGCCAGTTTGTGCGTGCAGAACCAGCGCACTCCGCTGGCAACCGCCACAGCGGGCAGTCCAGCGGCGAACCCAAAACTGTCAGGCAGCCAAGCCAAGTCATGCCGCCATTCCGGGAAACGCCTCTGGCTGTCCTCCTGTCCAAGACTGAACTGACGCGACAGGGATGCCGTACTCACCAGAACACAATCGGTTTCGACCCAAGGGCCATTGATCGGCTCCCAGCGACCTTCACGACTGGCCTGCTGAATCCGGGCATACAAGACCGGTCGATGGCGTTCCACCCAGGCATAGAGAGCCGGGGTTGAGTGCGCAAAGTGCAGCTCCGGATAACGCTCCATCAGATCGAGAGCAGAGCAAAAGGTGCGTTCCGCCGCTTGCCAGGTATCGGCCACGGGCCAAAGCCAGGCGAGATCGAGATGGGCATGGCCCAGCCAATGCACGCCACCCAATGGCTTAGGGCAGGCCGCCAAATGGCGATCAACCAAGGCAATGGCCTCTGATGCCATCGGGTCGCAAGACAACACAGCATCCGGAAGCAACTCTCCTCTTGCCCAGGACAGCTCCAAGGCTTCAGGAAGCAACGCCCGATCCGAGTCGCAGTGAGCGATCAAAGGTTCCTGTACGAGAGCGCTGTGAATGAGAGCCCCATCGTCATGACATGGGCTGCGCAACTCCAGCTGGATCCTCAGGCCCGCACGGTCCCTCCAATCCTCAGGGAGGAGCCAACGGCAGCGGGTATCGAAGAGGTCCCCCTCATGCACCAGGACCCCATCAACGCGGAGGCGCACTGCATCCGCCCACCAGCTGAGCACCAGTCGCTCACAGGATGCACTGGCCTGCGTCCAGGGCTTTGGACAGACGAGGGTCTGCTCTAGGTGCAACCAGTTGCCACCTCGAGGCCAAATCAAAAGTCCGCGCTCAGCCCAATCGGGACGGTGGTAGCGCCCCCACGGATCAGCCAGTGCCGGCCGCCGTTCCTGATCGCCACGTCGCCACCACCCAGGGTGCAGATCAACGCGACTCCGACATCGAAACGTTTCAATCCACTCCGATCCCGGTGCTTGCAGAGGCTTCTCCATCGTGATATTTGATCATTCCGCCATAGGATGGCGTTCAAATTTCAGACGCCGGTCGGTTGCCATGCTTGCCCTCAAGATTTCGGTTTATTCCGTCGTCTTTTTCTTTCTCGGCATCTTTGTCTTTGGCTTCCTTGCCAGCGACCCAAGCCGCACACCCAGCCGGAAAGATCTCGAAGATTAAGTCCTAGACAACAGGGTCACGCCGAGCACTGGTTAGACCTCACGTTTCAAAGCCTTTGCACATGGCAGGATCGCTTGCCATTGCTGATTTCTTTTGTCGGCGTTTAGCCCCATCACCAGGATCGCAGGATCACTGGCTGTTGTCGCTGCGCTGACGGGAGGTCCCGTCCAGTCTCAACTTGTGGGCTCCTTATCGAAGGAGACCGATGCTGCTAAGGAACCTTCGGCACTTGAGGTTCAGCCCTTTGCGGCTTCTCCAAAGGATTCAGCCGTTAAACGGCCTATTACTAAGTCTCCCAAGCCTCCAAAAGCGATCAATCTCAAGGCCGATCGCCAATCATTTGATGCTCGCAGTGGAGTTTTTGTAGCCGAAGGCAACGTCCGAGCCGAGCTTCGCGGTGGTTTGCTTCAGGCCGATCGCATCGAATTTGACACCAACTTCAACACCCTCTACGCCCGCGGCAGCGTGCGTTTACGCCGAGGATCGCAGTATTTCCAAGCGAGCACGTTCCGCTACAGCCTGATTCAAAACAGCGGAGAACTCAAAGACGTCTACGGCGTCCTTGAACTCGATGAGCTGTCCGCTGGCTTCCAATCTTCTTCACCCCAGGCTGTCAAATTACCGTCCAACCAGACCCTGCCTGTCCTCGAGAGCTCAGGCCTTGGCTTCCCAACCGCTCTTGATATGGAGTTGGGTGGCAGAACCGCGGAACAGATCAGCGATCAGCCGAGCGGAGACAGCATCTGGGAGTCAGAGCTCGCGCCAACGCTCACCTGGGAAGTCCCGGACCCCGCAGCAGACACCAGCACAGCAACCTCAAATGCATCAACGTCAACGGATTCAGGCATGGTCTGTCCGGTGCCGCTTCCTCCGATCCCTAACTGGCACCCCCATCCTTGGGCTGTGACTGCTTGGGGCGGTCAAATGATAGACGCCCCCTTTGGAGACACCTTCCTGTTTAAAGGTCGCTTACGAGAGGAATACTTATTAGGCGTCAGTATGCAAAAGCGAATCTGGAGAGCCGGTCCATTTTCATTGGAAGTAGAGGCTGATCTTTTTGGTCATCAGGCTTTCAAGCAACAAGGCGGGGCTTTCAACCAGGACGTTCCAAACGCAGACACTCCTGATCAACTCTTTGGCGAAGCAATCCTCGGCTTAGGGGCAAGGCTCTGGCTGAAACCATGGCTGAGTTTTGGCTTTGTAGAAGGCATTAGCTACAACACATCGACAAGCAACTATGAGCGCACCTTTCGAGAGAATTTCTCTCAGCTGCTGAATTACCTGGCCTTCGAAGTAGAGGCCTCGGTCTCCGAACAGTTTTCAATGGTGGGGAGGATTCACCATCGCTCCGGTGCGTTCGGCACTTACAGCGGAGTCAAAGAGGGAAGCAATGCCTACCTCCTCGGATTGCGCTACCGCTGGGGCGAAGATCCCATTCCAACCCAAATCGCCGAGGTTCCGCCTCCCTTGGGCTGCCCAGATCCTGATCGCGCCACCCGACCGCCCCTGCTCACCCTGAACGAAAAGCTCGAACAAATCACACTCGGCACAGGCGGAAAGCAAGCAGTCCAGCCCGTTCAACCGCTAGCCCAGTCGCGCTATGCAGGGATGTCCTCGGCTGACCAGGCGGCGCTGCGCGAACAAGCGATCGCCATGATTGATCAAAGAATTAGCAGCATCCAGCTTCAACAACGGTTCACAATCGATCGTCGCTTTGGTAGCAACGATGAGTTTGTAGACCTGTCAAATAATGATGTACGAGAAAGAGCAAAATACGGATCGGTTCTCCCCGACCAACTTCCTTCTTACGGAAAAGCGCAACTGATAGATGGCCAAATCAGCCGCTGGCGGATCCAAGCAGCCCAGGTGTCGCTTACACCTGAAGGTTGGACAGCGGATCGCATGGGATTCACGAATGATCCCTTCACACCAGCACAAACCAGAATCGACACCGAAAATGTTGTTGCGAAGGAACAGCCCAACGGCGATGTCTTGATCAAGACTTCTCGCAATCAATTAATTGTGGAAGAGCGTCTTCCTATTCCTATCAGCCGCACCCAGCGGATCACAAAAGAAGAGGAAGTTGAAAATCGGTGGGTCTTCGGAATCGATAATGATGACAGGGACGGATTCTTCATCGGCAACACATTGAGGCCGATAGAACTCAATCGAAAAACATTGTTGAGCCTTCAACCTCAACTGCTGGTTCAACGAGCGGTTGACGGCACAACCAAAAGCTACGTCAAGCCAGGTAGCTCCATCGACAGCGATAAGGTCAATCAATCCACAACGGCCGGCGATTTATTTGGCCTAGAGGCTGAATTGACCAGTGAGCTCTGGGGCTGGACAGCAGAAGCCAATGCTGATATCAGCACGTTTAATCCTGACAACATCGCCAATGGAAGTCGCTACTGGGGTGAACTGAAAAAGACCGTCGATCTTCCCGTGCTAGGCGACGTCAAGGCCAGGCTTTTTTCTGCTTATCGCTACAAGGCCTACAACGGATCACTAGGAGAAACTGATGTCTATTCTGCCTTCGGTAGCTTCCTCGAAAAAAGAGGAGCTTTCTCTGTGAGCAAGCTTTCCAACAACTACATTTGGCGCATCGGAGCTGGAAACTATCAAGCCGAAAAATTTGAAAGTGAAAATCTCACAGATTTATGGCGAGCAAATTTCTACGGCTCTCTTAATAGCAGTTACTCAATCTGGCGGGGAGAACCCGCCGCTCTGACCCCTCAAGAGGCTTATCGCTACTCCCCTATAGCGATTGTGCCGGGGTTGGCTTTTAGGACCAACATCAATACATTATTGGCGGCTTACGGTGATGGTGAACGTCAAACCACCATCAGCCTGAGTGGTGGTCCCAGCCTCACCTTGGGTACGTTCAGCAAACCATTCCTTGACTACACCCAATTATCAATCACCGGTGGTGGCACCCTTAAGCAGGGTTCAAGTCCGTTCGATTTTGACCAAGCCATTGACCTTGGAACCTTGGGTCTTGGTGTTACACAACAGATTGCAGGGCCTTTGATCATCAATGCAGGCGTTGGCTTAAATATTGATCCCGCTTCAGAGTTTTACGGTGATGTGATCGATTCAAACATTGAGTTGCGCTGGCAACGTCGTGCCTACGATTTCGCGTTCTACTTCAACCCCTATGAAGGCATTGGCGGATTCCGATTCCGCCTCAATGACTTCAACTTCACGGGAACTGGAGTGCCCTTCATCCCCTACAACCCTTCGAACGAGCTCGACAACCGCCCCTTTTAAACTCTCTTTCTAAAAATCTTTGGCTTCGTCATCAGAACCACCGCCATAGATCAAATGACTTCCGGTGAGATCAGAACCTGCAAACTGCATCCCCTCGGTTTGCACGCCAGGCGCATAGGCATTAATCACAACCGAATCTCGTAAGTCGGCATGGCTGAGATCAGTACCTGAGAGATCGGCATTACTCAGCATCGCCCCCTGCAAGCGGGCACCATCAAGCCTGGCACCACTCAAATCGGCACCTTCAAGATTCGCCCCGTTGAGCTTTGCTCCGCTCAAATCAGCATCACGTAAATCAGCCCCGATCAGATGATGGCCGCGTAGATCTGCATCGCGTAAATCACATCCCTGACAAGCGCCACTCTCAAGCAAGCGTTCAAGCGGGGTACCAAAAGGCTCAACCGCAATCGCTGTCACCGAGCCTGCCTCAACAGCCGAGGGGCCCAGCAACAGGGCCATCGAGCCAAAAGCACAACAGATGCGCTTCAGAAGGAATGTCATGACGTCGATGCCGCTTCTTCCTTCATAGACACTAAATCAAGTGTCTGCCGTATCCATGCAGAACCCGTTTAAGTAAGGAAGCCGATCGAGCGTGCTCTGCAGCTCCGCATCCCGAGACAAAAGCTGCCCCGTTGCATCCCAACGGCCTGAGAGCAGCATGTCACGCGGTCCTGGATCCACTTCGATCGACCAATGTCCAAGATCACTGCTGCAACTGGAGGTCTCCAGGTCGAAGGTCCAGGTTGCTGAAGGGTCTAGGGCCATTGCATCTTGCAAAGCGCGCACCTTGTCCTGACTGGCCTTGGCACAAGGGATTCCTAATGCCAAACAATTGCCGTAAAAAATTTCCGCAAAACTCACCCCAATCAAGGCGCGGATTCCCCAACGCATTAAGGATTGAGGGGCATGCTCACGACTCGAGCCACAACCAAAGTTGTCATTCACCACCAAAATCGTGGCCCCCTGATGCGCAGGAAGGTCAAAGGGATGGCCTCCTTCGAGCTCCTTTCGGTCATCAGCGAAGACCTGAGCGCCGAGCGCTTCGAAACTCACGCATTTCAGGAATCGAGCCGGAATAATCCTGTCGGTATCGATGTCATCACCCCGTAAGACCAGGGCGCGGCCTTCAATCTTGGTAATCAGGCTTTGAGGAAAATCGTGGGTCTGCGTCATGAAGGATCAAGAAAAATAAAACAGCAACCAAAACACACAAAACGGAGCGGCAATCTGCCGCAACAACCGAAGATCAGACCCCAAGCAAGCGAACATCGCTGACATGACCAGTCACCGCAGCGGCCGCCACCATGGCAGGGCTCATCAGCAACGTGCGCCCACTGGCAGATCCCTGGCGCCCCTTGAAGTTGCGGTTACTGGAGCTCGCACTGATCTGACGCCCCTCAAGACGGTCAGGATTCATCGCGAGGCACATCGAGCAGCCAGGCTCACGCCACTCAAATCCCGCATCGCGAAACACTTGGTCCAGGCCTTCAGCCTCAGCAGCACGAGCCACCTGCTCGGAGCCCGGAACCACAAAGCCTTGATCCCAGCAGCCACTTGCCTCCCTCGTGCCACAGCGGCCGCCGCCTTGAGATCACTCAGGCGACCATTGGTGCAACTGCCGATAAAGCAGACATCCACCGGCACGCCTGCAATGGCTTGGCCAGGCGTTAAATCCATGTACCGGTAAGCCTCTTCCGCGATCGGGCGATCGGCAGGATCCAGTTGCTCAGGCGTTGGAACCTGCTCATCGACGCCGATCCCCTGACCGGGGGTAATCCCCCAGGTCACTGTTGGGGCAATCGTTGCTGCATCAAAGCGCAGCTCATCGTCAAAGACCGCATCGGCATTCGATGCCAGGGAGCGCCACCAACGCGTCGCTCGATGCCAGGCTTCACCACTCGGTGCGGAAGGACGACCCTCGAGATAGTCAAAGGTTGTCTGGTCGGGATTGACGTAGCCGCAGCGAGCTCCCCCCTCAATCGCCATGTTGCAGAGGGTCATCCGCTCCTCCATCGAAAGAGCATCGATTGCCGGTCCGGCGAACTCATAGGCATGGCCAACCCCAGCCTTAACCCCAAGCGAACGAATCACATGCAGGATCAAGTCTTTGGCAAACACTCCAGGGCTCAGCTGATTGTCAACCCAAAGGCGGCGGACTTTGAGTTTGTTCATCGCCAAGCTTTGACTTGCCAGCACATCACGAACCTGCGACGTGCCAATACCAAAGGCAATCGCCCCAAAGGCACCGTGCGTTGACGTGTGCGAATCCCCGCAGGCCACCGTCATGCCGGGCTGCGTTAAGCCAAGCTCCGGCGCAATCACATGCACGATTCCTTGACGACCACTGCCAATCCCATTGAGCACGATTTCATGCTTGCTGCAGTTGCGCTCCAGAGTGCTAAGCATCTCCTCCGCCAATGGATCAGCAAAGGGTCTGGCCTGATTGGTGGTGGGAACGATGTGATCCACGGTCGCCACCGTTCGCTCCGGACAACGCACCTTCAACCCCTTGTCTTCAAGGGCCACAAAAGCCTGAGGGCTCGTCACTTCATGAATCAGATGCAACCCAATCAACAGCTGGG
>JASJLK010000072.1:0-52855 GCA_037620855.1 Synechococcus sp. ChBW.bin.23 | reverse complement strand
CAAAGCAGGGAGATCTTTGCTTTCGAGTGTTTGTCTTAAGTAGCGTCTGTAAACATCAAGCAAGTTAGCGTCTCCGTAAAAATCTTCTCCCCAGACACCCTTCATATTCTCTGACCTTTCTAAGACCTTTCCGCTTCCACGCATCAAAAAGCAAAGCAGCTCATACTCCTTTACCGAAAGCTGAATTCTTTGCCCAGAACGATGAACATCCCTTGTCTCAGTATTGACTGTTAAGCCTCCAACAGCCAAAGACGATGCTCCTGCATCTTTCCCTTGGCCAGATCCTGAGAAGCCTTGAGCTCTTCGCTGCATCGCTCTCAACCGAGCCATCAATTCTTCGATTGAAAAAGGTTTCACCAAATAATCATCAACGCCAGCATCAAGAGCCTTAACACGATCAGCAATATCGTCGTGGCCGGTCAACATCAAAATCGGAGTCGTGACTCCGCTACTGCGAAATCGCTGGCAGACATCCACACCAGAAAAATCCGGAAGGTTCCAATCCAGAACAATGAGATCTGGTTCTGGCTGACTTCTGGCTTTGATTAATCCAGAGGCACCATCAAAGGCAACCTCAACCTCATACCCCTCCACTCTCAACTCCAATTGCAACAACTCGGTTAAGCGGACTTCGTCATCCACAAGCAAGATTCGAATCGTTTGCTCAGAGGGTTCTGGCAACTGCGCCATTCTCAAACTTCTATAAATCTAATGAGGGGAAGGCGTTTTAAGACCTGGATTAATGCGGTTTTGTGCCACTCGCTCAACCTTGCCGTCATGAAAGTGAATCACAGTGTGGGCGCGTGCTGCAACATCGTCTTCATGGGTGACGAGAACAATCGTGATGCCTTGAGCATGCAACTCATCAAACAAATTCAGAACATCATGCGTGGTGCGTGAATCCAAAGCACCGGTGGGCTCATCAGCAAGCAGAAGAGCTGGCTGATTGATGATCGCTCTAGCAATGGCCACCCGCTGCTGCTGACCACCCGACAGTTGATTGGGGCGGTTCTTCATCCTTTGGCCAAGGCCAACCTGTTCAAGGGCTGCAACAGCCCTTTGCTCGCGCACCGAGGCGGGCAGGCCGGCATAAATCATTGGCAGCATCACATTCTCCAGTGCTGTCGCATGGGGGAGGAGATGGAACTGCTGAAACACAAAACCCAGTTCCTTGTTGCGTAGATCTGCCAAGGCATCTTCATTAAGCCGCTCAACAGCACTTCCATTAAGCCAATAAGAGCCGCTGGTGGGTCTGTCCAAGCAGCCCAAAACATTCATCGCTGTGCTCTTGCCCGATCCACTCGCTCCCATCACAGCCAAGTAGTCGCCGCGAAGCACATCCAGATCCAGCCCATTGAGAGCTTTGACCTCCGTTTCTCCAGATCCATAGACCTTGCTGACATCTCGGAGCTGAGCCACCGCTGGGCGGCTTTCATCAAAAAGATCAGCCAAGGGAGGCGCCTGAGGAAGTAGCAATCGCCTGCTGCAGCAAAGGTGTGCCAGCCACCGTGCTGCTGGCCCACTCAAACAGCGGGTTGGAAAGGATTCCGCCCACGGCAGTGACCACGACGCAAAGCACCAGAGCCACTCTCAAAGGAGGAAGTCCAATCGTGCTCCAGTTGATCGGTGGGTAGGCCTTCACAACCTCTGAGGCCTCTTCTGGCTCCTTCACAACCATCATCTTGATGACGCCGAGATAGTAGTAAATCGAAATGACCGACGTCACAAGGCCAACCACGACCAAGACATATTGGTGGTCTGCCCAACCAGCAAAAAACAAATAAATTTTTCCAAAGAAACCAAGCATCGGTGGAATTCCACCAAGTGAAAGTAGGCAGAGACTCAGTCCAAGCGTGATCAAGGGATCTTTCTGATACAGGCCCGCATAGTCAGAAATCCGGTCGCTACCTGTTCTGATCGAAAACAGGATGATGCAAGCGAATGCTCCAAGATTCATGAAGAGATAGCTGGCCATGTAGAGCACCATTGCGGCAAAGCCGTCTTCAGTGCCGCACACAAGGCCGATCATCACGAATCCGGCCTGTCCAATCGAGCTATAGGCCAGCATCCTCTTCATCGAGGTCTGAGCTAACGCCACCACGTTGCCCAGCGTCATGCTGAGAATTGCCAAGACAGTGAATAGAAGTTTCCATTGCGTATCGAAACTTCCAAAACAGCCAACGAGCAATCTCAGGGCTAGGGCAAAACCTGCAGCTTTGGAACCCACCGACAAGAAGGCCACAACCGGGGTCGGTGACCCTTCATAAACATCAGGCGTCCACTGGTGAAAAGGGACTGCAGCGATCTTGAAAGCCACCGTTGCAAGTACAAAGACCAGCGCTAGAGCCGCTAACGGAGTGGGGCTAGTCACCAAAGCTTGGCCAATCACTTCCAAGCTGGTGGAGCCACTTAGGCCGTACAAGAGTGAGGCTCCGTACAGGAATACGGCAGCTGCAGCCGAACCCACTAACAAATATTTGAGCGCTGCCTCAGAACTACGTGCATCACGTTTCATGTATCCCGACAGCAGATAACTGGCCACGGAAAGCGTCTCGAGTGACACGAAAATGCTCACCAGGTCTGTTGCACCGCACAGCATCATTCCGCCAAGGGTGGCGGCGAGCAGGATGGCTGCGTATTCCCCAACAGGAGTGCCGCTTTGTTCGGCATACCTCCAACTAATCAGGAGGGATAAGAGCGTTGAAAGGGCGACAATCGCTCTGAATGCAATCGCGAGGTGATCGGAAAGGAAAGCGCCTAAAAACGAAGGCTCGAGGGGTGCATTCCACTGCAAGGCCAGAAGAACTAGGGCCGTTCCTAAGCCCGCATAACAAATGGGTGGGACCCAGCGAACTGAAACTTGTTCTCCGGCCAAATCAACCAACAAGGTGGCGAGCATCGCCACTAAAACAGCTGCCTCAGGTCCAACCGTGCCGGCATGCAAAGCAAGGTTGAGCAGCTCCCCAGGAGCTGCCACAGCCTGGGTGGAGAGAAGCAGAGCACCCAACTCGGGCATAGCGAGTGTGGTCAAACCAATTGGAGGGACTGTAGCTGCGCTCCTGCTCTTCCCTGAGTGAATTCCCTGATTTCGCTGCATAAAGCTCGGCGGTGCGATAAAGAAGGAGACGGTTACCGACCCCACGTGGCGAACACCCTGGTCATCGTTGAGAGCCCCACAAAGGCCCGCACCATCCGTGGATTCCTTCCAAAGGGCTATCGGGTGGAAGCTTCGATGGGCCATGTGCGGGATCTGCCGAACAACGCAAGTGAGATCCCTGCAGCTCAAAAAGGTCAGAAGTGGGCCAACCTCGGAGTCAACACTGAGGCTGACTTCGAACCCCTTTACGTGGTTCCGAAGGACAAGAAAAAAATTGTGCGCGAGCTCAAAGACGCCCTGAAGGGCGTTGATGAACTGCTGCTAGCGACTGACGAAGATCGCGAAGGGGAAAGCATCAGTTGGCATCTACTCCAGCTGTTGTCACCCAAAGTCCCTGTCAAGCGGATGGTGTTTCACGAGATCACGAAAGAGGCGATCTCCAGGGCACTCGATGACACACGTGAGCTCGATATGGAGCTTGTGCATGCCCAAGAAACCAGAAGAATCCTCGACCGATTGGTGGGCTACACCCTCTCGCCGCTGTTGTGGAAGAAAGTTGCCTGGGGGCTTTCGGCCGGACGTGTTCAATCCGTGGCTGTCCGCCTGCTCGTGCAGCGAGAGCGGGCTAGACGCGCCTTTCGCAGTGGGAGCTACTGGGATCTGAAAGCTGCGCTCGAGCAGCAGGGCATCCGCTTTGATGCCAGGCTCACGCACCTCGGCGGGACGAAAGTCGCCACAGGCAATGATTTCGATGAAAGCACCGGCGGCCTCAAGCAAGGCAGCAAGGTGCGCCTCCTGAGCGAAGACGACGCTCGCTCCCTTTCGATTGCTCTTCAATCGTCGGATTGGAACGTCTCCTCCGTCGAGGAAAAGCCCACGGTGCGCAGGCCCGTTCCGCCGTTCACCACCAGCACGCTGCAGCAAGAATCCAATCGCAAATTGCGTCTGTCAGCGCGGGAGACGATGCGCTGTGCTCAGGGCCTGTACGAACGTGGTTACATCACCTACATGCGCACCGATTCGGTGCATCTCTCCGATCAAGCGATTAAGGCTGCACGCAGCTGTGTTGAATCGCGCTACGGCAAGGATTATCTGAGCAACGGGCCCAGGCAGTTCAGCACCAAGTCACGCAATGCTCAAGAAGCCCATGAGGCGATCCGCCCTTCAGGTGAGAGCTTCCGAGCCCCTTCCGAAACTGGCTTAGAAGGTCGTGATCTGTCCTTGTACGAACTGATTTGGAAGCGCACAGTCGCTAGCCAAATGGCAGAAGCCCGACTCACCATGCTCGCGGTGGATCTCACGGTTGGAGAAGCCCTTTTCCGCTCCAGTGGAAAGCGCATTGACTTCCCTGGATTTTTCCGTGCCTATGTCGAGGGCAGCGATGACCCGGACGCGGCTTTGGAAGGTCAGGAAGTGTTGTTGCCCGCACTGAACATTGGCGATGCGCCCAAGGTTCATGACGTTGAAGCGCTCGGACACCAAACCCAACCGCCTGCTCGCTTCAGCGAAGCCTCCCTGGTAAAAATGCTGGAGAAAGAGGGGATCGGTCGTCCTTCCACCTACGCCAGCATCATCGGCACGATCGTGGATCGGGGTTATTCCACGCTCAACAACAATTCGCTCACCCCAAGTTTCACAGCCTTTGCTGTGACCGCTCTGCTTGAAGAGCATTTCCCCGATTTGGTGGATACCGGATTCACTGCCCGCATGGAAACAACGTTGGATGAAATCTCCACCGGGAAAGTGCAGTGGCTTCCGTACTTAGATGGATTTTTCAAAGGCGATGAAGGACTGGAGTCCTTGGTCCAAAAACGTGAAGGAGACATCGACCCTGGAGCGTCACGAACGATTGATCTCGAAGGTTTGCCGTGTGTAGTAAGGATCGGGCGCTTTGGGGCCTATCTCGAATCCAAACGCGTTGGTGACGACGGAGAAGAGGAGCTAATCAAAGCAACCCTTCCCAAAGAGATCACCCCTGGAGAACTGGATCAGGAACAAGCAGAACTCATCCTCAAGCACAAAGCGGATGGTCCAGAAGCGCTCGGCGAAGATCCCGAAACGGGAGATCTTGTTTACTTGCTCTTCGGTCAGTACGGCCCCTATGTGCAGAAGGGGCAGGTCAGCGACGAGAACCCCAAGCCAAAACGGGCCTCCTTGCCGAAAGGGGTGAAACCCGAAGATCTGAAGCTTGATGATGCGCTAGGGCTACTGCGCTTGCCACGTCTACTAGGCGAACATCCAGAGAGCGGAAAGGTTCAGGCTGGCTTGGGGCGCTTTGGCCCCTACGTGGTTTGGGACAAAGGAAAAGGCGAGAAGGACTATCGCTCTCTCAAGGGCGAAGACGACGTCCTCGCTGTTGGCCTGAGTCGAGCCCTGGAACTGCTCGCCATGCCCAAGCGCGGACGAGGGGGGAGGACGGCACTCAAAGACCTTGGGAAACCGGAGGGAAGTGAAGAGACCGTGCAAGTCTTCGATGGCCCCTACGGCCTTTACGTCAAACAGGGAAAGGTAAATGCTTCATTACCGGAAGGCAAAGGAGCCGACGACATCACCTTGAAAGAAGCGATCGAGCTACTCGACGCGAAAGCCGCCACAAAAAAAACAACGAAACGCAAAACCTCAACGACTAAAAGCACCAGCAAAGCCAAAAGCACCACCAAGAGTGCAGCCACCAAACCTGCTGCTCGTAAAGCGCCGGCAACGACCAAGACCGGGCGTCTTCGCGCGAGTGCAGTACGCATCATCCGTCCTGGTGACGCGTGATGCGCGCGCAGTGGTTGCTAATTCCACTGCTGCTTGCCTTGCAGGCCTGCTCAGGGACAACGTTTGGGCAGAAGCTTGCAGATAGCTTCGATTCACCAGCCACACCCACCGCGGCCCAGCAGACACCAAGCTCCAAAGGGAAGCAGGAACCAGATACCGCCTCGAAGGAACCGGCGAAGGCTGAAGACGAAGGCGTGAATGACAAGACGACGTCGGATTCGGAAGTTGAAGCGGAGCCCACAGACCCGACAGAACCGAAGATGCCGAGAAAAGAGTTAACAAAAGTCCAATCCGCCGAAAAAGAGTCAGCCGCAATCCGTTCGGTGCCCGCCGCCCCTCGGCCATTTCGCATCACGATTCGATTGGCGGCCGCTGATCCTGCTGCACCTGCCGAAAGTGTCACGGATGCCTTACGTCGCGCCGGAATTGGTTTCGAGGTCGAAACGATTGAGAAGATCCCTTCGCTTCAAGCCTCAACAGAAGCCACAAATGACAGCGAAAGGCAGCCCTAAACGTGATGGAACCACGCCTCAGCCGTCGACAAGCTCTACGCATGATGGAGGCCTCATACCTTGCGGCTGCGGCGGCCTTGATTTGGCTGGCTCTTTATTACTTACCCATCGGTGGAGCCCTGTTCCGTCTTGCCCTGCCGCTGCCCTTAGCGCTGCTTCTTGTCCGTCGGGGCAGTCGGGCCGGGCTAGAAGGCGTCGTTGTAGCGATTCTTCTGCTGGTGGTGCTCATGGGTCCTCTGCGGGGCCCCCTGATGCTGTTTCCCTACGGATTGCTGTCCCTTTGGCTCGGGTGGTGCTGGCACAAGAAGGTGAGCTGGTGGATCAGCTGGGGGCTAGGTGTCGTCATTGGAGCGGCTGGATTCCTGGTGAGGGTGGTCGCTCTGTCCTTGATGGTGGGCGAGAACCTTTGGGTGGTGATTACAAGAGCCGGCGCTGGACTCCTTGATCGTGTCCTTGAGTTGATGCAGTTGCCCCTCGCCCCTGATCTGCTGTTGGTGCAAGCCATGGCAATCACGCTCGTCGTGGTGCAGCAGCTCATTTACGTACTGGCTCTCCACGCCTTGGCCTACTGGATCTTTCCCCGTCTCCAAGCTCCGATTCCTGAACCTCCTCCCGTGCTCCATGGCCTGGTCGCCCTCGACCCTCTTTGAGCTCCCAGAGGGATGCACGCGCCTTTCGGGTCCAGCATCCCAGTTTTGGTCGGGTGCCACCAACCGCTTTTGGTCCGACCCCGAACCCGCTCCCAACCTTTTACTGCTGCTGTCCTCCACTTTGACCGCAGAGGTGGAAGGCATCTCTGCTGCCGGTGCAACGTCTGAATCACGGCGCTACACCGCCATTGCTGACGCTGAGTTGCTTCTTTATGGGCCCTCACATCGACCTAGCTGGCCATTGCCGCCTCTGCCCGCAGGCGTCTCGCCAGCGTTGATCAGTTGGGTTGCTGCGGAGGCCATCCAGATTCAGCCCTGGGTGGGATCTATTGGGCTGGCCAAGCTGCCTCCCTTCCCTCATCTGCGCTTTGAGGATCCGCAGTTCGGTCCAGCCGCATGCATCAGCACCGGGCACTCCATGACGCCTCAGCGAGTCGAGCAGCTGCTCATTAAAGGCCAACGTTTCGGTGAGCGTTTGCGGCACCCACTGGTTCTTGCTGAATGTGTGCCCGGAGGAACCACCACCGCGTTAGCCGTTCTTTGTGGTCTTGGACTTCCCGCCAATGACCTCATCAGTGGTAGTGCCATCCATCCACCGATGGCGTTGAAACAAGACCTTGTGCATCAGGGGATGCAATCTGCAGAGCTCAGCGCAACGCCTTCCGCTCAGGAGCTTTTAGCTGCCGTGGGAGATCCCTTTCAGGCCTTTGCAACCGGGTTACTGATCGGATCCCTCGCAAGCAGTCAACCCCTCCTCTTGGCTGGGGGCAGTCAGATGGCTGCGGTGCTGGCACTCGCACTCAAGATGGTGTCGACCAGAGAGCGTCGCTTGCTTTCCAATCAAGTGCTGATTGGCACAACGGCCTGGCTGGCTGGGGAAGTGCTGACGCCAACCGGAAACAAACGCGCATCACTGGTCGAGCTGCTGGCATTACTGGAAGATCATTTCGATGTTTCCATCTCTGCCCTAGCGAGTGGTCTTCGCTTTGGGGACAGTCGACACCGCTCGCTGCGTGACTATGAGCTCGGTCATGTCAAAGAGGGCGTAGGTGCCGGCGGTCTCGCGTTGCTAGCTCAACTGCGGGGACTATCCCTAGACCGCATCAGCCAGGCATGCGACAAGGCCATGGATCAATTGCTCGAATCCACGCTCAAACCCTAGAAATCCCTTAGGAATCCAGCCCCGTAAGGTTTGAGGATGATCGGCCCATCTGCTCAGCCCGTTTCGTTTCGCCGGCGACAGCTACTTCAGGCTGGCTGCATCGCTGGCCTCTCATGGCTCGCAGGCTGTGCACGATCCAATAGTTCGCCCCTCTTGCGGGCCCCAACGAAGAGCCTGCCTGCACTGTGGCAAAAGCAACTCAAGGCTCCCTGGCGCATTACAGAGCTGAAAGCCATCAACAGCTCCGACCCCTCGTGGCTGTCGTCCACCGATCTGCTCACGATTGGGGATGGTTGGTTGTCGAGTCTCAACGCAGAATCGTTTCAAGCGATTGATGCCGCTCCTCTTCAAGCGCAATTAGGACCTGCAGCAGAGCAGTTTCTCTCTGATCTGCCTAACTCCTGGAAAGGCAAAATTTTCCCTGTGGGCGTCAGCCCCTGGGTGATGCTGTTTCGAGGAGACCCAGCCCTCAAAAACCAAGCGACCAAAAGCTGGGATGTGCTGCTGGATCAAGAGTTCAAAGACAAAGTCCTTCTACCGTCAAGCCCACGACTGGTGATGTCGCTGGCAGCGCACATGCAGACCCCTGATGCACTGCAACGCCTCAGGCAGGCAGCTATCAGTTTTGATGATCGACATGCCCTCAACTGGTTGCTGCAAGGCGATGCCCAAGTGGCAGTGCTGCCTCTGCAACGATGCATGGGAGCGCTTCTTCGAGACCAAAGGCTGCATGCAGTGCTGCCTGCGCAGGGGGCGCCTCTGAACTGGACTTTGATGCTGCGGCCAAGTTCAAGCAAAGAGCCCTTGCCTCAAGACTGGGTCAAAAAAGCCTGGAAGGAACCACTGTTGAGTCGGCTCCTGTCAGCAGGATGGGTCCCCCCCTTGGCTCGTTCACAACTCAGCACCGCAATGTCGCGAGTGCCAAAACGGCTTCGTGCCCTGGTCCTTCCCTCCAAAGAGATTTGGCAGCGCTGCTGGAATCTTGCCCCTCTAGATCCATCGGAGCAGGACGCTCTGAAAGCCAAATGGGAGGCTTTAGCCCCATAACCGTCGGCGGGGGGACGCAGCCAAAAGCTGATGGGTCTCCGCCAACAGATCAGGAATCGCCAGTTGATGGGGACATCGGGGAAGGCAATCCCCACAGGTCTCACACCCTTCAGCATTGACCTCCTCCCACCAGTGGCCAGCGCGACCAATCAAGTTGTAACGCTCTTCTGTGAACTCCTTGAGATCATGGGCGAGCCGCAGGTTGCGCAGTCGCAGCAACTCAGGGATGGGAACCTCCTGCGGACAGGGGAGACAGGCTCTGCATTGATGGCAAAGCGATTCACCGAGCCGCTGTTGGCGCAAAAGTTCCAGACGGGTCAAAACAGTCTGTTCTGCAGGGGTAAGCGCCCCATCGCTGCTGGCCATGGAGGCGGCAAGACTGAGATCCGCTGGGCTGTTCGCCCCGACTGTCAGGGTGCTTACCCCAGCAGCTAACAGGTAGCGATAAGCCAGAGCCAAGGGTTCCCAGGGCTGGCAATCTGCCTTCAGTAATGAGCTTGGTGCTTGCAAGCGTCCACCCTTATCGGCGGGGGAGATCGCCATCACTCCCATTCCTGCAGCCAGCGCTTCCAACGCCAAGGGAATCCGGGCTGGATCCAAGAGATGGAGATGCAGGCTGCAGAACTGAAAGCGACCAGATGAGATCGCACGAGCGATCAATGGATTGGAGCCATGGCTGCTGAAACCAACCTGCCCCACAAGCCCAGATCTCATCGCCCATTCCAAGATCCTGGCTCCATCCCCGTCAATCGCCCAATGCAGATGTTCCTCGCGGTTCAGACCATGAACAGCCAAGCCATGCAAAAAGGGGCGTCCCAATCGTTCAAGGCACGCAGAGATAGCGTGTTTCCCTTGCTCCAAAGAAAGCCCTGGAAGAAGTTTGCTGGTGATTAACCACCCACCCTCAGGGGCAATCCCTTCTCGAGCCAGCTGATCTAAGGCCTGCCCCAAAAAGGTTTCAGCAGGGCCATAGGCGGGTGCCGTCTCTAGGTGATTGATCCCAGCGGCATGGGCTGCCTGCACAACGGCAACCATTTGCTCGCGGTCTTTCAAAGCACGCATCGTCCCCAGAGTGAACAAGCTCACCGCTGGACCCGTGCCAAAGGCGCGACGAACCCCAACACCAGCCATAGGCTCTGTTGTCATCCCAAAGTGTCGTCATCCGTTTCGTCGTCTCTGGGATGTCTCGACTGAAGGTGCCGGACCATGGCCGCAGGACTGACCTGATCTAAAAATCGACGAAACTCGTTTCGATCCTCTGCATCCGCTTCAGCATCCACGGCGATCGAGGCTTCAGCGACCACTTCCTCCAACATCCAAATGCTGCTGCCCGTTCGGATGGCAAGCGCAATGGCATCACTGGGCCTGGCATCAATGTCCAGCAGCTCTTCGCTCACCTCGTTCTCCTCGATCGACTCAGGTTGTGTGACGTCCTCAATTGCATCGCTTGGCGCGTCATGGCTGAGTTTCAAGACAGCGCGAAACGTGCTGTCTTGAATCGCATGGATGATGACACGCTCGAGATACAGTTCACCAGCCTCCAACAAGCTCACCATTAAGTCATGACTTAAGGGGCGAGGAGATGGCTCTCCATTGAGTCCAGCCATAATGTTGTGGGCCTGCGCCTGATCGATCCAGATCGGCACTTGTCGCCGTCGCGATGGATCTCGAAGAAGGACGATCGGACTCCGACTGGCGGCATCCAACGCAATCCCAATCACGCTCATTTCCACCATCGACGGCTCTCTCCCCCTTCCTCGATTATGACCAGTGAACTCACGCTGAAAGCACAGCATGTTCACGGGTCTGGTGCAAGCTGTTGGTTGGATTGAACGGCGCGGCAGTGGCCTCGTCGTGAGCGGCTGCTCTCCGCTCGCTCCCCTTCAGCTAGGGGACAGTGTTGCCGTCGATGGCGTCTGTCTCACGGTGGCGGAGCTGGTTGGTGATGGATTTCTTGCCAATGTCAGCGAGGAGACGCTGCAACGCAGCACACTGGGCCGCAAAGCCTCTTCAGGCCGTTCGGTCAATTTGGAGCCGGCCCTCCGCTTGTCCGATCGCCTTGGCGGACATCTCGTGAGTGGTCATGTCGACAGCATTGGCGAAGTGGCAAGCATCGAAGCCCTAAGCCAATCGTGGAATCTCGAACTGCGCTGGCGAGATGCCGCCTATGGCCGGTACATCTGTGAAAAAGCCAGTGTTGCCATTAATGGCATCAGCCTCACGGTGGCTGGGTGCAGTGATGCTGGTGCGCGATTTTGGATCGCCGTGATTCCACACACTTGGATGTCCACGGCATTGCGCGATCTCGCACCGGGGGATGAGGTGAATTTAGAAATCGATCTTCTCGCTCGTTATACGGAACGATTGCTCAGCCACGCGCAGGAAAAAGCAGCATCCACCCCTGGAAACCACAGCTCTATGAGCTCTGAATGGCTCGCCTCCCATGGTTGGAGCTAACGGGTGGAGCTGAGGGAACATCACAAAAACGAGTCAGAACTTCGGTTCATCAATACCTTTCAGGAGTTGTCTCTTTTACACAATTCATGACTGCTGAGGACCGTCCCGATTCCGCCGGGACTTTTAAAGCTTTCGCCATTGTTGAAGGCATTTTGCTGATCATCTTGGGCGTCATTGCCCTGATTTTTCCTGTAATCGCCTCCGTGTGGGTCACTGGGGTGATCGCCGTTGTCTTTCTCGTTGGAGGCATTGTGGGTTGGATCAGCAATCTGGCCCGCTCGAAACGGATGGGGCGATGGATTTGCTTCTGGCGTTTGGTCGTCGCAACCTTGTTCATCGTTGCGGGGGCTTCGATGCTCAGCAGTTTCGATAGCGCTGCAGCGCTTAAGGATCAAGTCATTTCCTTATCGCTAGTGGTAGGAATCGTGTTTCTTGTTGAGGGTGTTGTGGCCTTTTTCACCGGCCTATCTCACAGCAGCCGTCCTGGAGCGGGCTGGGCCGTAGCCAATGGAGTGATCACGTTCATTCTTGGGCTATTGATCGTGACGCTGAATTCTTGGAACTTGGTTTGGGTGCTGGGAATGCTCGTGGGGATCAGCTTGCTGTTCAGCGGCATTGATCTGATCGCCTTCAGCTCCACTATTCACGACGATCAAGATCCACCAGCTGCTGCTTAATCACCTCACAGTTAATGACTTAAAACCTGTGAACGCCAAGGTCCTGGTCTCAACCAGGGCCTTTTGTTGTGTCTTGATCGGGATCTGAGCCCACCTCTGCAACCTTGAGCTCCTCGTTATTCATGGGGTGAAGCCAAATGGAACGGGAGTCTTGACGCAGTTCAATCCGAAACTCTTGGCCAGGTTCTAGGCCAAGACGACGGGTATAGGCATGACCGATCAGCAGATTTCCATTCCCATGAACCCGGGTCTTGAATTCGGCTTGGCGACCTCTGGTTCCACCCCCGCCACCAGAACTGGAAGAGGGCAGCTTGTAACCCTTCGCTTCCACTAAGGCTTTGTAAAAGCCTTTGCGCAGAACGCGACCACTGGGACCGACATACCCGCATCCCCGCGCAATTTCGTCTTCAGAGCGATTGCTGAGTGACCGGGCCCTATTCAGCAATTCCTGGCCAGTGAGCATCTAACTCAAGAAATTTGATCTGATTCTGGCCATAACTCTCATATGAGGCAACAAAAGTATCGAAAGCACATATGAGGCTTCAGAGACCAAGCACGCTCAGATGAGATACAGAATCACAAATAAGACAACCCAGATGCCATCAACGAAGTGCCAATAGAGCTCTGCCGCCTCAAGAGGGAAGTGATTATCTGCTGTGACACGCCCCTCAGGAGTCCGACATTGCCACCACACAATCAGAATCATTAGGGCACCCATGGTCACATGCAGACCGTGGAATCCAGTGAGAGCGTAGAAAGTGCTGGCATAAAGGTTGTCAGTCAACCCAAATGGCAAGGTGAAATACTCCACCATCTGACTCACCAAAAAGGCCAAGCCAAGAATTGCTGTCAGTAGTAACCAGCGCCTGCAGCGTTGCATGTCACTGCGGCGCAAATTGACACCTGCGCGATGAAAGGTGGCACTACTGACAAGTAAGAGAATGGTGTTCAGCGTTGGGAGAGGAAGCTCCAACTCATACACAGCACCAGGGAGGAGAGGATTAACAGCCTTAAACGTGAGATAAGCAGCGAAAAATCCTGCAAATGTCATCGCGTCCGCCACCAAGAAGGTGGCTAGGCCAAACATGCGGTGGTCGGGGTGGCTTTCTTCGTGATGCTCTTGAATTTCAACCGCTTGGTCTTGAGGGGATAGGGAAGTCATCGGCCGTTGCTCCATAAATCACTGCCACTGGCGTCTTTCAAGTCGATCTGGTCTGCAGGAATTCCATACCCATAGGGGTGAGTAACCAAAGGAGGTTCACCTTTCCAGTTCTCTACAGGAGGTGGAGAAGTGGTCAACCATTCAGGGGTCAATGCACGCCATGGGTTGTCTCCAGCAATCTCACCAGAGCGTGCACTCGCGAACACGTTCCAAAGGAAAGGCAAGGTACTGAGGGCCATAAGCAGAGCGCCAACACTGCTGATTTGATTCACAAACGCAAATTGCGGATCGTATTCAGCAACGCGCCTGGGCATGCCATTGAGGCCAAGCCAATGCTGAGGGGCAAAGCAAAGATTGAATCCAATGAACGTCAACAAAAAATGAAAACGACCAAGATTTTCATCCAGCATCCTCCCCGTCACTTTTGGAAACCAGTGATAAACAGACGCGAAGATCACAAAAACCGATCCCCCATAAACGATGTAATGGAAGTGAGCGACAACGAAGTAGGTGTCGTGCACATGCACATCAAAAGGAACTTGAGCAAGAGCTACACCAGTAATACCGCCTAAAACAAAGTTGACAATAAAACCGCAAGAGAAAAGGATTGCACTATTAAGACTGATTTTTCCTCCCCACAAAGTGGCTATCCAATTAAAGAATTTAATTCCAGTCGGAACAGCAATAAAAGCCGTTGCAATTGTGAAAAACAGACGCATCCATGGAGGCGTACCACTGGTAAACATGTGATGAGCCCAAACGACGAGCCCAAGAACAACGATCGCCATGATCGAATAGACCATCGTGGTATATCCAAAAAGAGGCTTTCGACAATGAATTGGCAGAATTTCACTCACCAATCCAAATGCCGGTAACACCATGATGTAAACAGCTGGATGAGAGTAAAACCAGAAGAGGTGCTGATAAACAACAACATTTCCACCCATTCCTGGATTAAAGAATCCTGTATGAGCAACGATATCGAAGCTTAAAAGGATCAAGGTACCTGCAAGAACAGGTGTCGAAAGAACTACAAGAATGCTTGTTCCAAGCATCGCCCAGCAATACATCGGCAACTGCATCAACTTCAAGCCAGGCCGACGCATTTTAAGAATGGTGGCAATAAAATTAATTCCACCAAAAATTGAACTTCCCCCAAGCAATAAAACGCTCAGAATCCAAATAATTTGACCACTAGCAGGAGTTGTCAAGCTAAGAGGTGGATATGCTGTCCAACCTGACTGCGCTGCACCAGTAATAAAGTAACTCGTGATCAGAAGTAAACCAGCAGGGGGAATCAACCAAAAGGCAACTGCATTCAGCCTTGGGAAAGCCATATCCCTGGCCCCAACATAAAACGGAATCAGATAATTACCGAAGGCACCATTCACCACCGGAACGATCCAGAGAAAGATCATTATTGTGCCGTGCAATGTAAGCACTTGGTTGTAAACATCCCGGGGCATAAAATCAGCCACTGGGCTTGTCAGCTCTGTTCGGATAGCACCAGCAAGGGCACCACCAATAAGGTAAAAAGCAAAGCCACACACAAGATATTGAAGCCCAATCACTTTGTGATCAACGCTAAAACTGAGATAGCGAAGCCACCCAGTGGGCTGCAATGCGGGGGGTTTGCTTTGCTGCGGAAGAGTGAGTGTCATGCCTCAGATACAGGGAGCTTGCGATTGGCTTGGAACCAGGCGTCGTAATCGTCAGCCGACTCAACCACCACTGTGGAACGCATACCTCCGTGATACGGACCGCAAAGTTCAGCACAAACCACTGGATAACGCCCTGGGCGAGTGGGAGTGAAATTGAGCAATGTTGGCTGGCCTGGAATGATGTCCTGCTTGAGCCTGAATTGTGGAACCCAGAACGCATGGATTACATCTTTTGCCTCCATTTTCAATGAGATAGGTCGTCCTGATGGAACATGCAATTCTCCTGAAATAATGTCCCCGTCGGGGTAATGGAATAGAAAAGCAAATTGCATTGCCGTGACTTCAACCGGGAGAGGCAATACCGCCATTTCAGAACTAGCTTGCATCGCCCCTGCCGTGCCAATTCCTCCCCAAACCCTCTCTTCCGTGGCTTGAGAATCACCATGTCCCCCATGAGCAAGGGGAACCATTCCCCCCATTCGTTCGTAAATGTCGTAGCTGTATAAGCCCACAAACAGCACAACAATGGCTGGGACAGCCGTCCAAAAGATCTCAAGAGGCAAATTGCCTTCCAGTGCAATCCCGTCACCAATCTGTCCAGGTTTGCGGCGGAAACGAACGAGGCTGAACACCACCAGCCCAACTATTCCTACAAACAAAATCGTTCCGATACTGAACAAAACACGAAACAGTTCGTCGTAAATGGGTGCATTGACGCTGGCATCAACAGGAAGAAGGTTGATGTTTTGGCCAATCCACAATCCACCCAGTACAAGGATCATTCCGAGCACAAGAGTGATAATTGCCGAGGGGATAGGCACGAAACTCCTGATACATGTCTCATCAGGCTATGGAGATCCCAGCCCTTCTTCATGCCGTGATTGTTAAAGCAGCCTGTAGTTCCTGCTAAAAAGCTGTTTTAGGGCATTGTTGTCAGCAAAGGGAGATGTTGGCGCACTTAAAAATGTCGGAGACCTGTAATTAGCGTGCCACTTGAGATCAGATCGCTAGTTTACAAAAATAAACCATTTGATTAGGAGGAGCAGTCGTTGACTTCATCGGCAACCGTTCCGATTCGTTTGCGCCTGGCGCAGCTAGCTGCTCACCTGGTCGTTGCTCTGATTGCCCTTGTGGTGATTGGAGGGGCAACCCGTGTGATGGAAGCAGGGCTGGCTTGCCCTGATTGGCCTCTTTGTTACGGAAGCCTGCTGCCTGGGCGCCAGATGAATCTCAAGGTGTTCTTGGAGTGGTTCCACCGCCTGGATGCCTTTGTTGTGGGCATCGCCCTGCTCGTCCAACTCGGTGCCGCCTGGTTCTGGAGGAAAGAACTGCCCCGTTGGTTGCTGCCTCTGTCTTTCTTTTTAGTTCTTCTAGTGGTTTTGCAAGGAGGCCTCGGTGCTCTGACCGTGCTTCAACTGCTTCCCTCCGCAGTGGTCACAGCCCACCTCGTTCTGGCTCTGACCCTGGTCATCGTGATGAGCGGACTGACACAAAGACTTCTGCAGAAAAGATCCGAAGGATCTGCCGCCCCTCGCTGGTGGCCCTGGCTTGGCGGAATCAGCCTTGCAGCCGTCTCAGGCCAATGCCTACTCGGAGGCCGGATGGCAACCTCATGGGCGGCCCAACGTTGCTTGCAGCAGGGTCAGTCCTGCCAATGGCTTCATTGGCATCGCAGTGCCGCAACCCCAGCAGCCGTCTGCGTCTTGCTGTTCGTTGCAACGGCTCTGATCGCCGGCGGCTGGGCTCGTCAGCAATGGCCCCTCCTCATCACAGCCACACTTCTGGTCTCAACGCAGATCGCTTTGGGTGTTTTCACCTTGCGCCTTGGTCTGAGTCAGCCCGCGGTGACCGTGTGTCATCAACTCGTTGCCTGCCTGCTCGTGGCCGTCCTCGCGGCTCTCAGCTGGAAACGCCCTTCAGCACCCGACTCCCCTCTCACGATCGCTCGCGATTCTTCAACCCTGGAGCCCTGTCATGGCTAGTTCAGCTTCCGTTGCTCCAATGCCCCCATCCCTAACAAGAGAGGAGGTGGTGCCATCTCGCAAGAGAATCAAACTTCCGCCCTGGCTTGAGGTTGCCAAGCCAAGGCTGATCCCACTTCTCCTCGCCACCACGTTGGGAGGAATGGCTCTCACCGAAGGCTGGCCCCTCTCCTCGTCTCGGCTGGCATGCACCCTTGGTGGCGGTGCGTTAGCGGCTGCCGCCGCAGGAGTTCTCAACTGTTTGTGGGAACAGGAGCTGGATGGACGCATGCTGCGCACAAGTGGTCGAGCGCTTCCATCGGGACGGTTGTCTCCATCCGCGGCATTTATTGGCGCAGTGTCCTGCACGCTCGCTGGAGCTGCTCTTCTCGTGAGCGGGGTGAATTGCCTTGCGGCTGGACTCTCTCTCTTAGGGCTCTGCAGTTACGTCTTGCTTTACACCGCGCTTCTTAAGCCCCGCACTTCGCAAAACATTGTGGTTGGCGGTGTTGCTGGCGCCATCCCACCCCTGGTTGGTGCGGCTGCAGCAACAGGCCATATAGGCCTGGGTGGATGGTGGCTGTTCGCGCTTGTGATGGTGTGGACTCCAGCCCATTTCTGGGCACTAGCCCTGCTTTTGCATGACGACTATCGGGCCGTTGGGATTCCAATGCTCCCAGTCGTCAAAGGACCTTTGGTCACAACGAGGGCGATTCGACGCTACGGATGGGCCACGATCTTGCTGAGCTTTTTGGGCATTTGGGCCCTGCCGGAAGGTGGTGCCTTGTACGGGCTCTTAATCCTTCCGTTCAACGGCCGCCTTCTGCAGATGGTGGAGCGTCTCGCTGCTGAACCCAACAATCGAGATCGCGCTAAGGGATTGTTTCGTTGGTCGATCCTTTATCTGTTCGGAATCTGTCTCTTGCTTGTCGTGAGCCGGATGTCTGGTTCCGCTCAGTTTGATCTGCAAGTGAGGGCAGTCGTTGACATCCTCGCCAGCGGATTTCTTCCTGTCGCTTCCTAGATTCTTTACTCTCGCTTTTGGACGGTTGCATGTCCCTGATCGTGCTCGATCACCTGAAAAAGTCTTACGGGTCGATTCCAGCGCTCAGGGACTTGAGCTTGCAAGTCCCTGAAGGATGCCTATACGGCTTGCTGGGACCGAATGGTGCTGGCAAAACCACAACACTGAGAATTCTTGCCACTCTGCTGGCACCAGATCTTGGCGATGTCCGCATTGCTGGCCTCGATGCCTTAAAAAACCAAAGAGACATTCGACGCCTCATTGGATATGTCGCTCAGGAGGTAGCGATTGACAAAATCCTGACCGGGCGAGAGCTCCTAGAACTTCAGGGAGACCTTTATCACTTACGACCAAAGCTAAGGAACCAAAGGATCGACGAACTGATCGAGATGTTGGGCATGGATCCCTGGATCGACCGTAGATGCGGCACCTATTCAGGGGGAATGCGTCGTCGACTTGATTTAGCAGCTGGTCTCTTACATCGCCCTCAGCTGCTCATCCTCGATGAACCGACAGTTGGGCTTGATATCGAAAGTCGCGCCGTGATCTGGAACGTGCTCCGTGATTTAAGAGACCAGGGAACAACGGTCTTGCTCAGCACCCATTACCTCGAGGAAGTAGAAGCACTCGCAGATCGAATGGCGATCATTGATGCCGGAACGGTGATTGCTGAGGGCACACCAAACGAACTCAAGAAGCGTCTTGGAGGAGATCGCGTCACCTTGCGGGTGCGTGAGTTCAGCAATGAGCAAGAAGCAGAGACAATTCGCGACTTGCTTCAACCCCTTGATGGCGTCCGAAATATTGTGATCAATCGCTCGCAAGGTCACTCACTAAACCTTGTGGTGGATGGAGAGCAGGTCCTTCCTCGCCTTCGCCTTTGTTTGGAAGAAGCAGCACTTCCCGTGTTTGCCCTTGCCCAAAGCAGGCCCAGTCTTGACGATGTTTACCTTCAGGCCACAGGACGCACCCTGATGGATGCCGAACTGGAAACGGCCGGTCAGCGTGATCCAAAGCAAGAGCGCAAGCAAGCCATGAAGTAACGACCTGCTTTCACTCTCCGATTTCCATCAGTGCTCCCCATGACCACACCCAATCTCCAGATTGATGCCAATCAGGCCTCCTCTCGAGGGGCTATGACTGAGCTCATCCAGGAAACGACAGCTTTAACGCGTCGCCTGTTCGTGCAGCTCCAACGTCGTCCATCCACCTTGATTGCCGGTGTTCTGCAACCACTGATCTGGTTAATTTTATTTGGAGCGTTGTTTTCTAATGCTCCAGAGGGGTTGTTACCCGGCGGCATGAGCTACGGGCGTTTTCTGGGAGCTGGAGTGATTGTGTTCACAGCGTTCAGCGGTGCACTCAATGCAGGACTTCCGATCATGTTCGACCGCGAATTTGGCTTTCTCAACCGACTTCTTGTTGCGCCATTAAGAAGTCGGAGTTCCATTGTCTTCGCTTCGGTGATCTACATCACCACGTTGAGCCTCGTGCAGAGTTTGGCGATCATGCTTACTGCGGCATTGCTCGGATATGGATGGCCTGGAGCTGGTGGTCTACTGCTCGTTCTGTTCACCCTGCTGCTGTTGGTGTTTGCCGTTACGGCATTAAGTCTGGGTTTGGCCTTTGCCTTACCAGGTCACATTGAGTTGATTGCGGTAATTTTTGTGGCCAATCTTCCTCTGCTCTTTGCAAGTACCGCATTAGCACCTCTCAGCTTTATGCCTGTGTGGATGGGCTGGCTAGCGGCCCTAAATCCCCTTACCTTCGCGATAGAACCAATTCGAGCGGCCTATGCAGGCCCTCTCGATCTTTCGGTGGTTCTCTTGGATGCACCCTATGGGGCAGTCACAGGACAGACCTGCTTGCTGGTCTTGACCTTACTCACCGTGGGGCTGTTTCTCCTCATCAGACCACTTCTTAATCGCAAACTCTCTTGATTCCGTGCCTGTCTCCTCGTTCCAGCCCCTGAACCCCCGCCAACTTGACCTGCAACGTCGCTTGCTAGTCGCGAATGAATTAGAAGAAATTTCCCTAATCGCGCAATTAGAGCTGCAGTGGGTGCATCGCTATGGGGTGAGTTCTCTTCCCAAGCGAAAAGCTGAACTCTCTCCGGACGTTCTCCAATCTTCTCTGAGCTCTGAGATTGACCCAAATATCCGCGACCTCGCCGTAGTTCGTGATCAAACGGTCGAAACTGAGACACAGTCTTCCAACGTGGTGCCTCTTCCGATTGACTCCATTAACGACGAGGCTGGAAGCATTGAAAGCCAAGCTAATCGTTCTTTCAATCCGCCACTCGCAGTCGCACCACCTCCGATTGCAATTGGTGCTCAGCGCTTTCGTCGCTGGATGGTTGTGTCCTCAGCAGTCCAAGATTTGCAGGCATCCTGAGGACCATGCCCATTCCATCCCGCACCCAACTTCAGGGTGGCCTGATCGTATCCGTTCAGGCTCCGGAAGGATCACCCATGCGGCATCCGGATGTGATTGCGGCCATGGCTGAAGCCAGTCTTCGCAACGGAGCAACTGGTGTGCGCCTCGAGAGCCCAGAGCACATCGGAGCTGTACGCAACCGCTGTCCTAACGCGCTGATTATTGGCCTATGGAAGCGCACCTTTCCAGAGAGCTCGGTCTACATCACACCTCGCTGGGACGACATTCAAGCGGTCTGGGCAGCCGGTGCTGACGTGATCGCCCTAGATGCCACGGTGCGTCAAAGGCCAGGAACGGAAGACCTTGCTGCACTCATTCAAAGGTCGAAAGAAGAACTTGGAGCACCACTGATGGCAGATGTGGACTCCATCGAAAACGGTTTGATTGCGGCATCGCTGGGATGCGAATGGGTTGGCACCACCCTCTATGGATACACAGAACAAACAGCACAACTCACTCCCCCTGGCTACGGCTTGATCTCTCCTTTGAGAGAACAACTTCCCGACCAGGTGACGTTGATTTGTGAGGGGGGCATTCAATCGCCTGATTCAGCGCTTCAGGCCCTTAAGCATGGAGCCGATCTTGTTGTGGTTGGCACGGCGATTACTGGCGTCGACCTCCAAGTGGTCAATTACCTCAAGACCTTGAGCAGGCAGAGTGGGTGAGTCTCACGAGACTCGGGCATGTTGATTAAATTTGCTTTTCTTGACTTCCTCAGCAGAGCCTTCTTCGGTCTGCCAATCGCAGGGTTGCCGGTGACAAAACTACAGGCCCTCAATCGAGAGTTGGGGAGACTGTGCAGCCAACCCCCCCGCGAAACCTTATCGGTGTGTCGAATCCACGCTCGTCTGGTGGGATCCCTTTAAAGGGATCCCAATCGCGGATTTACATCATTCCCATACCGCCCATGCCACCCATGGGATCCATACCACCCATGCCGCCCATGGGGTCACCACCGCCACCTGCAGGAGCAGGGGGCTCAGGCTTATCTGCCACCACAACTTCAGTGGTTACCACCAGAGATGCAATCGAGACCGCATCCTGAAGCGCGAGACGAACCACCTTCGATGCATCCACAATTCCGGCATCCATCAGGTCTTCATAGGTTCCGGTGAGAGCGTTGAATCCCTGTCCACCTTTGCGGACGCGATCTACCACCACGTCACCGTTAAAGCCTGCGTTTTCAGCGATCTGACGCAGGGGAGCGCTCAGGGCACGCTGGACGATTTCGACACCTGTCTTTTGATCACCTTCCAACCCAGAGGTCAAAGTATGGAGTTCTGATGCGATGTGCAGAAGGGTGGACCCACCTCCAGCAACAATGCCTTCCTCCACAGCTGCACGGGTGGCGTTTAGAGCATCCTCAATCCGTAGCTTGCGGTTTTTGAGCTCCGTCTCTGTAGGGGCGCCAACCTTGATGACGGCCACTCCTCCAGCGAGCTTGGCGATGCGCTCGTTGAGTTTCTCTTGGTCGTACTCCGAATCCGTATTCTCGAGCTCGCGCCTAATCGAGGCAACGCGGGCGCTGACTGCATCTTTGCTGTCATCGCTGGCCACAATCGTGGTGCTGTCCTTGCTGATCGTGATCCGGCGTGCCCGTCCCAAATCATCCATCGTCACCTTATCGAGGGTCATCGCCCTGTCTTCGCTGATGACTTGACCGCCCGTGAGCACAGCGATGTCAGCCAGAGCCGCTTTGCGACGTTCGCCAAACGATGGAGCACGCACTGCAGCCACCTGAAGTACCCCTCGGTTCTTATTCACCACAAGGGTTGCCAACGCTTCACCATCCACTTCTTCAGCCAAAATGACCAAAGGAGAGCCTGATTTCTGAACCGTTTCCAACACTGGAACCAAATCGGTCACCGAGCTGATCTTGCGATCGGTGAGAAGCAGTAACGCATTCTCGAATTCACAAATCTGACGGTCTCCATCAGTGACGAAGTAGGGGGAGCTGTAGCCGCGATCGAAGGCCATACCTTCTGTGACTTCAAGCTCAGTGGCCAGAGACTTGGATTCCTCAACGGTGATCACACCGTCAAAACTCACCCTGTCCATGGCCTCCGCAACCATGCGACCCACCTCCTCATCGCCACCTGAACTGACTGTTGCAACCTGGCGAATCGCATCACCACTCACGGACTCACTGCGCTGATTCAGGCTCGCGACCACAGCAGCCACAGCTTTTTCCATGCCCCGGCGAAGTTCGATCGGGCTAGCACCAGCAGCTGTATTGCGAAGACCTTCCTCGACCATCGCCTGGGCGAGCACGGTGGCAGTCGTGGTGCCATCGCCAGCTTTGTCCTTGGTCTTAGCCGCCACCTGCTGGATCAGCTTGGCTCCAATATTTTCAAACGGATCCGCAAGCTCGATTTCTTTTGCGATGGTGTCACCGTCATTGACGATGTCGGGAGAGCCATAAGACTTCTGGAGCACCACGTTGCGGCCTTTAGGTCCGATCGTGACCCGAACGGCGTCAGCAAGGGCGTTCATGCCTCGCTCGAGGGACTCACGTGATTCGTTCGAGAATTTGAGAAGTTTGGCCATGTATTCGAAACCCGAGGGTCAGTCCTTTTCAGCCTCTATGACAACCCGCTCCTCCCGGAAGTGGGGAAAGCCGAATCCATCAGCCAACTGAGCAAAAGGTCTGGTTAGGGTTTGAAAATGAAGGATTCCGGAGCGCTGTTCTTCGTTTTCATGTCTGCGTTGGCTGCAACGATGACTTTGGTATACGTGCCACTACGCATTTATCTCACGGCTACGGATCGCAGTCGAAGATTGAAGTTGCTTCTGCGCATTCGCCGCTTGAGAGAGGAGCTTGGTCAGCCTCTACAGATCTGAAATTCAACTCATCACCATCCCACCATCGACCTGTAGGACCTGTCCCGTGATGTAGGCGGCGGCGGGGTCAGCAGCTAAAAACCTCACGGATCCAGCCACCTGATCTGGAGTACCAAACCGTCCCAAAGGAATGGCAGCAAGGATGTTGTCTGCCTCAAGATCTTTTGTCATATCGGTGGTTATGAAACCAGGTGCCACGGCATTCACAGTGATTCCCCGGCTTGCCATCTCTTTGGCGCTACTTCGCGTGAGTCCCACAACGCCGGCTTTGGCTGCCGCGTAATTGGCTTGTCCCGCGTTGCCCATAAGCCCAACCACCGAGGTGATGTTGATGATGCGACCACTCCGCTGCTTCAACATTGGGCGCGTCACTGCCCTCGTACAGAGGAAAACTCCGGTGAGATTGAGATTGATCACCGCGTGCCAATCCTCGGTTTTCATCCTCATCAACAAGCCGTCCCGTGTAATCCCCGCGTTATTCACCAGCACGTCAATGCGTCCGCTGCGCTTCAGCACTGTTTTGAACAAGTGTTCGACTGAAGCCTCATCGGCTACGTCAGCCTGAAGGGAATAAGCGGAGCCTCCGATGGCCTGAATCTCGGCAACCACTGCCTCAGCCGCATCGGGAGAACTGGCGTAATTCACCACCACTTCTGCGCCCTCACCTGCCAAAGCCAAGGCGACTGCACGACCAATGCCACGACTTGCTCCGGTAACAAGAGCGGTTTGACCGTCAAGAGAAGCGGATGAACTCATGAACGCTTTTTTTACGCTCGTGTGATCGTAGGGATCGTTTGGCCTTTCAGTCATCAAGGCCAGCTATACGCCCCGCATGGTTTCAATCGTGTCGATGGCATCACCAAGCAAATCACGAAATAACTCCAGCTGCTTTTGGCTCCCCATCACCACAAGAAGTTGACCAGGGCCAAGCCGTTCTTCCCCGCTGGGATTTCCCTTCAAGGAGCTGCCATCACGGATGGCCAACACCATGGCCCCACTGCGGCGACCCAGCTGAAGCTCCGACAAGCTCTTGCTGGCTAGGTGACCCACAAGGAATGGATCACGACTTAACCGAAATTCTTCAATTTCAAATTCCGACCCAGA
This sequence comes from Synechococcus sp. ChBW.bin.23, assembly GCA_037620855.1. Lineage (GTDB taxonomy): Bacteria > Cyanobacteriota > Cyanobacteriia > PCC-6307 > Cyanobiaceae > Synechococcus_C. Next base: position 28,301 of record JASJLK010000072.1, on the reverse strand, counting down.
CAACAAATCCATGAAGTCAACCGCCAGAGGCCGAAGCGCTGTTGCTGCCATCACCCTGCCCCCAGCAACGTAGGGACTCACCACAACCGTGGCTCCAGCAAGTTCGAGTTTTGCTGCCGCCTCCTCGCTATCGGCTCGAGCAATGAGCCTGCATCCAGGCTCTAGGCCTCGAGCGCTGAGCGTGACATAAAGATTGGCAGCATCACTGGGCAAGGCCGCCACCAGGCTGCGGCAGCGATGAAGTCCAGCTTCAAGAAGAGTCTCATCGAGAGTGGCATCAGCCTGGAGCACAGGCAAACCGCGTTCCTCAGCCGCCTGTCGCCGCCCAGAATCCATTTCCACCACGAGCACAGGAACGGTCTCCAAGAGCAGCTGTTCGGCAATCTCCCGGCCAATGCGGCCATACCCGCAGAGAATCACATGGTTGTTCATACGCCGTAGGTTTCGGCGAAACCTCAACTCCCGCAGTTGGCGGAAGTATCCAGATTCTGTCAGGCCAAGAATCTTTTGAATCGAGAGCTGCACCACAACGATGCCACCTGCAACGATCAAAACCGTCACCAGCCGTCCGGCCTGGGAGAGGGGTTCCACTTCTCCGTAACCAATGGTGCTGATTGTGATTAGCACCATCCACAAGCAATCACCCCAGTCCCATCCCTCCGTGATCCGATACCCAATGGCTCCACCCAAAATCACGACGGCCAGGGCTATGACGGGTAAAAGCCATGGCCTAGCCAGCTGGCGTAGCTGAGGGCGATAAAACCGAGAGGGGTAGCGCTGAAGCCGACGGCGTTGTTGCGACCTCCGTCGTGGCTGCTTCATCAGAAGCCCATCGCCTGCAACACATCAGCTTCAGAGAGGGATCCGAGATCGTCATGACCGAGATGCCTAATCACATCCCGGTCCGGCAGTTGAGCGTCAGACAATCCCAGTGCAACCAATGGCACTCCGCAAAATGCTGCCAACAGACTGGTCGTAGGACAACTGGTCAACACCACATCGGCACAGGCAATCTGCGCTGCTCTCTCTGAAAACGCGCTGTTATCTCCGAGATCAATGGTTCGCAAACCAGGAAGCTTGTCTTTGATGGTGAGCGGCAATTGCTTCCAGCGTTCTGCTGGCCAATCTCCCGGCGTGGCAGCGGGTTGGAGCAACAACAAAGGACCATCTCCCTGTGGCTGCCGTTCGCGCGCTCTGTTCATCAGCTCTGCAGGCAAGCTGAGCCGAAATGCCGCGGCATCCAAGCTGAGACCGATCGGAGCCAGAAACCCTGAAAGGCGTTGCGCACTCCAGCCTTCAGCCTGGCTGGCCACAGCCGTGGAGGCAAATCCAGCCTCTGAAATCCGCGTCGGGATATGGCTCATCGACAGCATGAGGTTTACTTGACGTCCCTCAGCAAAATTGAGGCAAACCTGGAAATCAGGTTCTCGGACAGAGCCAAGAAGATTGGCCCAATCGGCCATGGTCAAATTTGCAGCAAAGTCAAAGGGAATAATTTTTTCGACCGAAAGCAGCAACGTCCACAGCGATCGGTAGGCAGGGGAACAGGCCACTTGGATCGAAGCCCCAAGCTCGTTGGCACAGGCTGCTACGGCAGGCATACGCTCAAGCTGCTGTTGAGCTGTTCCTGGGCTTAAAACGAGAAGGCGCATGAAACAACAGCACAGGTGGTGCGAGCTGATTGTATGGAGGCCGTTTCAGGTTGCTGAAAACAGGAGTCGCTTATGCATCTGTTGATTGCAGCCGCTGGTAGTGGGCGGCGGATGGGGGCAACCCGAAACAAGCTGCTGCTGCCCCTGTCTGGACAACCCGTGCTGGCATGGACACTGCAAGCAGCTCTTGAAGCTGAGACGATCCATTGGATCGGAATCATTGGTCAAGAGATTGACCGTTCCGCGATTCTTGCTCTCGTAGAAGGTGCTTCCAAACCGATCGCTTGGATTGCCGGCGGAGACAGTCGTCAGGAGTCAGTAGAACGGGGATTGGCCGGACTACCAGACGAAGCTCGGCATGTGTTGATCCATGACGGGGCACGCTGTCTCGCCTCACCCGACTTGTTTGACCGCTGTGCAGCAGCCGTTCGCGACGGCAAGGCCGTGATTGCTGCGACCCCTGTCACCGACACGATTAAACAAGTGGACGAATCAGGCGTGATCACAGCGACCCCGAATCGCGCAGAGCTGTGGGCGGCCCAAACTCCGCAAGCCTTTTCAGTAGATGAACTCCGCCAGGGTCATCGTGAGGCCCGCGCGAACGGCTGGACTGTGACCGATGACGCCTCCCTCTACGAGCGCTTGGGATGGACGGTCAATGTTCTTGATGCTGGTCCCTCCAATATCAAAGTCACGACCCCTTTTGATCTCACTGTGGCTACAGCGGTGCTGGCTGAACGCCAGGGTTAGCCCCCACGCTCAAGACACCCTGATCGCCATCGAGGGTCGCGATCGCGCCAACCGGCAACGCTGCATTCCCCCCCGGACCGTGCCCCACAAGCAGATTGGCCACCACAGGGATTCCCAAGTCTGCAGTGCGCTCTCGCAACACCTCTTCCAAGCTGAAGCCACCAGAGTCCGACTCTTGATCGCAGCCCTGGAATCGACCGAAGCCAAGGCCGGCAAGCGATTGCAGCAGTCCGGCTAATCGCCACTGCGTGAGCATGCGATCGATGCGATAAGGGGGTTCGCCTATGTCTTCAATAATCAACACAACTCCCGTTAGGTCAGGAAGGAAAGGAGTCCCGATCAAATGGGAAGCCACCGTTAAATTCAGAGTTAACAACGGGCCAACAGCGACGCCTCCCCGCCAGGGCACCCCTTGAAGGTCCAGCAGAGGATGGCCAAAGAGCACATCATGCAGTCGCCGCTGGCTCCACTCGGGTTCATCGGCGAGGGTTGTGATTAAGGGCCCATGGACCCCCCCGCTCACACCTGCTGCGATGCGAGCGCAGAGCAGTGCGCTCACGTCCGAGAAACCCAGCAACCATCCTGGTTGCCAAGCGAAAGGGTGTTCCAACAGCCTGGCAGCGCCCCAGCCTCCGCGAGCACAGGCCAAGAGGGAGGCATGGGGAACCGATTGGAAATCACTCCGACGTTCGTCATCCCGTCCGGCCAGATAACCCCAGCGCCGTTGGCTGATCACATCCGGACGGATTCGTAATCCCCAGCTGCTCAGGATCGCGACCCCTCGCAAAAGGTTGTTTGTGTTGTCAAGTGCAGAACTGGCGGCCACGACTGCCACCTCATCACCACTCTGCAGAGGGGAAAGCAACAACTCAGACCTCTCTGTGTTGTGCATCAGCCCAGCCGCCCGAGAACGAGACCCAACAACAACAGTGCGCCCAAACGCACCTGGTGACTGAAATGAACGCCATACACCGACATGGGCTGCTGCTTGACACTTTTGAGCGCTCGGGTGGCACGCTGCATCCCAAAGGCCACCACCAACCAGAACGGCCAGAAAATCACTCCGATTCCGGCGCTGGCGGCAGAAACAGCCAGGGCCAGCATCGAGAGCGCATAGGTGACAGCCACCACGCGCAAGACGGACGGGCCAAGGGTCAGTGCGCTGCTGTTTAAAGCCATCCGGTCGTCATCCGGACGATCCGCCATCGCGTAAACGGTGTCAAAAGAAAACGTCCAAAGCAGGGTGCCAACCCAACAACCAGCCAAGGGCCAACCGCCATTCAGATCTCCGGTTTGCGCGGCCCAAGGAATCAATACCGCGAAACCCCAGCACAAGGCCAAGACCGCTTGGGGGTAGGCGAACCAACGCTTAGCGGACGGGTAGATCAAGATCGGCGGCAGGGCGAGACAAGCCAGTACAAAGCAAAGGTTGCGCACGGAATCCGGCAAGCTCAGCACCACGATCAAACTGATGACCAGCAGCACGATCAACGCAACGACAGCCTGCGCAACGCTCAAACTTCCTTGCGCGAGTGGACGCTGCTTAGTGCGTTCCACATTGCGATCGATGCGACGATCCCATAAATCATTAGCAATACAGCCAGCCCCACTCACCGCCAGGCCGCCGAGCACGATCATCACCACGAGGGCCGTTGAGGGCGGTGCATTCGAAGTGAGCCAGAGACTCCAGCCTGCTGGAATCAGCAAAATCAGTCTTCCGCTGGGTTTGTTCCAACGCAACAGGGCAACCCATGGAGCCAGGGTTTGAGGAAACAACATGCACTTGGCGGAGCTGACTGACAAAAAGAACTCCAGTTGTTGAACCTTACGCAGAGGTTCTTGATGTCTGTTTAGGGCAAAGTGGATGGGCTTTCAGCGCGGTGCTTCAAGTGACAGCAGGGCCGAGCATTCAAAAGGGTCGAGCCTTGCGAAAGATTGCCGCGATTGATATCGGCACCAATTCCACCCATCTGTTGGTGGCATCTGTTGATCCCGAGCTACGAACCTTCAGCATCGAGTTAGCTGAGAAGTCAACCACTCGGCTTGGCGAAAGAGATCCCGAGACAGGCAACCTCTCAGAAGCCGCAATAGAACGCGGACTCGAAGCGTTGCGTCGTTTTCGCGAGCTCGCTCTGAGTCACCAGGTTGAACAGATCGTGACAGCAGCAACCAGCGCGGTGCGTGAAGCCCCGAATGGCCGAGACTTTTTACAGGAGATTCAGGATCAGTTCGATCTCGAAGTTGATCTCGTCAGTGGTACGGAAGAAGCCCGCTTGATCTACCTAGGCGTGCTCTCAGGTATGCCTTTTGGAGATTGTCCGCATCTTGTGCTGGACATCGGAGGCGGATCCACAGAGTTGATCCTTGCGGATGGTCGTGATGCTCGAGCTCTCACCAGCACAAGGGTTGGAGCGGTGCGACTCCAGAGGGATTTTGTGAGAGATGACCCGATGCCCCGGCAGCGTCGGACTTTTCTTCAAGCCTTCATCCAAGGATCCTTAGAGCCTGCAGTTAATAAAGTGCTGAAACGGATCACCCCTGAAGAAACGCCAGTCATGGTGGCCACAAGTGGCACCGCGATGGCCATAGGAGCCCTAGCCGCCAGCGAGGAGGATCGTCCACCGCTGAAGCTTCACGGCTATCGGGTCAGCAAACAACGCCTCGACAGGGTGATTGATCGCTTGGTGGTGATGACACCGGAGCAACGCAAAGGGTTGGCACCCATCAACGATCGGCGCGCGGAGATCATTGTTCCAGGTGCCTTAATTCTGCAAACCAGCATGCAGATGTTGGGAGTGAATGAATTGGTTCTGAGTGAACGAGCTCTCCGCGAAGGTCTCATCGTTGATTGGATGTTGCGCCAGGGCCTTCTAGAAGATCGTTTCAGCTTTCAAAGCAGCATTCGACAGCGCACCGTGATCCATCAGGCCCAGCGTTTTGCCGTCAATCAACAACGAGCCGAGCGTGTGGCCTCTCATGCACTCACTCTTTATGACACGACCAAAAACCATCTACATCGTGACGATGGCTCAGGCCGTGACTTGCTATGGGCTGCAGCGATGCTTCACGCCTGCGGCCAACATATCAATCTCAGCGCGTATCACAAGCACTCCTGGTATCTAATCCGCCATGGCGAACTTCTGGGCTATTCAGAAGCGGAACATTTGATGGTGGCTGCCATCGCGCGCTATCACCGCCGCAGCCTTCCCAAAAAAAGGCATGAGTCTTGGCAGGCGCTTCCAAGCCGTGACAATCGACGCACGGTCTCTGAGATGGCCTTACTGCTCAGATTGGCGGTTGCCCTCGATCGACGTCCAGAGCCGGTGGTCAAAAGCTTGCTGGTCAAAGTCAAAACCGAAGATCTTGTCTTGGAGTTAATCAAAGAACAGGCTGATCAGGATTTGAGTCTCGAGAAGTGGAGCTTAGAGAGCTGTGCCCCAATTCTTAAAGAGGTCACCGGCTTCAATTTGAAGCTCAAGGTTCAGGAGTGAGGGGGTACCAACGCAACTGATCGATGCTGCCCAAGACACGAAGAGAGGCATCCCCGTAACTAAAGCGAACCAAATCAGGTCGTCCCGCGAAGACTTCAAGACCCTGATCGGCCTCAAACCGTTTCGGTTCATTCAGAGTGCCCTCAAAGATCACCTCCCCGCTTCGATTGCGGACGGACATCCAGCTCGGTTGTGAACTGACAAGCGAAATCGGTCCTGAAATCTTGTTTTCACCATCAACAACAACATTGATGGCTGAATTGTTATTGCTTAATGGAGTGGGCTGAGACACAGGTTGGTCCTGCGAAGTCACGGTGCTTACTACGGCTGGTTGCTGGCGGTTGCCACGAAATGTAATTGCGCTAACCGCTGCCACTCCAATGAGGAGCGAAGGGATAGCTGCATTCCTGATCAAGCGACCCATCTGTGCAGAGTCCTGCTTGCCTGGCGCTGCATTTGCAAAGCCGGAGCGCTCTCGACTCACAGGCTTTGCAGGCACCCCCTTCGTCTCACGAAGCTGAGATTGGAATTGTTGAACCAATGGAACGGGATCTAATCTCAATTTCTGCGCGACTCTTCGCAGCATCGCGCAAATAAAAACGGGCTCTGGCAGGTTGTCCCGATCCCCGTTTTCTAAAGCTAAAAGCTGCTCTTTACCCATGTGGAGCGACTCAGCAAAAGCTTGGGAAGTCATCCCTTGCCTTTCCCGCTCTTCCCTTAAGACTCGTCCAAGTGAAGCGAGGTCGTCATGACGAGAATCTGAATGATCGATAGCGTCCCTAACTTCAGACATTCCATGCATCCACTTAATATAATCTTAGTTGCGTTTCACAAAACTGTCAGACAAATCCCAATTTCACATCGTAATAAACGAAGTAAATTTAAAATTAAAAGCGTAAAATGGGCGATACTGGATTCGAACCAGTGACCCCTTCCGTGTGAAGGAAGTGCGCTACCACTGTGCTAATCGCCCCGAATGCAAATCTTAAACCACAACGGGGAAGCCTGATACTTAATGACCAGGACGGAACAGATGATCGTGCTCTGGCGAGTAAAGCTTTGAGCGCTGGCGACCTGCCTTCAACGCTGGACTTACAACATAAAGAGTGGTCCGGATCAGTTTTTGCTCTCGAGAGATCGCTGCCATGCGGTTCAGTGGGACGACTTGCAGCCATTCATCGGGCCAACTCACACGGTGACCGATCGCAACCGGTGTATCAGGCAAATAATGCTTCAACAATGTTGCTTGTACCTCCTCAACGTGGCGAGCACTGAGATAAAGGCAAAGCGATGCTTTGAGGCGAGCAAGATTCTCCAGGCTCTCCGTTTCCGGAACCCCAGTGCGTCCTCCAGCCCTACCTAGGACAATGGTCTGAACGAGGCCAGGAATCGTGAGTTCAGCCCCTAAAGCTGAAGCGGTTGCCTGATAAGCGCTGATTCCTGGAACCACATCGACAGAGATCCCAGCATCGTTTAAACCACAAATTTGCTCTGAAAGAGCTCCGTACAGGCAGGGATCACCGTCATGAAGACGAACAACCTGAAGGCCTTTCTTGGCCCGATCAATCATCAATGGGAGCACATCCTCAAGCGTGAGCGTGCTGCTGCGGATCTTTTCGCATTGATCAGGGGCTAAAGCAGCAATCTGAGGCGACACCAATGAGTCTGTCCAAATCAAAACCTGAGCAGACTGCAACCGGTTCTCTGCACGTCGCGTTAAAAGATCAGGTGCTCCGGGCCCTGCACCGACGATCGACACTGTGGTCATGAAGTACCTGGGGTGCGTAAGCCTGGATCAGGCAAAGACTTTCGTTTCCCGTATAGCCAAAACAAACCAAAGCTCGCAAGCAGCAGCAACGAGAGACTCATCAATTGAGCAATCCTTAAACCACCATCGCAAAATGGGGGAACACCTCCTAAACAGAGCGGGTCAATTCGCAGACCCTCAATCCAGACACGACCAAGGCTGTAAGAAAGCAGATAAATACAACTTAGAGCTCCTGACGGAAGTGAAATGCGCCCGCTACGCCCCCATTGAAATAACGTTATCAACAAGATAAAGACCACCAAATTCCAAACAGATTCGTAAAGGAATGTGGGGTGAAAAAACTCTGCATCGGCAAATATCTGAGGACGGCTTGAATAAGGAATGAATAATTTCCAAGGCAATTGGGTGGGAACCCCAAAAGCTTCTGAATTGAAAAAATTCCCCCAGCGGCCGATTGTTTGACCAAGAATCACGGATGGAACTAAAACATCAAGCAGATCCCAAAAGGAAATTCTCCGCCAACGACAGAACAAAATCACAGAGATCGTGCCTCCGATCAATGCACCATGGATCGCAATTCCCCCTTGCCAAATCGCAAATACATCCCACCAAGAATTTTGATAAGAGCGCCATTCAAAGGCCACGTAGTAAAGACGCGCACCGATGATGGCAGCCAACACAAGAATAGGAAGAAGGTCGCTAATTAATCCCGATTCGAGATTTCTCTGTTTAGCTAACCAGCTCGATAAGTTGAGACCAATTAGCACGGCGAGTGCGATGAGCAGCCCGTACCAGCGCAAAGTAATGGGCCCGAGCTGAAAAAGCACGGGCCCAGGTGATGTGAATACAGCGGGAATGATCACCTCGATCAGACGCCTTCTGCAGCTTGAACCTTCTCAATCTGCCTCTTCTTCAGAACCAGCATGATCTGAGCCAAAGCAACTGCTGCGAAGAACGCAAGCATGCCGTAGATGCGAACAGGATTCTGTAGAACGATTTCTGTATCGAGCTGACCGAATCCACCAACATTGGGATCGTCAGTAATGGGAGCACCAGCTTCAACGACATCGCCAACAGAAACCAGAAGGGCGGGGCCTACTGGCACGGTCTCTGAGATTTCAGAACCATCAGCAGACTTCACGGTGACCACGCTTGCCCCATTGTCACCAGGCTCAATGGCACTAACAGAGCCAGAAGCCGGCGCCGTATAGACGGTGTTATTGCTCTTTTCACCTGTTGGGTACACCTGGCCGCGGCCACGATTGCCGCCTACGTGAATGGAGTACTTACCAAAACTGATGCTGCTATCCGTTGCGGGATCAGGTGCCAGCACTGGGAAAACAATCTCTTGATGCTCATCACCAGGGATCGGTCCAACCAAAATGATGTTGGGTTGGTCGTCGCTGTACTCGCTGAAATAAACGCCTTCTGTCTCTTCCTTGATCTCATCGGTCCAGCGATCCTGAGGAGCCAGCGTGAAGCCATCAGGAAGCATCACAACAGCTCCCACCTGGAGGGGAACCTGACTGCCATCAGCACCGAGCTCTTGAACGCCGGTGTCGTAAGGGATCTTGACAACTGCCTTGAAGACGCTGTCAGGCAGCACGGACTGAGGAACTTCTGCCTGAGTGAGCTTTTGGGCCAAGTGGCAATTCGCACAAACGATCTTGCCAGTGGCCTCCCGCGGAGAATCGTAATTTTGTTGTGCCCAGAAGGGATAGGCCCAACTTGCAGCCGGTGCGCTGAAGACAGCGAGGCCGACGATCAGTGCGGCAAAAGTGGAAGAGAGCAGGCGACGCATGGGAAAGCGAGGTAGGAGAGAGACAGCAAAAACGAGGGGCTGATCAGGACCACCAGGGCTTTTCGCCCGTCCGGAAATCGGTTTCAGTCCACTGACTTACAAACAAGTTGTCGTTGTCGACGCTGACATTCGCCAACGCCAAAGACAGAGGCGCGGGGCCGCGAACCACTTTGCCTGTGGCGTCGTACTGGCTGCCGTGGCAAGGGCACATAAATTTGTTGGCACCGTTGTTCCAGGGCACGACACATCCCAGGTGAGTGCAAATGGCATTAATGCCGTAGCTCCCGATTGCGTCAGGACCTTCCACAATCAAGTAGGTGGGATCACCTTTCAAGCCTTGGACAAGACTGCGATCACCCTCGGCGTGGCTACTCAACCAACCGCTCGCCGTAACGGCATTACCGAGCTCGTCTTTGGCACTGGTTCCACCACCGCCCCCGGCAGCCCTGGGCGGGATGAAATAATTCGCCACCGGATAAAGCGCGCCCAGGGCCACGCCTGTGACGGATCCGAAGGTCAGCAGATTCATGAACTGCCTACGGCCCATACCGGGCACATCACTGGCTGGGATCTGAGTCATAGCTGACGCTCAATCGACACTTAATGAGGTCCATTATGGAGGGTAAAGGTCCCGTCAAGCTTTGCGACGACTGGACTTTTACATGATCCACTCAGCCGTTTCCGTGCTTGTAGACCCACCAATTGAACAATCCCTCCCTCCATTGACGGTCGATGAGGTGATCGATCTGCTGCGAGAGCGCTGGCAAGCCAGCTACGACATGCAACTCGTTGTGAGGCGCAAGCGGATGTATCTCCAAGTGATGTGGGCCTATCTGGAGCAGCAATCCTTCCCGTTAAACGAGGAGGATTACCGCACCCATTTAGCCCAAGTATTGGATGTGGTGAATCGCCTAGGCCAAGCAAGCGCCGTGCGTTCGTGGTTAAACAACACGCGAGACCGTCCCCGACTCGGGAAAGCACTCAGCCTGCAGCTGCAGGGGGAGGGGCGCCTGGAGGAGTTTCTGGTCTGAACCGTTCAACGGCCGCAACGAGAGCAACACCAACAAAAAACAGGCCTGAAATTGCACCGGCTAGCAACGACATCGTGATCGGATCGGTAGACGGGGTCAGCACGGCGCCTGCAAGCGCGGCAATCAGCACGACCCAACGCCAGGCCGAGAGCATCCGCTTCCAACGGACCAACCCAAACAGTCCAAGCAACAACTGAAGAACAGGCAACTGAAAAGCAAGTCCCGTGGAGAGCATCAGCAGAAGCACAAAATCGAGATAGCGCTCGATCGACCAAATCGGTTCCACCACATCAGCCCCGTAGCTCACCAAGAAGCCAAGGGCCGCAGGGATGAGTGCCAACCAAGAAAAAGCAATTCCTGCAAAAAACAGCACCGCTGAGCCCGCCACAGCGGGAGCGATGAGACGACGTTCGTTCCGCGTAAGACCGGGCAAAACGAAAGCCAAGCCTTGATACAAAACGTAAGGTATCGCCAAGGTGAGCCCTGCATAACCGGCAACCTTGAACGAAACGAAAAGGAATTCTCCAGGCGCCAACTGAAGAAATCGGATCGATCCCGCTGGTTCCTCCAACAATCTCACCAAGGGTTTCACGGCGAGAAGACAGGCCAAAGCGCCAAGCACAATCGCAATGAGGCTGCGAAAAACACGCTGACGAAGCTCCTCCAGGTGATCCACCAAGGACATTTCCACATCGTTGGGTGGAAGCTGCTCAGGTCGAGGGTTCACCCGAATCGGCTCGGGAGCGGGAAGCACTGTTTTCTCGTTCGGCTCGGGAGGGATCAGTCCGACTGCTAATGGGTCAACTCAGGCTAAGAGCTTGCCGGCGATCAATCGCTGTCTTGCTCGATCTGGCTCGGCCCAGAGAACGTCACCCTCTTTGTGTTGCACCGTTCCAAGCGCTGCACCAGCAATGCGCTGAAGATGCTCCACAGGGGCTCTGACCACAGCAACCCGGCGATTTCCACGCGCGCGGCTGAACCATGCAGCCATGTCAGCCGCAAGGGTGACGTCGTCGTCGTCCGCAAAACCAGCCGATGCCTTCAACACAACGTGACTACCCGGACATTCCTGGGCATGAAACCAAAGGTCACCAGGTCGTGCCCGCCGAAGACTTATCCAATCGTTTTGACGATGATTTCGGCCCACTTGAATCAATAATCCCGCCGGGCTTCGGATCTCGAGGGGCTGAGGGTCCACGCGACGCGATCCCTGACGGCGGCGGCGGCGAAGCCGTTTTGGAGCCAACAGATCATCCAACTCTTCTCGCAGGTCCAAAAGGCTTTTTGTGCGTGCCTCCATCCCATCCCAATCAGCACCAATTAGCTCTTCGAGAAAGCTTTCACTGCCCTCGAGTAATTCCAGCCTGCTTTGATGATGCTGCAGCCGTTCTTGCAAGGCTGGGACAGCCCGTCTGAGTTTTCGCGCTCTGCCATACAGCTTCTGCGCGCGATCGATGGTCTCCCGATTCGGACTTACTTGACACAACAAGGCATCACCCTGCTGTTGCAAGTCATCGGCACCGCCCGTCTCCTCCAAACCAGATTTCTGGTCGGCCAGTAAGGCCTCTTCACGGGTTCTTAACTGCTTGAGCTGCTTTTGCAAATCCTGAGTGGCACGATTTAACTCCTGACGTTGAAGAACGGTGGCGTAGTACTCGCCCAAACGCAGGCTTAGGGGCTGCCCACGTTTTGAAAGGTCAGCTAAAAACTCCCCTTCAGACATCGCTGCAGACGCAGGCTTCCATACGCGATAGGAATTAGGCCCATCAAATTGCAGCGCAAAGCCGTCGGTTTCAAGCGCCTGCAACCAGCACTGCCAACGCTGGTGCAACACCTGCCACTCCTGTTCGCTCAGCTCATGAACGCTTGTCCCCAATCGCGCCCTGGCAGCGTCTTCCTGCTCGTCAGCCAGACATCTCGCCAGCACCGGACTGATGCCCTGATAGGCACTGCGCATCGCCTTTTCAAGGCTTAGCGGCAACAGTTCCAAGCGCTCTCTCCAGCGCTGCTCAGGCTCATCTAGCCGTGGAGCGATGCCTTGAAGGGCCGGAGGAGAGCTGTAGACATCACCCGTGCCAATTGGCCTCACTCTCGACTGGTGCGTGCGGACCTGGCGTGCGATCGCAGTGATGCGTTGCCGGTCATCGAGCAACAACAAATTGCTATGACGCCCCATGAGTTCGAGCACCAAGGTGCGCTGGGGAGGCTGTCCAGGTCGAGGCGCCAACTTAAATTGCACGACCCGTTCAAACCCTTCCTGACTGAGCTCCGTCAACGCGAGTTGGCGAAGTCCATGCTGAATCTGTTGCGCCAGCGTGCTTCCTGCACCCTGCTTCGGTGGCGCGGAGATTTCAACCAGTCGGGGAACTTCTGCTTTCCAGCTCAGTTCCAACCAAATCATTCCTCGCAGGGTGCGAAATCCGAGCTGAAGCGTGTGAGGATCGGGCTGTTGAGCTTTCTCAAACCGGCTAGGTAGCAATCGGGCACGCAAATCCGCCAGCACAGCCCTCAGGCTGGTGAGATCCATCACTTGCGGACTTTGGCTGGACATAGATTGCCCGAGAAGCAGGCTGAACAGAAAGCCTTCCTACCCTGCGATGCAGTCTCAAGCAACGTATGGCTCCTGATCGATCAATCGCCAGGCCCACGGTGCTCACCGGCCCAAGCGGCGTCGGTAAGGGCACATTGGTCGCCCGCCTGAGAGAACGTCATCCAAAGATATGGCTCTCCGTGTCGGCCACTACGCGCGCTCCACGCAGTGGAGAAATCGATGGAATTCACTATTTTTTTCACTCCAAAGAACGGTTCAATGAACTCGTTAAAAGCGGTGGTTTGCTGGAGTGGGCTGAATTCGCAGGAAACTGCTACGGCACACCTCGACAACCCGTCAGCGAACGCGTGGTAAACGGAATTCCCGTGCTGCTTGAAATTGAATTAGAGGGGGCCAGGCAGGTGAGAAACAGTTTGCCGGAAGCAATCCAAATTTTTATCGCACCACCAAGCGTTGAAGAGCTTGAAAAACGGATTCGCGGCCGCGGAACCGAAGCAGAAGATGCGATCCAGCGTCGTCTCAAGCGAGCAGAAGAAGAATTAGCAGCTCAAACAGAATTCGATGCTGTGATCGTTAACGACGATCTTGAAACAGCTTTAGTCGCTTTAGAAAAACAGATGAACTTGACTGTCCCCTAACAAAAAAGGGGCCCAAAGGCCCCTTTTTAATGATCTTATGAACTGAACCGATCAGCCCATGGGGTGGAAGAGGAGATCAGGGAAAAAGCGATTCCACTCGATCAAGATTCCAGCGGTGAGAGTGAACCAAATCGCGGCAACGACTGGGGCAGTAGTAAGAAATTTCTTCATCGTGAAAAAGGTAAGTACTTCGTGGTGCGAGTTCAGCGAGGGGAGATGGTCACCTTGTCATCGCTTTCAAGCAATTTGCCACTCGTGAGTTCACCAAAAGCAGCAATAGGCCAAGTGGCTGACGCCAGCAAGGACTTGAGGGCAAGAGAGACATCAATTTGAATCTCTTTCATGTACTGCTCCTTGGTACCGCGAGTGCCTTTGAGGTACTCACGACCCGCCCAGCCAATGCAACCAGTGATGTAGAGGAACATCAGGCCTGGGAGGATGAAGTCACCGGCATGGCTCCAACGGCCATCCACGATCAAGTGAGGCAAGCCATCTTCACCGCAAACGGCCTCGCTATACATCTCGAAACGAGCCTTGGCTTGAGGTGTGGCGGCAGCGCTTGCGCGCTGCTGAAAACGGGCACTTTCGGCGCAGGGTGTAAGACCTGCTACATCAGCCTTGGCGACGGGTGCAAAGCCGAACACCAGCAGGGCCGAGAGCGCAAGAGCGAAGAGACGACGCATCGGAACGGTTCCTGTTGAACCTGCCCTAAAGCGGCAGGATGTCACAAACGGACAGTAGGGGAGCCCCCTCCATCTTCATGCCCACAGTGCTTGCCCTCGAAACAAGTTGTGACGAGTCAGCCGCGGCGGTGCTCCGCCAGGAGGGCGACCAACTCACGGTGTTGTCCCACGGCATCGCCTCCCAGGTTGAGGAGCATGCGCAATGGGGTGGGGTCGTTCCTGAGATTGCCTCGCGCCGGCATGTGGAGGCGCTCCCAAACCTCGTGGAACACGCCTTAAAAGATGCTGGTCTCGAAGCTGCCGACCTCGATGCCATCGCGGCGACCGTGGCACCTGGCCTAGTAGGAGCCCTCATGGTGGGCTCCATCACCGCGCGGACACTGGCCGCCCTGCATCAGAAACCTTTTCTAGCCGTTCACCATCTCGAGGCACACCTGGCTTCCGTGTTCTTGTCAGATCACCCACCACATGCGCCTTATCTGGTGCTTCTCGTGAGTGGCGGGCACACCGAACTCATTCGGGTGAATGAAGTTGGAGAAATGGAACGCCTGGGACGCAGCCACGACGATGCGGCCGGCGAAGCTTTCGACAAAGTGGCTCGACTCATGGGCTTGGGCTACCCCGGCGGCCCTGCTATTCAGGCCATCGCCGTAGAGGGCGATGCAAAACGGTTTCGATTACCAAAAGGGCGCGTTTCCAAGCCAGGAGGAGGCTTTTACCCCTATGACTTTTCATTCAGTGGGCTGAAAACTGCGGTACTTCGGCATGTGGAAGCGTTAAGGCGTGAGTCTGAGGATCTGCCTACTGCTGATCTGGCCGCCAGCTTTGAACAGATCGTGACCGATGTGTTGGTGGAGCGAAGCCTGCGCTGCTGCCAAGAACAGGGGATTGATCACTTGGTGATGGTCGGCGGCGTTGCCGCTAACCATCGTCTCCGCTCTCAAATGCAAGCTGTCGGTCAGTCAAAAGAGGTGTCAGTGCACATCGCCCCTTTGGCCTATTGCACGGACAACGCAGCAATGGTTGCCGTAGCAGCATTGCGTCGGCTTTCTAACGGCGTACATCCCAGCTCTCTGGAGCTCGGAGTCGCAGCGCGATGGCCATTAGAGAAAGCGTTAAGCCTTTATGGCTCAACGCCCCCCTTTTAAAATTATTCTCTTAAGGTGGTCTCCCTCGAGATCCTCCTGATGGCTCCAAAAACCGATCTCCAACCAAAAGTTGTGGCAGAGCCAATCGATCCCATCGAATTGAATGCTTGGAAACGTGGATTTACCCCTCAAGCTGAAATCTGGAATGGACGTTTCGCCATGCTGGGACTATCCATCAGCATGGCAACACTCTTAGTAGTCCGGATGTTTAACAATGCGGCTTGAATACCCTTAACTTTTACCTCTTAACGCTTGAGTCAGTTCATTCGGACGAGGACTCTCGGCTACCGCCTTATTTTCTGCGACTTTCCCAGATTCGACCAGTCGTTGCAAAGACTGATTAGCAGTTATCATTCCGTTAAATTCGCTTCTCTGCATGATGTTTTCGACATCATCTAGAGTTCCTTTTTTGATGTAATCCTTACATGCATCAGTATTAATCATCAGGTCATGATAAGCGGCACGCTTGCCATCTTTGCTTTGAATTAATCCTTGAGAAATAATTCCAATCAATGACTCCGCCAGAGATTGTCGAACACTTTCCTGGTTTTCAGGTTGGTACATCCCAAGGACACGTTCAACTGTTTTGACCGCAGAGTTTGTATGCAGAGTTCCTAACACAAGATGACCAGTCTGAGCCGCCTCCATAGCGGTACTGAGCGTTTCATTGTCACGAATTTCACCAACCAAAATCACATCAGGGTCTTCACGCAGTGCTGCTCTCAAAGCATGGTGAAACTGGAGCGTATGACGCCCCACCTCACGCTGTCGGATTAAAGATTGCTGGCTTTGATGTACGAATTCAATAGGATCCTCAATCGTAAGGATATGCCTACTCTGATTGTTATTAATCCAATCAATCATTGCAGCCAACGTGGTGCTTTTACCTGAGCCGGTAGGGCCAGTTACAAGCAGCAATCCTTTTGGATAAGCACAAAGATTCTGCAGCACAGGCGGCAGCTTTAGATCATCCAGTGACAGAATCTTTTGAGGGATGAGCCGCAACACCATCGCCGCGCCACTTAAAGCATCAAACAAATTGATGCGTACCCTCACAAAAGAGAAGGCATGAGCTCCGTCGAACTCTTTGCACTGTCTGAAGTGGTCAATCTGTTGGGGAGTAAGTAATTCTCCAAGCCAGTCCTGAAACTCACTGGGTTCGGTGGAAGGCCAATCGGAGCGAATAATCTCACCACCAGCTCGAAATCTTGGACTCTCCCCGATGCCAAGGTGGACGTCGGAATGCCCCTGTTCATGAGCGACGCGAACGATCTGCTCCAAAGACGGGTATGACGAAGCCGATGACTCTGGAGGTGGAGCTGAAACTTGAGATGGTGTGAACGTTGGCCGCGCTGGGAGACCAGGAGGAAAAACGGGCTGACTCATGCTGATATTGACCTCTGCATGCAGCTTCGCGATGCTGCGTGATCTGGCAAGTTGATGCCAAGACTTCCCGGGGGAAGCGCTCGTAGAATCGAAGCACAATCTTGATGGTTATGGCTCGCCTGCCACGCGTGACAATCGTCTTGGGCACGAGGCCTGAAGCCATCAAATTGGCGCCTGTGATCCAAGAATTCCGGGCCTGCAAGGCTCTCGAAACCAGAGTCGTGCTGACAGGTCAGCACAGGGAGATGGTGTCTCAAGTAATGGATTTATTTGGCCTGAGCGCCGATCTTGATCTCAATCTGATGGCGCCACGGCAAACCCTCACGCACGTGACCTGTGCGGCGCTGCAGGGCTTGCGCGATGACTTTCAAGCGTTTCCTCCAAAGCTCGTGCTGGTTCAAGGAGACACAACCACGGCCTTCGCTGCAGCCCTCTCCGCCTTTTACGAACAAATTCCTGTTGGTCATGTCGAGGCGGGACTGCGTACGGACAATCTTCTCGATCCTTTTCCAGAAGAAGCCAACCGTCGCTTGATCTCACAAATTTCGCATCTTCACTTTGCTCCTACCAAGCAATCAGAAGCCAACCTCCAAGCATCTGGAGTTGTTGGGCGCGTGCTGCTCACGGGTAACACCGTGATCGATGCCCTGCTGAAGATGTCAAAACGCGCTCCTGCTTTGAGCGATTTAGCCATCGATTGGGACGCGCAAAGAGTCATTTTGGCAACCGTTCACCGTCGTGAGAATTGGGGTGACCGCCTCAAGAATATTGCGGATGGAATGCTGCGAGTACTCGACAGCCATCCCGACACCGTGTTGCTGTTGCCATTGCATCGCAACCCAACCGTGCGTGAACCACTCCAGGAATTACTGGGGGACCATCCACGCGTGGTGTTGACCGAGCCACTGGATTACGACCGATTGGTAGCAGCCATGAAGGGCTGCACTCTTCTTCTCACTGACTCCGGTGGGTTGCAGGAAGAAGCACCAGCTTTAGGAAAACCGGTTCTTGTGCTGCGTGAAACGACGGAACGACCCGAAGCCGTTGAAGCCGGTACAGCCCAATTGGTGGGGACTGATCCAACAGCGATTCACCGTGCAGCATCCTTGTTGTTAGATGACAATGAGGCGTACAACGCCATGGCAAAAGCCGTGAATCCCTTTGGCGATGGCAAGGCAAGTGGAAGGATTCTCGGGGCAGCCCTTGAACTCTTGGCAAGCTGAAGCAGCACTCAGTTCTTGCGGTTCTTACCGCTGGTTGTTGCATCGGCCCATTCCATCGAGTTATCACAGCTCGGAACCGAGACGGGTGCTGCTGTTCGTTGGACTGAATCCGTCGCGAGCCGATGGACGTCGAGACGACCCCACCCTGAGACGGCTTCAAGGGTTTTCACACCACTGGGGGTATCACCATCTCGTGGTCCTCAATTTGTTTGCCCGCATCTCCCCTTCCCCCTCCCTGCTCTGCCGATGCGCAGAGCCAATCGGCGCTGAAAATGATCTGATCTTGCGCAGCTGGTTCCAACAATGGGCTCAACATCCCACATGGGATCTCTGGCTGGGATGGGGGGTCGGCGGAGGATTAAGGCAACGGGATGAGGCGGTCTTAAAAATGTTGAACGACGTCTGCGATCAACGAGGGGGCCTTCCGCCTCCCTTTGTGACTGGCTTGACCAAAGCTGGCTATCCCCGCCACCCCCTCTACCTTCCAAGTGATGTGCAGAGAGTTGCCTGGGCAGTACGGTTCTTAGATGAACCGCACTCCGCGCCGGTATCGGATCTCCCTTCACCTGTCTGGCGGGCAGAGCGAAGTGGTGCATTTCACCTCACTTGATCAATTCCAGGATTGGTATCAAGGCCTGGTCAATGCCAGTGCTGAAGGGGCTTTTGTCAATGTCCCCCTTAGTGACCTAGACGGTGAGTTCCTTGTCGTGCGTCCGAATGCAGTGATCGGAATGCGGGTTGAACCGCAATACGCCTTGATCGATGACGCCTGAGCGTTTAGGGCTGCTTTGGGGCATCACTGTCTTTGCGGGTGCAGGGGCGCGTCTGGTAGCAGCTTTATCCAATCTTCCTGGCGTAGTGTTGCTGCTGCTTTCAGGGCTGTTGATCGGGCGCTCTGGCCTAGGGCTAGTGGAACCTCTCGATCTTGGACCAGGGCTGCAAACCATCGTCGGACTTTTGGTGAGCTTGGTGTTGTTTGACGGAGGTCTCAACCTTCGTCTACCAGGAGACACGATCAAAGCCACCGTGCTACGCATCTCAGTCCTGAGAATCTTCATTTCTCTCGGCGCGGGAATCCTCGCGGCACATTGGCTCGCAGGCCTTGGATGGTCCTTAGCTGCAGTATTTAGCGCCATCGTGCTGGCCACTGGGCCCACTGTGGTTACCCCGATCGTGAAACAAATCCGCTTAGCGCATCCACTTGGCGATGTGCTGGAAGCGGAGGGACTGGTGCTCGAGCCCATCGGAGCTGTGTTGGCACTGCTACTTCTGGAACTAGCGCTGGGCGACCTACACGGCTGGCGTGAAGTAGCGCAAGGCCTGCTTACACGCCTTGGAGGGGGAGTGCTCATTGGTGTCACAGTTGGCTGGCTGTTGTCAGAAGGGTTACGCCGACTGACGCCTTCTCAAGCCGTCGGATTGCGATTACAGCTCACGCTTGGGGCGCTGTTTCTCATGTTTGGGATAGCGGAATGGCTCCTACCAGAATCAGGTCTACCGGCATCCGTTGCAGCGGGCGTCGTGGTCGGTCGTCGCTCAACCGAAGAAGCCGGTCAGCTCGATGAGTTGATCCGAGAGTTGGCTTCACTCGCCATCACGATGCTGTTTCCGCTGTTAGCAGCAGACGTTTCCTGGGCTGAGCTCAGCCCTCTCGGATGGGGAGGTGTGAGCTGTGTCCTGCTGCTCATGTTTGTGGTACGTCCAGTCGCCGTGAGTGTGGCCACAGTCGGTTTGCCCTTGGTTTGGCGTCAAAAGTTATTTATTGCCTGGCTAGCCCCAAGAGGAATCGTGACAGCAGCTGTGGCCTCATTGTTCGCCATCCGTCTTGAACAGGCCGGAATTTTGGGTGCGGGGCGGCTGCAAGGGTTGGTCTTCCTCACAATTTTGATGACAGTGGGAATCCAAGGCTTAACGGCACAACCCTTGGCGCGCGTTCTTGGCCTGATTGCTGAGAGTCCAGAAGACTCCCAATCCACGGCTTCTGTCTCATCAGAAGCAGCGACGCAAGCGTTGCCGATCGTTCCCGAGTCTGGCCAGTAACGCCCATGTGGTGATGAGGTCTGGCCCTTGAAGTCGACCAAGCAAGGCGGCCCTAAGACTCTTCATCAAGACGCCCTTCTTCACGTCAGCGGCAGCGGCGGCCTCTTTGAGCAAGGTTTGAGCGCGCTCAACATCATGGCCATCCCATGCATTCAGCTCAAGTGCGGAAAGAAGTGCCTGAAGCGCAGGACGAGCACCTGCTTGCTCTAGTTGCTTCAATCCATCGTCTTCTAAGGGAGGTTCTTCAAAAAAGGGCCTGGCTTGCGTCACTCCGTCTTCGATCAAGGTGAGCGACGGTCCAAGCAAAACGGCTAAGTCGTTTGCCCAATGAGGATCGTTGGCAACCCAGCCTTGTTGCTGCCAGCAAGGCTCAAGTGCTGCTAAAAGTTCGGCAGGCGACCAACCATGCAAAACCTGGGCATTCAGCCAGTTGAGCTTGTCCCAATCAAATTTGGCACCTGCTTTGTTCACCCGATTAAAACTGAAAACCTCGGCTGCGTCTCGGAGCGTGAACCGCTCCTCCATTCCCTCTGGGACAGACCAACCAAGCAGGGTCATGTAATTGGCTAAGGCCTCTGCGGTGTAACCCATCGTCTGAAAATCTCCAATGGAGGTCACGCCATCACGCTTCGAGAGCTTGCGTCCCTCCGGATTGAGGATCAAAGGCGTATGAGCAAAACTTGGGCAGCTCAACTGGAGAGCCTGGTAAAGCAACAGCTGTTTCGCCGTATTAGCGATGTGATCCTCACCACGAATCACATGACTGATGGCCATAGCGGCGTCATCAACCACCACTACGAGGTTGTACAGGGGGTTGCCAATCGTGTTCGCAGGAGCACGTCTGGCGATCACCATGTCACCACCAAGATCGGCGCCACGCCATTGCATCGGACCGCGCACCATGTCTGTCCAAGCGATGGTGGCTTCGTCATCAATCCGAAAACGGATCACCGCCTCTCGCCCTTCAGCGCGATAAGCCTCTTCCTGTTCACCACTGAGTTGGCGATGACGGTTGTCGTAACGGGGAGGCTTACCTGAAGCCTTCTGTGCTTCACGCATGGCATCCAATTCCTGCTCGCTGGCATAACAGCGATAGGCAAGACCTTCAGCGAGCAATTGGCTGATCGCCTGGCGATGGGCTTCAATCCGCTCGCTTTGAATGACCGGTTCCTCATCCCAGTCCAAGCCAAGCCAGCTCAAACCATCAAGGATATTTTTAGTGAACTCTGGCTTGGAGCGCTCCCTATCCGTATCTTCAATTCTCAGCAAAAATTTGCCGTTTTGGTGACGGGCAAACAGCCAATTAAAAACAGCTGTACGAGCCGTTCCTATATGAAGCGTGCCGGTGGGGCTTGGGGCCAGACGAACGCGAACCGTCACTAAGCCGGAGAAATAAAAACGGGACCGACGGGATTCGAACCCGCAACTTCCGCCGTGACAGGGCGGTGCTCTAACCGATTGAACTACGGTCCCAGGCTGATCTCAATTGAAGGAGCTTACCCACAAAGAGTGACGTTTGCCGCTCACGCGGACTTGGTAAGTATCAACTGCCGCCATGCCCTCCGTCAACACACTCGAAGAGACACCAATTTTTCCTGAGCCTTTCAGCTGTAATCTTGAAGCTCACTGATCTGATCGAGTCAGCGCGAGCTTAATTGACCTCATCGAATGGCCACGCACCCATCGCGGGGCTTATCAATTAACAAGTCCCCACGACATACCACCAGAGCTGAAGTCACAAAAGTTCCATGGTTTTGGTGAACGTACTCAAACCAATGTAGGGAGATCAAACCCTTCTACAAAGATCGAGCACAAGTTGACCAAAAGAACCTCTCCGACTGGGGAGGTTGAAGGACCAAAGCAGGCCCAAAACATTGGACTTAGGGACTACTAAATCCAGCTGGTTCGATCAAACGGACTTGATTACCTCGGGCCGTGAATTCACGACCCTGGTCGCTTTGGACAACGACTCGTCCACCAGACTTGACGCGAATCACACGTGCACGAACCCAGCCGAGAGCGGCTGATTCGAGCACTTTGACCACATCACCAGGTTGAAGATCTAACTCCATGCTCGAAATCAAGAAAACTGCAAGTAAGGGGTCATCGGACGCGCCGTGGAGGACTTGAACCCCCGACATCAGGTTTTGGAGACCTGCGTTCTACCAACTGAACTAACGGCGCAAGGCGATGAACCCCTTAGCCATCGAAAAACGATGGCATTAATTCGTTGAAGCAAAAACCTCAGCGATCGAAGCGCTGCTTCACGCGAGTGGCCTTGCCCACCCGGTCCCGCAGATAAAAAAGCTTCGCACGCCTTACTTTACCGCGACGCTCAATTTTGACCGAAGCTACTTGGGGACTGTGGAGCATAAAAACCCTCTCAACACCAATCCCTTGGAAGATGCGCCGCACCGTGATGGTTTGGTTGAGACTTCCATGGCGCTTGGCGATCACGACGCCCTCGTAGGGCTGAACACGCTCTTTATTGCCCTCGCTGATGCGAACACCAACACGCACAGTGTCGCCTACGTAGATCTCAGGCAGATCACTCTTCAGTTGAGCGCCTTCAAATTCTTGAATAAGTGCAGAGGCACTCAACTTCTTCGAATTTTTCGACATTGATTTTTCAGCAACAGCAGTTGCACCGCTCGTCGCCTCAGTGGGTTCGTCTACAGACGTCTCTATCGGGTCCACTGCCATCCCAGCTCCTAGTAACGCACCAAAAAACTACCCTACCCCCCAGCCTCCTTCCGTGATGCAATCCACTGCCTTCGGAAGCTTTGTAAGAGGAGCCAGGCACCAGTCGCAAGCATCCACAACAGGCCGACCGCGTTGAGAAGGACAACAATGGGCTCGAGTACAGGCCCAAGCCACTCACCCTCGTGGATGGTCATCAACCAGTGGACCTGCTCTCGACTCAATCCCCCCCAGTCCTTAGCCAACCGATAGGTCACGCCGGTACTAACAGTTACCAGGAGAGGGAGAACAACAATAGGCGCCATCCAGCGATGCCATTGGCGTACGCGAACCAATAAGCGGGTCACCGTCGATCCCTCGATGCAATTGATAGCGTGACAGGAAGACTGTCTGTAGCGCTTCCGCTGATGCGGCTTGCTCTAACGGCCTGAAACAAGAAACGCCGAAACACAATGAATCTGTTCGCTGACCTCCTTGCCTCCACAAAGGGCTCCACTGTCACAGCCACCGGCCCCCGTATCCAGCAGCGACGTGGCGTGGAAATCAAATCAGCTCGCGAGCTGAAAATCATGGCGAAAGCCAGTTCCATCGTCGCTACCGTCCTCCGCGAAATTATGGAGCTGGTGGAGCCTGGCCAAACCACAGGTGACCTTGATGCCCATGCTGAGCGACGCATCCGGGAGATGGGAGCAACCCCAAGCTTTATGGGGTATCACGGCTTCCCAGCAAGCATCTGCGCCAGCATCAACAACGAAGTGGTGCATGGCATCCCTAGCAACAAAAGGGTCATCCATGCTGGAGATCTACTCAAAGTGGATACGGGGGCCTATTTCGACGGTTATCACGGAGACAGCTGCATCACCGTTTGCGTCGGTGACGTCTCTGAAGATGCCCGCAAGCTCAGTCGGGTCGCCCAGGAGTCACTCATGGCTGGACTCTCCCAGATCCGTGCCGGGAACACACTTCTAGATATCGCTGGAGCAGTCGAAGATCACGTCAAAGCCAACCAATTCAGTGTGGTGGAGGATTACACCGGCCATGGAGTGGGACGGAATCTTCACGAAGAGCCATCGGTGTTTAACTTCCGCACGAACGATCTTCCTAACGTCAAATTACGTCCAGGCATGACGCTTGCCGTGGAGCCCATCCTCAACGCAGGAAGCAATGCTTGTCGCACCCTCAAAGACCGCTGGACCGTCGTCACCAAGGACGGCAGTCTTTCTGCTCAGTGGGAACACACCATCGTGGTGACGTCTGATGGATGCGAAATTCTCACCGATCGGGGGGATTGACCCTCAAACCGTGGCAATAAACCCTTCGAACCAGTTCGACGAAAGGCATTAGAAAATAAGTGAGTGGGTTGGGGGTGACGATGATCAAGTTCACCCCGAGGCTCGCTTGCCAAATCACCTGTTTGGCGACAAATCCAGATGTCAACAGTCCAATCGGATTGAGGTTGGAACGAAACGGCCCAAGGATGAGTTTGCGTAACCGCAAGGCCTGGCATTGCATTGTGGTGCGATTGTTCCAACGCAAGCTGACCAACTCACCGATCAATCGCTTGCTCAACTCATAGCCAGGGCTTAAGGCCGGTTGGATCTCAGCCTCTGAGGTATTGACCCAGAGCTCCCTTTGCTTCTCGCGGTTTGGGTCTTGATCAGCAATGGTCTCGAATTGCTGCATCAAACGCCAGTGGCTGAGTGCATTCACCTCAAGGGTTTTGGAGAGAGTCTCTGGACACTGATCACCGCCTGGGTTGATGCCGTGGTTCAAAACCAGCACATCAACATTTTTAAGAATTGGCTCCAGCTGACACTCGTCTCCGCAAGACCAACGAACCCACTCTTGAGCCTGATCAATCGACGCTTGGGCCTGTGGAGGCGGACTGTGGCTCAGAGCAATCACCCAAGCACCCTCTCCGATCAGAGCCTTGGTTAAAGCCAGTCCCAACGCCCCGCTTGCTCCAGTGATTCCCACCGTTCTGCCTGCCCAACGCCCTGACAGGGGTGGAGCGGAGGAGGGAGGTACCTGATTGGCCATGAAAGGGATTTTGAATCGGGGGGAAGCAACCTGGCCGAAATCATTCAGCGCTTCACCGCCTCAACGATGACAGCACAACGGGGCTTGACCTCTAAGTTGCTAAACACGCCGGGACCTCCTGCATGGGCAACACACTGCTGATCGGATCCTGTGAGCC
Source organism: Synechococcus sp. ChBW.bin.23 (assembly GCA_037620855.1). Classification (GTDB taxonomy): domain Bacteria; phylum Cyanobacteriota; class Cyanobacteriia; order PCC-6307; family Cyanobiaceae; genus Synechococcus_C. The sequence goes on along the minus strand of JASJLK010000072.1, from coordinate 3,242 downwards.
GTTCAGCGGCAAATCCGCTCTCGTACTCGGATTAGCCCGCCATCTTTTGTCTGAAGGCCAAAGTGTTCGCTTTGGCAAACCACTGGCCACGAGTCTTGAGTGGACGGCCAAAGGTTCTCCTCTGCCTGATCCGCTGATTGATGACGACGTGCGTTTCGTTGGCACAACCCTTGGCATCGATGAGACCCGCTTGATTCCTTCTCTTCATCTGCTCTCTCCAGAAACCGCCGACACCCGCTTGCGGCAGGGGAATTTGGATGCGGGAACGGGGCTCGAGATGTTGCTGAAGGATCTTCAAAACGATCAAAAAAGCTTCACAATGCTCGAGGCGGCGGGAAGCCTGCACGAAGGTCTGATGTATGGCCTCAGCCTCGTACAACTCGCTCAGGGACTCAATGCTCCTGTGATCCTGGTGCATCTTTGGCAAGACAGCCGCAGTGTTGATGCCCTACTTGCAGCGCAGAATCAGCTCGGCGATCGACTAGCCGGTGTTGTTTTAAATGCGGTGACACCCGATGAAGTCGAGGAGTTGAACCAACACGTTGTGCCGGCTCTTCAGGCACTGGGATTGAAGGTTTTCGGGGTCATGCCCCGATCTCCACTTCTGCGCAGCGTCACCGTTGGAGAGCTGGTGAGACGTCTTGGTGCCCGAGTGATTTGCTGTGAAGAACGCCTCGAACTCCTGGTTGAGACCCTGAGTATCGGAGCCATGAATGTGAATTCAGCGATGGAATTCTTCAGGCGGCGGCGCAACATGGCAGTGGTGACCGGAGCCGATCGCACCGACATTCAACTCGCAGCACTGGAGGCCTCAACGCAGTGCCTGATCCTTACAGGCGCAGGAGAGCCTCTCCCCCAACTGGTCAATCGTGCCGATGAATTAGAGGTCCCAATTCTGAAGGTTGAGCACGACACCCTGGCCACCGTTGAAGTGATCGAACAGGCCTTTGGACATGTACGTCTCCACGAAACAGTGAAGGCCAGCTATGCCTTCCGACTCGTTGAAGAGCATTGCAACCTAAGTGAATTATTTCGTGCCATTAGCTGAGCATTTCCGCAACGTTCAAAGGAGCACGCTTCTCTCGAGGGGCGCTGCTAGCGTTTGCAATCGCCAGTGGGATGTCATTGAGCCGCTCTCTTGATCTTCCTGCACTCGACAGGGTTGACACGCTTGCCCAAGAACTTGCCCTTCTTCAGGACAAGGGGAAGCGGAGAATCGCCATTCTTGGTAGCCGCCACGTGCCGGTCGTCGCGATTCACTTAGTGGAACTAATCGCTCGGTCCTTGGCACAAGAGGGGCATACGTTGTTGACCTCTGGCTCTCAGGGTGTTAACGCAGCCGTGATTCGAGGTGTTTTAGCCGTTGATCGAGAGCGACTCACCGTGCTGCTCCCGCAGAGCCTCGATCGACAAGTCCCGGAAATTCGTGACCAGCTTGATCAAGTTCTCCATCTGATCGAAAAACCGGATCAAGATGATTTGCCATTGCCTATTGCCAGCAGTCTCTGCAACCAAGAAATTATCAACCGTTGTGATCAATTGATCTGTTTGGCGTTTCATGACAGCGAAACACTTTTAGCCAGTTGTAGAAGCGCAGAAGACATGGGGAAAGTGGTCAGTCTTCTGTTTTTCGACTGATTATTTCGATCCAATCAGTGGAGCATTTCCGGTCAAGCGTCTTCCAATCTAATTATGCGGAAGCCGTTGTTCAAGATCAAGTATGAGTTTGACAAAGGCAATGTTCAAACAAGAACAGCACATTGATAGGAGGGGGAACTTCCCAGTGCCACCTTCACAATGAACGCAGTAATAGCCAAGGATTGATCGTTTTCGTTTAGCCGGTCAAGCCGATTGAAGAAGAGCCTTAAGGCCTTCTAAATATAAAATGCCAGTACAGAAGAGTGCCGATGCCCAGCACAAGCCTCTTAAGGATGCAATGTTGCCCACATATGCACCGATATAAACAAGACGCAAGATCGGTTGAATAAGCGCAACAACAGCTGCAATACCTGGCAAAGGTCCTGTTTGAAGAGCAGCGATTAAAGCCAACAAAGCAGCGGGAGCATGCAGGCCAAACGATTCAAAGCTGTTCTGATGGGCCCAGCTGGCCCTCTTGCCCCAGGCGGGCAGACGATCAAACATTGCCCTTGGCGCATCCATGTCAGCCATGGTGAAGTCAGCCTGAGAGCGCGCCGCACCCAGCGGAACAATGCTGGCAATCACAACCGCGCCAGCCATCACAAGAGACCAGGCGTAGGGAGCTGCTGGTGCAGCTGTGAACAACGCGATTAAATCCATGGGCACGCCAAAAGCAAATCCTTTCTAGACAGCAATCTTCCTGATTGTGATCTCGTTCCACCACCCAAGTCTTCTCATTCCTGCGAGAGGAGGGCACAAGAGACTGGCCAGCCATCAATGGTTCGACATAATGGCCCAGCCAGAGCTAAAATCAACACCCAAATATGATACAGACTTTAACGCTAGACGAGTCGGGACATGAGGCTTCGAGAAACTTTCAAATTAAAATAGCCAGGCCAATCATCAAACCTCAGATATAATTGACTATCCAAAAGAGCGCCAAACCAGCTATAACAGCATTAGATCAATACCAAAGCCTTCAAGGATTGCCAGATACATTCATCAATTGGCGCCATCACTTCCATGAAATACTTTTACTTGTTAAACAAAAACAGCTAACATTTTGCCGTCAAGTCGTGTTTTTAATCGCTAGGGGGCTTCCGAATCGCTCACATCGGAGCCAGAGCCAACCTCATCACTGAGGCTTTGACCTGGACGCCAACCGCTTTCCCAGATCTCCCTGCATTGAGCATTAAGGGTGTCCCGAGTTAAGCCCCAGCCAGCAACAACTTTCCCTAAATCTGTCTTGATGTCAGCAGCCCCAGGGAACTCTCCATAACGCGTTGCAAGTCTTGCTGCAGAGGTGAGCTGGTCGGGCCCTGGAGCACCCTCAAAACCAAGCAAGGAATCCAAAATATCCCGATCCGACGCATAGAGTGGATGGGTTTGCTGAATGTCTTCTGCCATAAAAATTGGGTCTAAAAGCGACAACGCACGAAGGATCAGACATCCCTGAAGACACTTAAGCGCATTGAGATCAACACAGCTAAGTAGTCAACTGCCACACTTCGCAACCTGAAAGCAACCCAACTCAGGGGAACCCAGTGCCCGCTGAAGCACGTCATCGAAGAATCAGTGCCCGAGAGCAATATCAAATGCAGGAT
>JASJLK010000071.1:0-24434 GCA_037620855.1 Synechococcus sp. ChBW.bin.23 | reverse complement strand
TTCTTGGCGACGCTCACCACCAGCCTCAAATTGGCAGCCACCATTCGCTCCTTGGCACGACGACCAGCCTGCAGCTTGCGTTTCAGTTGCGCTGCACTAATACCAGCTCCTTTAGCAACCTCTTCTCTTGAAACCTCTTCTCCGCCGCGCTGATCCTTGAGTTCCGCTTCTAGCGCCTCTAGAACCATCAGCTCTTGAACCTGACGGCCAAGCGTGATCTCCTGTTGATGACTCAACAACGGCACGCGGCCGATGTCTCGCAAGTATGAACGAACTAGGTCCGCATCGGGGAGCAGAGCCAAGGGCGCCATCGACAATTACGAAACACTTATGTTTCCTAATCTACCATTTTTACAATTTTCTTCATGTTGGCACCCCTCTTTGCCTCTTGACAGAATGACGAAATGAGGATTTTTCTGTCATTACCGTTAACACTTTCTCAACCAGCATGACATCAAAACGGCGGCAGAGTCCATGGCGTTTGTCCTATCCAGCGATGATCACTGATCGATGCCAAGGAGCCCAACGGTGACCCACCAACGGCTCCAAAAACTGATCGCAGCTGCAGGAGTCTGTTCGCGACGACACGCTGAGGACCTTTTGCGCGAAGGCAGGATCAAGGTGAATCAAGTCACAGCAGGACTTGGCGACCAAGCCGATCCGAACATCGACCGTATCGAGGTGGATGGCCGTCCCCTATCTCAGCCATCGAACCCCAGGCTGATCCTGCTCAACAAGCCCCCCGGCGTGATCAGCAGCTGCAGTGATCCTCAAGGACGCCAAACGGTTCTCGATCTCATTCCAAAGTCGCTCAGGCGAGGCCTCCACCCTGTTGGTCGGCTGGATGGAGACAGCCGCGGAGCTCTCCTTTTAACCAATCAAGGTGCGATCACCTTGCAGCTCACCCACCCCCGCTACTCGCACCGCAAGACCTACAAGGTTCAAGTCAGAGGTAAGCCCACCACCACAACACTGAATCGCTGGTGCAACGGTGTGGAGCTGGATGGAATACCCACACAAGCGGCAGAGGTCTCACTGCTGAAACAAGGAGCGAACCAAACCCTTTTAAAAGTGATCCTCAGGGAGGGCAGGAATCGCCAAATCCGAAGGGTGGCAGAGGCCCTTGGCCACCCGGTGCTTGATCTTCAACGAATAGCCATCGCGTCTATTGATCTCGGTTCTTTGCCGGAGGGCCACTGGCGTGAGTTGACACGTTCAGAATGGACTTCCATCCGTTAAAAACGGAACGAGTGCCCCTCCTAACGGCATCGCCTAGATGAAGTTTCCCCTCCCTTGGCGACGTCACAACACCAAGCAACACGCTCCCACGTCGCTTGAGAGCCCCAACAATTCCCTAGAGGATGCAGGACAACTACTGCGAGAACAAAGGGAAAGAAAGGGTCTCAGCATGCGAGACCTTTCAAAAGAGGTGAGAATCACAACGCCGGTCCTAGAGGCCCTCGAACGCGGCTGGCAAGACCGCTTACCAGAAGCCGCCTATCTTGTGGCAATGTTGCAGCGCTTGGAGACCTATTTAGACCTTCCAAGCAAAAGCCTTAGTGCAGCCCTGCCTAACAGACCAGGATCGAATCGATTGGCGACCAATGGTCAAGGCACGCGCTTCACTCTGGGCAGCATCGATATCTTCACCACATGGCAAGGGAGCGTGGTGTACGGCGCTGTGATAATCGGATCGATTCTGGCCCTAAATCATCAACAAAGACATCTGATCAACATCAATGCCTTCTCGCCAAAGCCCATCCCGATCAACACACCCCTGGACTCTGACCAGATTTTGAAGGGCTTACGCCCGCTGGAGGAGGAGATCACTGCCAGCCTCAGTCAGGGGGCTCTCCCTCTCGATCAACTCACAAGACCCGGCGTTCTCGAGATCAACCTCGACCAACCACGGCAGATCAGCCTGAGCAGTGAAGGAGGAGATCGAACCAACCTTCAAGGCGCCACCGGAACAGTGACCTTGCAGCTCCTACCCCCAGTTGACCTCAGCATCAAACCTCCACCAGGCGAGGCCGACTCCGTGAACTGGAACGGACAGGCCCTCTCTCCTGTAACCAATCAACCTGGCTCGTATCGCCTGCCCCAGACCGCAGCTCTCTCGCCATAACCCTTGAGAGCCCCTTGCAAGGCCTCATCAAAAGCGCCCATCCTCCAGCACCAATTGCCTCCAACAGTGCCTGGAGTATTGAATCGTGCTTGATCATCCAAATGCAGCAAATCCTGTAAGGGAGACACCACGAGCTCAGCAGACGTTGCCATCCCGAGTTCCATCAATTGCCATCCGGGTGCTTCCACATGACATCCAAGCAGCTCACCCAGCTGGCGCCTGGACGATTCATCAAGTCGCTGCCACCATCCAATCGTTGTGGGGTTGTCATGGGTACCGGTGTACACCGCCCACCTGCGGCCTTTGATATTGCTTGGCAAATAGGGGTTACGGGGGTTGCCATCAAAGGCGAACTGCAGCACCTTCATTCCCGGCAAACGAAAGCGATCACGGAGCCTCTCCACATCTGGGGTGATCACGCCAAGATCTTCGGCAACGATGGGAAGCGTCCCACCCGCATCGCGCCGCAGGAGGCGCAGCAATTCATGGCCGGGTGAGCGCTGCCAAACCCCATTTTGAGCGGTGTCGTCATCACCAGGGACTGCCCAAAAACCAGCGAGAGCACGGAAATGATCCAAGCGCAACCGATCGGCAAGCCTCCACTGCCGCTTCAAGCGATTGCGCCACCAACGAAATCCAGTACGCCTATGGCGCGCCCAGCTGTAAACAGGCGTCCCCCAAAGCTGACCGGTCTCCGAAAAATAGTCGGGTGGCACGCCACTCTGTAGCCGTAAGCGTCCATCAGCAGCAATCGAAAACAAGGATCGATGGCTCCAAACATCGGCGCTATCGCGAGCCACATAAAAGGGCAAATCTCCAAGAATCTCGATGTTCAAATCCCGAGCTTGCACACGCAGGCGTTGCCACTGTCGATCGAGATGCCATTGGAGAAGTTCCTGCTCCAACAAGGCATCACCATGCTGAAGCCGCCACTGAGCCAAGGCAGCAGGTTGTTGAACCGCGAGCGGATGGGGCCAAGACCACCAAGGCAAACCGTTGTGTTGAGCACGCAACACAACGAAATTGACGTGATCTGTCAGCCAATGCGCTTGGTCAACCCTCCAGCGTTCAAATTGTTGTTTGCGCGTAGAGGATTGCTGAGGCCAATGAGCGGCAAGGGCTCGGGCCAGTGCCGAAGCACGCGCATCGGCCAGCTGAAAATCCAACACAGACGCGGCTTCCGCCTTGGGGTCCGCTCCAGGAAAACTCCCAAGAGCACTGGACGCCAAAAAGGTCTCCTCTACCAAATCTTCGGCATCCAGGAGCCACGGATTCAAGGCAAAACTGGAGGGTGAGCTGTATGGCGACCCTGTGCCATCAGGCGGAGCAAGGGGCAAAATCTGCCAGACAGTTACTCCATGGCTCGCCAAAGTCTTCATCCATTCGCGGGCTGGCCGTCCAAAGCTTCCACACACGGGTGAATCAGGCAAAGCCGTGGGATGAAGGAGTACACCAACCCGCCGATCCCTTTCGCTTCTGGATTGATTAACCATCGAAGCAAATCATTCGGGGTACCAGACGGTCGAAGGGAATGAAAATGATCCGACCTTTGTGATCTTACGAAGCGTCTAAACAACAATCGAAGCTCGTTTCACAGGCTCATCGCAATGACTGAGGTTTTTTAGCTGGCTTCTTTTGTAAACGAAAGATTCACGCCTTAGCGTTGGTCCAGATCGATCGAGTCACGACGTGCTCCCTCCCCTCTACCCGCGCCATGATTTTCGAGAACGATCTCCAGATCAAGTGAGGGTGGCCGTCTTTGGGGCCACTGGGTACATCGGACGTTTTGTGGTGAGAGAGCTGGTGCAGCGTGGATATCAGGTCATGGCATTCGCGCGCGAATCCAGTGGAATCGGAGGGCGCAAAGGTCAAGCCGAAGTCGTGGCCGATTTCCCCGGCGCAGAGGTGAGATTTGGCGATGTCACCAATCCGGCGTCACTCGCAACAAATGCCTTCAACGAGCCCACCGATGTGGTGATTTCTTGCCTTGCATCAAGAACCGGCGGCAAGAAGGATTCATGGGCAATTGATTATGAAGCCAACCTCAACACCTACAACGAGGGACGGAAGGCTGGGGTAGCGCATTTCGTGATGCTTTCAGCTATCTGCGTCCAAAAACCAATTCTAGAATTCCAAAAAGCGAAGCTTGCATTCGAAACCCGGCTTAAGGAAGACACAGAAATCACCCATACGATTGTTCGCCCCACAGCCTTCTTCAAAAGCATTGCCGGCCAATTCGAGAGCTGCAGGAAAGGTGCACCTTATGTGATGTTTGGCAATGGGGAGCTAACAAGTTGCAAGCCAATCAGTGAAAAAGATCTTGCATACTTCTTGGCTAATTGTATAAACGAAACCGATAAAGTGAATCAAATTTTGCCCATCGGAGGGCCTGGACCAGCCCTCAGCGCCCGCACTCAAGGGGAAATGCTCTTTAAAACACTTGGGCGCACGCCAAGAATGCTTTCATTACCGATGGCAGTAATGAAGGCGCCAACTGCACTTTTAGAAAAAGTGGCAACGCTCGTACCAGCTGTGGAAGACACCGCCGAGTTTGCCCGTATCGGTTGCTATTACGCCAGTGAATCCATGTTGGTTTGGGATAAGAAGCGTGATTGCTACGACCCCAATGCAACCCCTTCGTTTGGAGAGGATACCCTCGAACAGTTTTTCGCAAGGGTCTACAAAGAGGGAATGGCTGGACAAGAATTAGGGGATGCTTCTCTGTTTTAAAGAGGCCTCCTAAAGACGTTCAAGCGAGCACTAATAAACGATACAAGCAGAACATTTAAACAACTCCAACCTTTATGACATGCCTAAAAATATTATCATTTCCCTAAAGTTACTTCTGAATAAAGAATTACCTCACCCTCAAATCCATTCGCAAAACTGATATCGATCGAGCGGCCAACCCCTGATCAACGTCCAGTTGCCGTTCCCTTTTGGTACTTTAATTCCCAATTTAACGAGGCTGAGCAAGACTGATTTACCAATCATCAAACCATCACGTATGGGGGATCCAGCGTTGAGTGAGGACTCGCAGCAAAAGCCAACCAAGGGCTGGTTGGGCGACCGCCCCGGACGCAGTCTTCTGCGAATCAGTGCTGCATTGCTGGGCACTGCCCTAGCGGGCATAGCGCTTGCAACGATCTGGCCCAAACCAGACCCTGACGGCGCCGATGTGCAGTCATCCGACGGGTCATTAACCCTCGCTCCGCTCCCGGAACAAGCCGTGATGGTATTGGTCGTTGGCCTCGATGCAGACACCTTGAATGCCCCTTCCAACAACGCAGCACCTCAAGGACCTGCCAACGCCGACAGCTTGATGCTGGTCAATATCAGCACGAAACAACCTGTTCAGATTTTGCAGTTGCCGACAGAACTGGCCGTTCAACTGCCAGGGATCGAGGAGATGCAAGCTCTTTCTAAAACATGGCAACACGGTGGAATCGCCCTCACCTCTGACGTCGTTGGCGAGCTGATCGATCTGCCTATAAACAAACCAGATCGCTACCTAGTCCTCTCCAGACAAGGCTTGCGCAGATTTGTGGAAGGACTTGGAGACATCGAAGTCACCCTGAACCAGACCTACAAGTATGAAGACAAGTCCCAGGGCTACAGAGTGAATCTGCAGGCCGGACTGCAAACACTCAACGGTGCTCAGGCAGAACAGCTCGCACGTCACAAACCGAAGGCGAATAACGGCCATCAGCGCAGAGTGAGGCAACAGCTGCTGCTCCAAGGCATGCATCAGCAGTTAGCAGGAATCGATGCAGTCACCGTGGTGCCTGAGCTGCTGAATGTGTTTTCCAATCAAGTCACAACAGATATCAGCAGCACAGAGATGCTCAGCCTGATGGCAGCAGCGATCAGTGCGCCTTCACCACCAGTGATTACGGAGCTTCCTCTTGCAGCTCGGGTCGGTCAACAGAGGCTGCGCGAATTGAAGCCGGATCTCAGCCTGCCAATCTGGCCAGATCAAAATTGATCGCTGGGTTCAAGCGTTACTCATTGGGTGACCCACTGAAAAGCGGCGAATCCCCCTGATGTTGCGTCCATTTGTAGGAAACGCAGATGAAGTCATTCATGACTAGGCAGTCGAGCAGATCGAAATGGATAACGACTAATAAACAAACAACAGGAAAACAAAATGGAACAATCCTTAGAAAGATTCAGAAAGCACTCATCACTCAGAACACAGAAGTCACTCTCACAAGAATCTTTGAGTCATTGACGTTGACATTAGCTGTGGATTGAGGACAATTCAGCTGTTGATATCAAATGAGGTTCAGTGAACAAGAACATAAAGAACTGGATTATTAAGCCTATCCGTGCCACTGTTTTCGCCGATAGAGACGCTTACTACTGGATTCAAAGCAATCTTGGACTAGGCAATTATCAGATGGCAGCTCTTGTATGGGCAAAAGGGCTCATTATCGGCTTGTTGGTTGGGGCGTTTTTGCTCTGATCTCAATCATCAAATGTAGATCAAAACTGATAAGCATATAAGCTAAATAAAATACCAACAAGTGAACTTATCCTCAGATTGCTATAGCAACGACTTGTAGCTTTTACCATCAACAAGAAGAGAGATAGCAGCATCTAATCCGTGCAGTTGCAATACAAATTCTTGTTTATTCCTCGGACAGGAGCGGCAGAGTTGTCAAATCCCGAAGTAACAACTAAATCTGCCAATCGATTAAAACCACTGCAAAACTACTTTTCTAGTGAAGCGGATAGAGCGTTTACCGCTGGGTTCATGCGTTTCCAGCGCTGCTGGATGGAACGGACCAGTGCATCAGAAGCAGCCCCACCATTATCTGTTGTGTCTAAGAGGCCACACCAGGGCAAGCCATCCATTCGGCGGGCCGCCAGATCCCAGCTGCCCCCAAGTTGCGCCAATCCAACCAAAGGAATGCTGAGCGAGTGACACAAGGCAACTGAGGCAGGTGCCATGCCAGGGATCAAACCAGCTGCATTGGGCTGGACCAACAGCAAAACAGGACATCGCCAAGCCGCCAGAGCATCAAACCAGCTTCCAGAAAAACCTTGCGCCATCGCCGCATCACCGCTCAAACGCAGCAGTGTGGGATGGTTTCGTTCGCGCTGACGCGATGCCAGTGCCTGCAAGCCACTGTGAGGTTCCGAACCACAGGCCAATGGAACCAACTCAGCCGAAAAGCGATCGGCAAGCTGTAAAGCACCCTCGCGCATCGAGAGCTCAGGAAGGGGGCCAGCTCCAACAAGAGCCAAGGTGAAATCGAGCATGAAGCGACCTTAGGGAGATCCAATCCACACCGTTTATGGATAGGAAGGCGATGCAGCACTACGATCGGTTCATCGCCGTTTTCAAGCGCGGGCATCGTGACAAGTTTTCTCACAGCTGCCCGAGCCGAGCAAGAAAAGTTGCAGCACGACACCCGACGTCTTCGCCTGTTTAGCGGCACCTCAAATCCCGCACTCGCCCGCGAAATTGCGGCCTACCTGGGAGTGCCTGATGGCCCCAAGGTTTGCAAACGCTTCGCCGACGGTGAGCTGTACGTTCAAATACAGGAATCAATTCGCGGCTGCGATGTCTTCCTGATCCAACCCACCTGCGCTCCGGTGAACGACAACCTGATGGAGCTGCTGATCATGGTGGATGCCTGCAGACGGGCATCGGCACGACAGATCACCGCCGTTGTTCCCTATTACGGATATGCACGCGCAGACCGCAAAACAGCCGGTCGGGAATCGATTGCGGCCAAACTCACCGCCAATCTTCTCGTTAAATCAGGCGTCGATCGGGTGCTGGCGATGGATCTGCACTCAGCTCAGACCCAGGGGTATTTCGACATTCCCTGTGATCACATTTACGGCTCTCCCGTGCTTGTGGATTACCTAGCCGCCCAAGACTTGGGAGAGGTGGTGGTGGTGTCTCCTGACGTGGGTGGCGTTGCCCGAGCCAGGGCCTTTGCAAAACAAATGAACGGTGCTCCTCTAGCCATCATCGATAAGCGACGAACCGGTCACAACATGGCTGAAAGCCTCACCGTGATTGGCGATGTGAGCGGACGCACGGCGATCCTGATCGACGACATGATCGATACCGGAGGCACGATCTGCTCTGGTGCCAAGTTGCTGAGAGAGCAAGGTGCTACTGGCGTCATTGCTTGTGCCACCCATCCCGTCTTCTCTCCACCAGCGATCGAACGCTTGTCTGTTGAAGGACTGTTCGAACAGGTCGTTGTCACCAACAGCATCCCAATCACGTCCAATCACGCCTTTCCCCAGCTGCATGTGCTGTCAGTCGCCAACATGCTGGGCGAAGCCATTTGGCGCATCCATGAGGAAAGTTCTGTTAGCTCGATGTTCCGCTAACTCAACCCAAGCTTGATCTGTGGTGTTGCGTCACTTCTTTTGGGCCCTCGGCCTGCCATTCACCCTGCTCATGGCCCCGCCAGCCACGTTTGGCCAGGACACAAACGTACTTCTGAGCAAAAGTCGTTTACCGAGTGTTGAGCGAAAACAGGCGCTGGGGGTCTGGCTCACCAATAGTCCTAGCCCGCTGTACTACGACCAACGAAACATCAAACAAGCGGTGGATGAGCTTGAGCAAGCAGGATTCTCCGTGCTTTATCCCAATGTTTGGAGTCGTGGAACGACTTTTCACACCAGTGAATTTGCCCCGGTTGAGCCAGCCCTAAAGACCGCTGGTGTCAAGATTGATCCCATTTGCACCCTGAGCAAAGAAGCTCACAAGCGCGGGATGAAAGTGGTTCCCTGGTTTGAGTATGGATTAATGGAGCCCGCCTCGGCAGAGGTGGTTCAAGACAATCCGGACTGGGTGTTGTCACGGGCCAACGGTGATCCGGTGATGAAGATGCACGGCAAAGAGATGGTGTGGCTCAATCCTGCGCACCCACAAGTACGTCAGCGATTCATCGGCCTCGTGGTGGAAGTGATGAAACGCTGCAGGATGGACGGCCTGCAACTCGATGACCACTTCGCTTGGCCTGTGGAATTGGGCTACGACCCTTACACATCAGCGCTCTACAAGGATGAATTCAACATTGCTCCCCCCCGCGACTACACCAATCGTTATTGGATGACCTGGCGTCGCCGCAAACTCACGGGTCTTCTTCGCGAGCTTCGCGTTCGCTTGGAAGAAGAGTCGCTGCCAGTGCGAATTAGCCTGTCACCTGGGCCGTTTCGGTTTGCTTACAACAATTGGCTTCAAGATTGGGAGCTCTGGGCCGTTGGACAGCTGATTGATGATCTTGTGGTTCAAAACTATGCCTATTCCCTCAGGGGATATACCAAAGATCTCGACCAGCCCGCCCTCCGCAAAGCCCGCGAATGGGGCATCCCCATCCAGATTGGCGTCTTGGCCGGCTTTGGAAAACGAACCACCTCGATGGATATTTTGAAGGAAAAAGTGCGGCTAGCGAATGATCGCGGTTACGGCGTGATTTATTTTTATTGGGAAGGATTATGGGGAAAACATTCAGGATCAGAAGGGGCTAAATATCGCAAACAAGTATTCAAGCAGATGGGAACCAAATAATTATCGGAGCCCAACAATTAAGGCAAAGATATTAATTTCGATCACTTTATGATTTGAAGAGAGCCGTGCATTTCACCCTCTCTCTTCAAATATCAATGTATGTTGATTAAGCGGCCTTTATCCCAACATCATTTGCACAACTTCTCGGGTGTTGGAGGAAAGCTGAGCAGCAGAAAGTTGATCCAGAGCTGCTTTTACAAGCGCTTGGCGCTTGCTGCTGTAGGTGCCCCAACGGCTGAAAACCTTGGCCAAGCGCGACGCAGTAATCGCGTTGCGCTGATCCAAGGCAATGATTTGCTCCGCCATGAAGCGATAGCCACTGCCATCTTCTGCGTGGAACACCAAAAGGTTGCCAGCGAATCCACCCAACACCGCACGCACCGCATTGGGCGCCATCGGATCAAAGCGTGGGTGCTTCAAAAGAGAGGCCACCCGTTGCAAGCCATCAACCCGAGGCGTTGAAGCTTCCAAGGCAAACCAGCTGTCAAAGATCACTGGCTTCTCTTGCCAACGATCGTGAAATTGACGCAATGCTTCCTCTCGTTCTGGGCAATCCAAAGGCTGTAATGCCCGCAGTGCAGCACGCGCCAAGGTCATCGACGGACCACCGACAGCAGTCAAAGCAGCGTTGCGCACCGCTGAATCACCGGCTGCAGCCAGCCAAGCCCAGATCAAACCAGTGAGTTGTCGTTGCCCCTGACCCTCGGGCCAAGCCATTTCAAGCTCGTCTGCAACAAGATTCAGCCGCTCGCGCAGCAGTGGGGCCAAAGACTGACCAAATTGCTCGCGCAGCTCGCACGCCGCTCGATACAAAGCTGGGGGATCAGCCTCCTGCTGGAGTGCTTCCAACTCAGGGCCGCCGGGGAAGGCCATCAACGTGGAGAGCATCGCCGGATCCTGTTCTCCAGACGGAGCAAGAAGCACGGTCAAAGCCTCCAACATCTGGCGTTCTAAATCGGCATTCGGGCTTCCAGAGGCCCGAGCAAGCAACAACCTTCGCCACAGTTGCTGTCCCGCATCCCAACGAGCGAATGGATCGTTATCGCAAGCAAAAAGGGTGAACAGCTCAGCGGGCTCTTGACTGGCTTCCCAGTGCACTGGAGCAGAAAATTGTCTGAAGAGCGAAAGAGCTGGGGGATGTTCTGTACGAGCCAGATCCGTCAGTTCAAGCAGTTGCTCCTCCTGATCCAGCACGATGAGCTGCTCTTCCGCTGGCACGCCATCAGCTGGGACCAGGGCCCAGAGCAAGGGAATCACCAGCGGCTGCTTCTTTGGCTGGCCTGGTGTTGGCGGCGTGCTTTGTCGCAAGTTCAAGCGCAACACCCCGCGAGTGGAATCCCAGCTGCGCTTCACGGTCACCGTGGGAGTGCCAGCTTGGACATACCAACGCTTGAACTGCTCCAAATCGAAACCAAGGGATTCACCCTTAGTGCACGCACCCTCAGCAATCGCTGATACAAAATCATCCGTCGTAGCAGCTTCACCGTCATGACGTTTGAAGTACAGCGTCATGCCACGCATGAATCGTGTCTCGCCCAGAAGCGTTCTGAGCATGCGAATCAACTCAGCGCCTTTCTCGTAAATCGTGGTGGTATAAAAATTGTCGATCGCCTGATAAGCATCTGGCTTCACAGGATGGGCAGTGGGCCCCGCATCTTCCCGGAACTGCGTGTTGCGGAGCATTGATGCATCTTCAATCCGTTTTAAGGCCTCTGAATGAAGATCAGCGGTAAAACATTGATCTCTAAAGACAGTAAGTCCTTCTTTTAGTGACAGCTGAAACCAATCACGGCAGGTGATGCGATTGCCCGACCAATTGTGGAAGTACTCGTGAGCAACAACACTTTCAATCCGCTCAAGCTCAGCATCTGATGCTGTTTCCGCATCAGCGAGAACCAACTTGGAGTTAAAAATATTGAGGCTCTTATTCTCCATCGCGCCCATGTTGAAGTGGCGCACCGCAACGGTATTGAACTCATCAAGGTCATATTCCAAGCCATACACCTGTTCATCCCATGCCATCGATCGCTTCAACGACTCCATGGCATGGGCCGTGAAGGGCTCATCGCCTGGCTCCACATGAAGCCTCAGGCTCACGTTGCGTCCCGAAAGGGTGACGAACCGATCACGAACCTCGTGAAGATCACCGGCCACAAGGGCAAACAGATAGGAGGGCTTCAGGGATGGGTCCTCCCAAGTCACCTCATGGCGTGTGGGATCCCCAGCGAGGGGCCCAGCGCTTAAGGCATTTCCATTGGAGAGCAACACCGGATAACGCTCGCGATCGGCCTCGATGCGAACGGTGAACCGACTTAGCACATCGGGACGATCCGGGTGGTAGGTAATACGCCTAAATCCCTCGGCTTCGCACTGGGTGGTCAACATCCCCCCACTTGCATAAAGGCCCTCAAGCGAGGTGTTGGCCTGCGGGTCAATCCTGCACACAGTTTTGAGCTGAAAAGGCACCTGCGGGGGCTGATGAATGACCAGTCCATCCACTGTGAGGCTGTAGTCAGAAAGCTTGAGCTCGTGGTGATCGATGGCAATCGATTGCAAGAGCAAATCCACCCCTTGAAGCTCGAGGGCTTGCGGCTCCGATCCCAACACCGGTGTCAGCTCCATGCGGCAGCTGACCTCAACCGAATCGGACCCGATCACCACATCCAAAGCAATGGATGGAATGCGACAGGAGAAAGGCTTGTAATCCTTTAGCCGGATCGTCGGAGCAGTGGTGGAGGCGGAAGCCATGGCCAGGAGTATCTGCAACGATCTTGGCGTGCAGACGGCACCGGCGTGGAGGCACCCAGCCAAGGGCTGGTGTCTCCACGCTCACGGCGTCTTGAACCGATTATTTGGCGGCCTTTGCTTTCTTCAACGCTTCTTCCACCTTGGTCTTCACATCGGCAGGAACCTTGTCAGGGCAGAACTGCATGGCACCAGTGATGATTTGAAATTCAGCGCCAGAAAAAAGCTGCTCATTGGTCAGCTTTTTGTTGCCTGTGGAGGCAACCATGCCGCCGTGCCGTCCATTAAGGAGTTGGACATAGGTTGCGGCAGCAACGCCAACAGCTTTAGGAAACTCAATCCCTGCCGTGCGGGCATTGCAGACGTAGGACGACCCCATGCCGCGGTAAAGGAATATATCTTCATTGCTGGCAGGAGACGTTGGCGCCTTGCCGGCCGACTGAGCCATCGCAGCAGGAGCTGCTAAGCAAAGAGGCAGCAAAAGCAATGGTGCCGACAGAACAGAGCGGAGTCGGTTGAGGGGACGCAAAGGATCAAACCGGAATACGTTGCCATGGTGCCGCATCCACACCGTTTCGGGCTAGTAGAGAGATGTCCAAATTTGACCCAATTTGATCCAAATAGGATCTTTTCAGACCGGAATCGGAGCTGAGGCATCCTCCATACGCGTTTCGTGGTGATGTTCAACGATCTCGAGCACATTGTTTTGCCAGCTGTATATGGCTCGAGAGCGATAGCGGTCGTCATAAATCATGCGGGTGTATTCCTGCACATCCCAGTCTCCGTAATGTGATTCGAAGATCATTTCGTGTTCATCCACCTGCCTGATCTGCGTCCGATGAGACGTTGGCTCTAGGTAAGCGCGGTTTCGCTTTAGTTGGTGGCCCATCAGCGTGGCTTCCATCACACCGGCCTTTTCGTACCGGGGTTTTCGATCAAAAAAGTCGGTGTCATGCTCAGGCCACCAACTAAAGCGGTAGCGAGGCTCGCCGAATTGAAATTCTGCGAAGATCTCAACCCGGATCATCATGTCCAGGAAAAAGACTTCCTCATTATCGAAAAGATATTGACGCCTGGACCTCCAAAGGCCAAGGTTCCGCGCAAACCACCGCCTCAGATTGCTGTCTATATACATCCTCTCAGAAACTGGAGGCTCTCCGTTCGGTGGCTTTGAGCCCCGTTGTTCAAGCGGCAGAAGGGACATGCCGTCTCCTAGTAACAACAGAGTGTTCCCCTTCTTCTTAGCGGATCTGCGGGACAGGTCAAAAACCCATAAGGTAAGCCTCAACATTGCGAAGCTCCGTCGGTGGATGGGATTGATCGCAATCCGCGCCAACAACTGAGTTTGTTACTCGTTGCTGGTCGCCACCATCTATCCAGCCGCGACCTTCGCGAGTTGGTGGAATTTCTGCAGAACGAAGACTGCGGGTTCGACGTCAGTCTTCAAATCTCAGATCCAAGCCAACAACCTGAGTTGCTGGAACTCCACCGCTTAGTTGTCACCCCCTCGTTGGTGAAGCTGCAACCGCAGCCGAAGCAGGTATTTGCAGGCAGCAGCATCTTTCGGCAATTGCGTGGATGGTTGCCGCGCTGGCAGCAAGACGAGGTAGTAAATGGCCTTGGCTTGAGTCTCAAGCCAACAGAGCTCGATGGCAGCCGCACCCAACGGGAGCTCCAGCTCGAGGATCAGTTGCTGGTGCTGCGTCAAGAAAACGAAACCTTGATTGACCGCCTGCAAGCTCAAGAGCGCTTGCTGCGCATGGTGGCCCATGAAGTGCGTACGCCACTCACCGCGGCCACCCTTGCTGTGCAAAGTCAAGAACTAGGCCAAATCGATATCCATCGATTCAGGGATGTCCTTAAAAGACGCCTCGAGGAAATCGCGCTGCTTTCAATGGATCTATTGGAGGTGGGGAGCACACGCTGGGAGGCCTTGTTCAACCCTCAGCGCCTGGATTTAGCCAGTGTTGCCGCTGAAGCGATTCTGGAACTGGAGAAACTTTGGCTCGGCAGAGATGTGACCATCAACACCGACATCCCTGCGGATCTTCCAAAGGTGTTTGCTGATCAGCGCAGGATGCGCCAAGTGCTCTTAAATTTGCTGGAAAATGCCCTTAAGTACACACCCAACGGAGGCTTGATCTCCGTGACCATGCTTCATCGCACGAGTCAGTGGGTGCAGGTGAGCATCTGCGACAGCGGGCCAGGGATTCCGGAAGAAGAGCAGCAACGCATTTTTCTAGACCGCGTCAGGCTTCCTCAAACCTCCGCTGGAGCCTCAGGATTTGGGGTTGGACTTTCGGTTTGCAGGCGCATTGTTGAAGTCCATGGCGGCAAGATTTGGGTGATCTCTGAACCAGACAAAGGAGCCTGCTTCACTTTCAACGTGCCCGTCTGGCAAGGTCAAGGTCAAGAGAAGGAGAACGTTGTCTTGACGGAGGGTCAGGCTGAACCGTAATTTCACAGGGTGTCGATAGTTCAGAAGACTTTCGATCACGTCCTTGGCCCCATCGTCTAGAGGCCTAGGACACCTCCCTTTCACGGAGGCGACAGGGGTTCGAATCCCCTTGGGGCTACT
The DNA here is from genome assembly GCA_037620855.1 of Synechococcus sp. ChBW.bin.23. GTDB lineage: Bacteria > Cyanobacteriota > Cyanobacteriia > PCC-6307 > Cyanobiaceae > Synechococcus_C. The sequence continues at coordinate 9,443 of JASJLK010000071.1, read as the reverse complement.
GAAGAACTTGATGAGACTTCATCGAGTTCGATTAAAAACTCTCCCTTCGGGGGGAGTTTTTTTATGCCACACCGTCAATGAGCCAAACCATTGAGACGAACACAAGTAGGCACTTAATCCACTCGCATCAAAAGGATTGCAACCTTCAGGAGGTTCTCAGAGCGAAATTCGGCGTTCCCTAACTGGATCTGATTTGAAAAGCGTTATCCCAGACATCGATCATGTCCTAGCGGAGGGAGACGCACGCCATCTCCCTCCGGCAATGGTCTTCATAGTGCTGAGATGCGGAATGAGAACCGAAGCAGATAGAAGCACGCACGATTGATCAAGAAGACAAACCAAGATCCAGGATTCACATCATTGGTCTGCAGATCGAGAGCACCAATCTTTGATGAACCAACAGGATATCTATCCCAATCCAGTGGGTTGAATGCAGGCACTCAAGAGGTGTACAAACCACTAACGAGATCTGCGCCGAGCTTCTGCTTCAACAGCTTTGAGGTTGGTGGTGAGATCATCACGCAGTCGTTGTTCAATCAGGCCAATTGGCATTCCTAAACATCCCTGAACCGTGAGTTCATAGAAAAGAGCGGTTGCTTCTGGCATTGTTCTTAGTCTCCAGGTTCCCTCAAAGCGCCGGAAATCACCCTTCTTCATCTTGAATTTCAGCGTCCCCTCTGGGGCAAATTCTTCAAGCTCAAGCTCTACGGAAGCCGAAAATTTCATTCCTAGGAATTGCTGACATCCCTCTTGCTGCAAATGAACTTTGTTGCCTTCTCGAAGCAACAACCGACTGCTTGCAAGGTTGGGAATGAAAGCACTGAGTTGGTCGTAATCCGTCAAAACAGCCCAGATCTGATCCGCAGAAACCGGTGTCAGCAACTGAGCAGCAAGGCGACGAACGCCATCAGACATCCTCTCAACTGTCTGTTCAATGGGCTGGTGATGGGATGACATCGCCTCTCCTCTTGGCGTTTCGCCGCGCTTCAGTTGTGTCAGACCACTGAAAGATGCCAAACCGTTTTCGCGTCTAATCCTGAGAGATTGATGCGATTTACTCTAAGGAAGAAACTTCAATTCAGCGAAAACTGATTGGCAAGTCAGTGGTGACGCTTATAGTCGCGCCTTAACAGGACGTTTTCAATGCGAGTAAACGCGTCTCCGCAGACAACCTCTGATGAAAGGACATTCACCATTCTCTTCACAGGCTTGGGTGGACGTCGCGCAGAGCACTCTCGCCTAAACGTCCTTTACAGCCGGCTTCGCGACACGATGCGCATGCTTCTCTCCCAAGGAGCACGCATCCAGTCCGTTAGTCCAGCGGGCTCAGAGCCGGCAGCCGCACCCATTAAATCCGCACCCCCAGCAAAATCGAAGCCTGTGACTACTTCCCAACCAAAGCCTGCAGCTAAAGCTGTACCGGTCAATCTCTACAAACCCAAAGCTCCCTTCCTCGGAACGGTCAGCGAAAATTATTCTCTTCTCAAAGAAGGCGCGATTGGTCGCGTGCAGCACATCACCTTCGATCTAAGCGGTGGTGATCCACACCTCGAATATGTGGAGGGTCAAAGCATCGGCATTGTTCCCGCTGGTGAAGATGCAAAAGGCAAGCCTCACAAACTGCGCCTTTATTCGATCGCAAGCACTCGCCACGGCGACAACCTCGAGGGCAACACGGTGTCCCTCTGCGTGCGACACCTTCAGTACGAACTGGATGGAGAAACCATCAACGGTGTTTGTTCGACTTACCTCTGTGATGTTGAGCCTGGAACCAAGGTCAAAATCACAGGACCTGTTGGCAAAGAAATGCTCCTCCCTGAGGACGAAGAAGCCAATGTGATCATGCTGGCCACCGGCACCGGCATCGCCCCCATGCGCACCTACCTGCGTCGCATGTTTGAGTCGAAAGAACGGGAACAGAATGGATGGAAATTCCGAGGCAAAGCCTGGTTGTTCATGGGTTCACCCAAGACAGCCAACCTGCTTTATGACGAGGACTTCCTTAATTACGAGAAGGAATATCCCGACAATTTCCGCTATACCAAAGCCATCAGCCGCGAGCAACAGAATCCCAAAGGTGGCCGGATGTATATCCAAGACCGGGTGTCTGAACACGCTGAAGAGATTTTCGCGATGATCGAAGACCCCAAAACGCACGTCTACATCTGCGGTCTGCGTGGCATGGAGCCAGGTATTGATGAAGCCATGTCTGCGGCAGCCGAGGCCAAAGGCCTCGATTGGTCCGAACTTCGCCCTGCACTCAAGAAGGCTCACCGCTGGCACGTTGAGACCTACTAAATCTCAAGGATGAGTGAAAAAAGCCCGCCAATGGCGGGCTTTTTTTTATGGCTAATTCTGTGGTTTTTCAGGAGACAGCCACAAAACACGGCCTGCGGGAACAATTGCGCTGTCCGATCGAGAAATCCTGGTTAAACCTGCTTAAGAGGTGCTGTAGCCATGACCACGACGATCACGAACCCACTGAGGGTTGGGCTGCGACAGGAACGGGTCATCGCTCCACAGTGCCTGGTTATTTTTGGAGCAAGCGGCGACCTCACTCATCGCAAGCTCGTTCCTGCCCTCTTCGAGTTATTTCAGCAACGACGACTTCCCAGCGAATTTGCCCTCCTGGGCTGCGCCAGAAGACCTTGGAGCGACGAAGAATTCCGCAGCAAAATGGCTGAGGCGATGGGTGACAAGGTTCGCGACCATCGCGAAGAGTGGGAGCAATTTGCCGCCGGAATGTTTTATGAACCGGTGGACCTTCAGAAACCTGAAGACGTCGTGAAGCTCGGGGGTCGGCTTCAGGTGATCGACCGTCAAAGAGCGACACGAAGCAACCGCACCTTCTACCTGTCGGTGTCACCGAAGTTTTATGCAGGTGGTTGCCGAGCCCTGGCTGATGCTGGCCTGTTGAAAGATCCCCAACGCAGCCGCGTCGTAATTGAAAAACCATTCGGACGTGACTACGGCAGCGCCCAATCCCTCAACAGAGTGGTTCAAGGCTGCGGCCAAGAGAACCAGATCTTTCGCATCGACCACTACCTCGGGAAGGAAACGGTCCAAAACATCATGGTGATGCGGTTCGCCAACGCGATTTTCGAGCCCATCTGGAATAGGAACTACATCTCCAGCGTTCAGATCACTGCCTCTGAAACCGTCGGTGTCGAAGAGCGAGCCGGGTACTACGAAACGTCGGGTGCCCTGCGCGACATGGTGCAAAACCACCTAACCCAAATGTTGGCGATTACCGCCATGGAAACCCCTGGACGTTTTGATCCAGAGGCCATCCGTAGTGAAAAGGCCAAGGTTCTTCAAGCGGCACGCCTGGCCGATGAACTTGAACCCTGGAACTGCTGCATCCGCGGGCAATACGGTCCCGGAGGCAGCGATGGCGCACCACTCAGCGGCTACAGACAAGAACCAGGCGTCGATCCCCACAGCACAACGGAAACGTACGTGGCGATGAAGCTGTTCATCGATAACTGGCGCTGGCAGGGAGTTCCTTTTTACGTGCGCACTGGCAAACGCCTCGCCAAGCGTCTGAGCGAAGTGGTGTTGACCTTCCGCGAAGCACCCGTTCACCTCTTCGATGCTGCCGGTGGCAGTCCAACAGCCAACCAGCTCATCCTGCGCATTCAGCCCGATGAAGGCGCTGAGTTCAAATTTGAAGTGAAATCTCCAGGTTCCGGTATGCGCAGCCGGCCTGTGGAGATGGAATTTTCCTACGACGAATCCTTTGGGGAACCATCAGATGAGGGCTATGTACGCCTTCTAGCGGATGCGATGTTGAGCGATCCAACGCTGTTCACACGTAGCGACGAGGTCGAGGCAGCCTGGAGGCTTTACACCCCTCTGTTGGAACTCATCGAAGACAGCCCCTGGAAGCTGCCCATCCACCCTTATGAGTCACGCACTTGGGGACCTGCCGCTGCTGATGCCTTACTGGCACGAGATGGCCTGCTCTGGCGTCGCCCTTAAATACACCCAAGCTCACCTCGATACCGCCCTCCTTCAGGCCGCCACAGCATGTCCCCTCAGCTCACGCTTCAAACTCCCCTCGAGCTCCCTCCATCGGAAGTTTCCAATTACCTCAATCAGTTGTGGACCCGAGATCAAGCCAACAGCATTGGGGCCCACACCTTTTGCCTGTTGATCTGGCAACCAGCCTGGGTGGAACAACAGCTAGTCCGCACGGGCAGGATTGAAGGCCCAATCATGGGCGTGCAACGCGACGAGGTGGAAGAGGCTGGGCGGAAAGCAATCCTCGAGCTTGATCTCCCTCTCTGCACCCCGCCCTTGGGGAGCTCGGTCTCAAACAGTCTGGCCAAGGTTGATGGCAGTAAAACCAGTGATGACCTTCGTGGTCAACATATTGACGGGGCCTTAAGCACACTCAGACCTCGGCGCTTGATCACCCTGGCGCCAAGCTTGGATTCAACCCGCCCCTTGGAAACATTGGTGGCCGCCTATTGCCCCTTACCGGAAGAAGGCGGGGGCACCGTTGCCTGCGGAGATGTGGTGGTGCTCCGCGGTGGAACAGAGGCCTTGCAGGAAGGCCTCAACACATTGCAGCCCCTGCTCCCCGACGACCTGCCGTCTTGGGTGTGGTGGAACGGACCTCTCGATGAATCGCCTGAGTTGTTGGAGCAGCTCTCTATTAGTCCTCGCAGGCTCATTCTCGATTCCGCTCTTGGTGATCCCTCTTACTGCCTGAACCTCCTCGCCACCAGGCTCGCAAGCGGTCAGGCCGTGAATGATCTCAACTGGCTAAGACTGGGCAGCTGGCATCAAACCTTGGCGATGGTGTTTGATGCCCCGCAGCGTCGCGATGCCCTGAGCCATGTGGTGCAACTCGACATCGATGTCGAGGGAGATCACCCCGTACAAGGCCTCCTGTTGGCCTCTTGGCTTGCCGATCGACTGGGCTGGACCTTAAAAGAGACCCATCGGCATGACGCCAAAACCGACGATTCCAGCATCAGCGCGGTGTTCCAACGTCCTGATGGAACAGAGATACCGATGCGGGTGTCTCCCGTACCCATGGGGCAACCCAGTATTCATCCAGGACAAATCGTGGGGCTACGGATGATTTCCAAACCCGAGCATGGCGGGGCGATGTGTGTGATTCTCTGCGCGGAATCCGGAGGTTGCATGCGCCTTGAAGCTGGGGGCATGGCCAGCATGGAACTCGTAGAAGAAGTGGTGCCCTTGCTCCATACACATGTGGAAGCAGACATGGCACGCCTCCTTGAGGGTGGGCACGATTCCTCAAACCCTCTCTTGGCTGCTGCTGCCCCTCTGGCTGCCAAGCTTCTGATTTAATTCCCAGCTGAGCAGCATGGCCTGTGTGATCGCTGCTCCATCGAGCAGCAGCGGCAAAACCCTGCTCAGCCTTAGCTTGATCGCCTGGGCGCAACACAAGGGATTGAGCATTCAACCCTTCAAGGTGGGACCTGATTACCTCGACCCCCAAATGCTTGGGGCCAGTGCCGGGCGCCCCTGCCGCAACCTCGACCTGCCTTTGTGCGGACCCGACTGGGTGAAGACCAGTTTCCATGGCTATGGAGGTCGCTGTGATTTAGCCCTCGTGGAAGGGGTGATGGGCCTGTTCGATGGGATCGGCTCAACGGGCGAAGGAAGCAGCGCAGCCGTAGCCAAACACCTACGGTTGCCTGTGGTTTTGGTAGTGGATGCCGGTGGCCAGGCACGATCGCTAGCCGCACTCGTGAGCGGATTTCGTGATCTTGACCCCGACGTGCAGTTTGCTGGTGTGGTGCTCAATCGAGTCAGCACTGAGCGCCATCGCTTGCTTCTCGAAGAAGTATTGGCGTCCATTGACGTGCCCTGCCTGGGCTGTCTTCCGCGGGATTCAAGCCTCGAACTACCCAGTCGGCATTTGGGCTTAGCTCCAGCCCATGAACTCGATCAACTGAATGTTCGCCTGGGGCAATGGGCAGCCATCGCTGATCAACATCTCGAGATGGGGGTCTTTAAGAGGTTGATGGCAGCGCCAACAGCCGGTCCAGAGCCGATCCCAACCGTGCTAGCGAAGGCTCTGGCACAAGACAACAAGCGAGAACCACTGCCAGTGGCGGTCGCCCAAGACAACGCCTTCCATTTCCGTTATCCCGAGATGCAGGATTGCCTCGAGGCATTGGGGATGCCGGTGATCCCTTGGCACCCCTTGGAGGATGAGCCGTTGCCGCAAGCGGCCTATGGACTCGTGATCCCTGGAGGCTTCCCTGAGCTGCATGCCGAACAACTCAGCCGATGCCAACAAAGCCTTTTAGGCCTCCGCCAATGGGTACAACGAAAACCGGTGTACGCCGAATGCGGTGGAATGTTGATGTTAGGGACCAGTTTGATGGACGGGGAGGGACAAACTCATGCAATGGCAGGAGTTTTACCGTTTCATGCCCAACGCGGGAGATTGCAGGTTGGGTATCGTCGCCTAACAGCAGTCCAAGACAGCTTGCTGCTAAAGGCGGGTGATCAGTGGATGGGACATGAATTTCACCGCTGGGAGCTCAGCGAGGAACCTGTGGGCAGATGGCAACCGCTATGGCAGGTTGATGGTTGGCATGTTGATCGCAGAGAAGAAGGATGGGCACTTCCGACCGTTCACGCAAGCTGGGTGCATCTTCACTGGGCCAGCACTTCGACGATCTCATGCCGATGGCGCGCCGCTCTAGAAACCGTGGCGACACAGATCGCGACGGTTTCATAAAGACCACACGTCAGCGACAACAGCCATTAAAGGAACGCTGGCGGTTTCTCATTGAAGGCAGCGTGCAAGGGGTGGGATTTAGACAGAGATGTCGACAACGAGCCATCGACCTTGATCTTTGCAGCTGGGTTCGCAACCTAAAAGACGGGACAGTGGAGGTTCAGGCCGAGAGAGGCGAAATGACCTTGAACGAATTACGTCTTTGGTATAAACGCGGCCAAAGTGCAGCAACCGTGAAAAGGATGTTGTTTTCAAAGAAGCCCTTCACTAGAAATGACTGGTTTGACGTTCGGACTTGACAGGGACAAGACAGCAACAATTTGCCGCTAATCAGATCAACAGCTAACCCAATCAACAGCGCACTGACCCACACTATGAACAACGAACGTCAGCTTTGGTTGCTTCGACACGGAGCCACTGAATGGGCCAAAAACGGACGACATACCGGGAACACCGATCTACCTTTGCTGCCTGAAGGCGAAGAAGAGGCACAAAAACTTGCGCCTGCACTCAACACACATCAATTTGCAGCCGTTTTTAGTTCACCACTTCAACGGGCAAAACGCACGTGTGAGCTGGGCGGCCTTGGCCAACAACGACGCATTCTCGAAACCCTGCGCGAATGGGATTACGGCGATTACGAAGGGATTACAACTCCCGAGATTCGCAAGAGCATTCAGAACTGGACAGTGTGGAGCCATGGCTGCCCCAATGGAGAAGATGCCGAAGCTGTGCAACAACGCTGCGAACAAACCATTGCAATCGCCTTAGCAGCGCCGGGGGTGGGAGATGTTGCCCTTTTTGCACATGGACACGTGCTGCGCGCCTTAACAGGCACCTGGTTGGGACTCGGTGCAAAAGGTGGGCGTTTATTCCAGCTCGGCACAGGAACGATCTGCATTCTTGGCTTCGAGCGAGAGCAGCGCACGATCATCCGCTGGAATGCCCAAACCAACGGCTTATCTTGAATAATATTACTCCCGTAATAACATGTGCTCAAGAGGATTAAGCAAGATCCAACTTCGCAGGTGGGCTGAAGACAGGCACCTTGACCTTGATGATGAACTTGACGCCACTGGCTTCCGACATAACCAATCACCTAATCCTCCCGCTGGATCAGGTGTTGTCGTTGTAGATCTCAAGCGAGTTGTGATACGAACAGAGCATTTGTTACGACCGTATGGTGCTTCGCTGGCGGCATGATCACCACATCCGACAACTAGCTAACAAGAAGGCATCAATGATTAACTATTTGCTTACAACAGGCGCTTTTCAATACATCCACATCAATTGAATAGCCTCTTGACTGATTCGATCAACGCCTGAAATAGGTGTTGAAACAAACACAAGGCCCGTTCTGCTGCAACCCCGTTAGAGTTGTAATGAAATGAATTCTGTGACCTATTGGTATCCCTTGAACTTACGAGCCGTAACATTTACGAAGGGCTAAAGAAAGAGGGATACAAGTGTGATTTAGACATCTGGATGAAGGAGCCAGAGTGGGCAAAAGTAAATGTCCAGCTTGATGGGATGACTTGGACCATTGAGGGGATAGACGAAGTAGGGAAAACTAATTCCGATGAAGCTGAGTTCAATAAGTCAGATGAAGCTGAATTCAATCCTCAAGCGAATGCAACAAAAGATAAATACATACACTTTCAGATTGATAGGGTATTCAAAAAAGGACAAGACGATATAGCTCAATTAGCGACAAAGCGCTTATGTTCTTCTTTTATATATCACGAAAGAACTAATCTTGTCAGCATGGATGGTTCATTCACTGTTTCTTTTCACCGCCAGTACCCTCTACTAACTGATGACGACGAGGCTGGCATCAAAACAATTGTCGACCAATTAAACAACTTTAAAGTTATTGTCCAATCTGTTTTTTATTCAGTCAAAGAGGAAAACCAATAGCACAATATACAGTTCAATTACTTGCAATAATTCATAAAAACGAAGCATTCGATGCTTTCAGTATGTCTACCAACGGCTTACCATGAATATCTAATAATCAATAAAGCCATGAGTACAATTTAGGCAAATATAATTCTTTTCATGAAATGCATTAAACATCTTACTCGCAAAACAATTAGAATTTGTTTTTAAACATTCAGCCATATTCTTTATACCTTGATAACTGATCTGCTAATGTTCAAAATTTGCTTGGAAATATCCGTGTGTTGAGGTTACATTTTTCCAACTGCCATTCACCTTGACCTTCGCCTTTGATTGGACTGGGAAATGCCTTACTCCGCCTGTGCGAGCTTCGATCTTGACGGACCCCAGCCACTGATTGTTCCTGATCATTATGGAAGGTAACCTCTTCGGTCACATCTCAGCCCAGATCCTCTCCCTGAAAGGGATATCGACGGATGACCACTGATCAAACTCTTGTTTTGAGCGGTTACTTGAGCGCAAGCCCTAATACGATCAAAGTGGAATTTTGTGTTTCGGCTTAACGATGAGCGACACCACGCTCTGGGCTGAGCTTCTCGCCTATGGCACTGGCATCGGCCTATCCCCAATCCACATCGCCGTATTACTGCTGCTGCTTCTTGGACCGCAGCCGTTACGTCGTGGCGGCTGGTTTGTTGCGGGATGGGTGTTCACCACAATGGCGACATCAGCTCTATTGGTGACTGTGGGTCATTCGCTGGTGCTGGACATGACGCAAGGCTCCCATCACCGAACCGGCTTGGATCTCCTCGCT
>JASJLK010000070.1:0-5907 GCA_037620855.1 Synechococcus sp. ChBW.bin.23 | reverse complement strand
CATTGGCTCATGAAGCCAAGCAGCGAACCACTCTTAATGGGATTACAACCCAGCGAATTGGTGTTGCATTGGCATGGTGATCGCATCAAGCTTCCTCCAACAGCAACCTTGTTGGGCTCATCGCTTCATTGCCAAGAACAGGTGTTCCGAATTGCCAGACACGCGGTTGGCTTGCAATGTCACTTTGAACTGAGCAGGCCCAATCTCGAGCAGTGGATTCAAGAGGATCACGACTACATCACGAACGTGATAGGTCCAGATGGACCGGAACGATTACGCCAAGACAATGATCGATTCGGCGACTCAGTACAACAACAGGGACGACAATTCATTAGCAATATTCTACAGGAACTCTCCCTATCCACAAGGAACAATTAATCTGCTAAATAATAATTATATTCAGGCCACATGAACGATCACTTCAAGACTTGATCGATGCAAACCAAACAACTCTTTGGAGCTGAGCTGAGACAACCTGGGTATTTTTGAGCTGTCATGGACGCGGAACTCGCGATCAATACAAATTCCAGGATCACGAATAGCCTGATTCAGCACAACTGAACCGTCTGGGTCAGACAAAGAACGGTGAAATGTTCCCCTTGGGATCGTAAGAATATCGCCACCATGCTCAAGACGGACAGTATGAAATGGCTGCTCCCAGGCAAAATTCACAAGATAGAAAGTACGTCCACCACTGGCAGCCAGAAGGTTGTCGTCTTGATGAGGATGCAGATAAAACTGCCAAGCGCCGCTATTGGCTGCATCGGGTGGACTAACAGCTGGCCCATGATGCGCCACTAAGTCGCGGGCATTTGAACGAGGAATCGTGACATCAAAGAAGCGAACGGATGGCGAATCTCGAAAGCGTATTAGAGGAATGAGATAAAACATTTCAACGGCATCCTTGTTGCACGTTGGGTTTAGCGTCAATAGGAAGCGCAATTAGTAGCGAATACCACCCAGCCAATAAAGAAGCCATTGAATACAAGTACAAACTCGCTTCACAACGACATGAATCAAGACTGATTCATCACCACCAACAACGGCCAATCAAACTTTTTAGAACGGAATCGGCATGGTGACCGCCGCTGGCTCGGGCGCACAAGCACTCACTTGTTGATTCACCACATCTCCAACAACCACGATGGAAGGCGACGAAAAATTTTCTGCTCGCGTGGCCTCTGCCACCTCGCGAAGAGGTGCCTTCAGGCAACGCTGACCAGCCACAGTGCCCTGCTGAATCACAGCAACAGGTGTGTTGCCATCGAGCCCTCCAGCAATCAATTCCTCAGCAATACGCGGAAGATTATGCAAACCCATATAAATCACTAAGCCATCACTCGCCGTGGCAAGGGCACGCCAATTCACGGACGGTCGACGCTTGTCAATCTCCTCATGACCCGTCACGAAGGTGACTGACGAGCCTGCTCGTCGGTGGGTCACCGGTATTCCGGCATAGGCCGGAGCCGCAATCCCGGCCGTGACGCCAGGCACAACCTCAACAGCAATGCCATGGGAAACGAGATGGGCAGCCTCTTCTCCACCACGACCAAACAGGAAAGGATCTCCACCTTTTAAGCGAACCACCGTTTGATGACGCTGACCCAAGGCAACAAGGACTGAGTTTGTGCTGGGCTGCGGCACTGAATGGTGACCGCGACGTTTGCCGACAAAGTGACGTTCACAAGAGTCTGGAACGAGATTAAGGACCTCACTTGGTACGAGCGAGTCGTAGACGAGGGCATCGCAACACTGCAGTAGACGATGAGCTTTCACCGTAAGCAGATCTGGATCTCCAGGTCCAGCTCCAACGAGATAGACAGTGCCCGTCATGGTCGAGTCAGTCACGGCAATAGGGCAAGACAATGAATAAGTCCCTGCCGAAGCTGAGGATCCTCAAGGAGCGATGGCATACCACCAGCCTGACGCAACGCCTCAGACATCCGATTAGGCGCCAAGGAAAGTGGTAATGGAACCACGTTGGGATGGTCTCTAGCAAACTGGTCCCAGGCATCAAAAGAGACCACTGGCAAGTCAAAGCGACGCTGAATTGAAGCCAGGAAACGATCGGAAAGACCTGGCCTCAATGGATGATGAACCAGCGCCAGAGAAGCGTTACGAGCAGCAACATCCTCAATCCAACGCGCCATCAGAACCCACCAACAATTCCAAGCGCCAAGAAAAGGCAGCGACTTCACAACAACGCCCTCAGCTTTCAAGCGGTCACGAATCAGCGGAACGTCATTGCGCGCATGACTGCCAGGCAGCAAAAGCAAAGGAACAAGCCACTGGCTGGCGCACTGCACCGGCGACGGATGGTCTGAAGTCAGCACTTCCAATTCAACTGGAGCCGCTCTACGCGCAGCGACCGCATCCACAATTTGCAGCAAGCAAGGGGGTACAACTCCACCTGAGCGTCCATGGATCACAAGACGAAGAGCAGTTCCACCACTCAATTCGCCACGTTCACGTAACAACGGCCACGGATCTGAAGCCCCTGGTACTGATCTAGTCAGGTGGTTTTCATTCATGCATGCATGACTAACTACCGCAGGAGGCATTCTCGCGCTCCAATGCAGTCAACCGCTCGCAGCAACCAAGCACCACAGCGATTTAAAAATGATTTTGATCGCGATCTAGCCGCCATGGCAAGGGTTTGGTCGATGATCCGCCATGGAGCTGTTCGCTGGATCGGAGAAATAGGCCGCCAATACTGATTCAATTCACTGCTGTAGAGAACATTCCAATCGAGCCAGAAATCAGGATACTTCTTTGTAACGAATCAGACAAAAATCTGAGCTTGTTGTCAGCATTTTGGTTCTACCCGATACCGAATTATCAACCCATAGATTGCTATAAACCTTTTCTCAGCATTCACATTTCTGATCTGCTGGATATTTCGCTACCTGACGAGTTCCCATTACCAGGAATCAATGCCATGAGCATTCAAGTCCCCACCAGACCATTCCTCGAGAATAAAAAGCTCAACAAAATTGAGCAAAACAAAGCCGCTAAGGATGGATTGCTTGTTGGCAATGAAATCGAAGAGTTTGCAAGAATTGGCTGGGAAGAGGTTGACGAAACCGATCTTCAGCTTCGACTGAAGTGGTACGGAATGTTTTGGCGACCCAAAACACCTGGAAAGTTCATGCTGCGTTTGCGCATACCTAACGGCGTAATCAGCCACAAGCAGCTTCGCGTTGTGGCCTCAATCGTGGAGCGCTACGGCGAAAATGGAAGCTGCGACATTACAACACGCCAAAACTTACAACTGCGTGGCGTACTACTTAATGATTTACCAGATATTCTCAAGCGACTGAAGGACGTTGGACTGAGCTCAATCCAATCAGGTTTTGATAATCCTAGGAATGTAACCGGCAATCCCCTGGCTGGAATTGATCCAAACGAAATCATCGATACACGACCTTTTACTACTGAGCTTCAGGACTTTCTGACCAATCATTGCGAAGGAAATCCAGAGTTCTCCAACCTTCCTCGTAAATGGAATACAGCTGTTGCTGGGGCAAAAGATAACTTTCTACTCCACAACGACATCGTCTTTCACCCGGTTGAACGAGATGGTGTTTTGGGGTTTGGCGTGTGGGTCGGAGGGATCCTCTCGTCACAAATGAATGCTTACGCCATTCCCCTGAATGCCTGGGTAAAGCAGGATGAAATTTGCAAAATGACCGATTGCGTCATTCGCCTTTGGCGTGACAACGGCGAGCGCGATAAACGCCCCAAAGGCCGCTTCCGCATGTATCTCGACCAACTAGGTGTTGACACTTTTAGGAGCAAAGTGGAAGGACTCTTTGGTCCTCTCATAGAGGATCCAGGATCAGTTTTTAATTCCACACCACGTTCTCACTACGGAATCCACCCACAAAAAAATGCTGGTGAGTTTTTTGCAGGGCTCCATGTAAGCGTTGGACGACTCACAGCAACCGACCTTCACGACTTAGCCACAGCAAGTTTGGATTACGGGACTGGCGAAATTCGCCTAACTGAAGACCAGAACGTGATCATCGTGGGACTTTCAACAACCAATCTGGATCGCTTCAAAGCAGATCCATTGGTGCAACGCTTCCCTCTTGAACCAGGTGCCATTGCAGCTGGAACAGTCTCCTGCACAGGGAACACCTACTGCAGTTTTGGTCTAACCAACACGAAAGACCAAGCCATTGCAGCTGCAAAAAAACTTGATGCAGATCTCGAGTTACCCGAAGAGCTCAAGATCCACTGGACGGGTTGCCCTAATACCTGTGGCCAAGCCTTCATGGGTGCGATCGGCCTAACGGGCACCAAAGCTAAAAACAGTCAGGGCGAAATGGGTGAGGCCTACACCCTGAGCATCGGAGGATCTCAGGGTAAAAACCCGCAGATCGGCGAAGTGCAGCACAAAGCAATTCCCGCAGAAGACATTCAAAACGTTCTTCGAAAGGTACTCATCGAACAATTCGGTGCAAAGCCTCGGGCTTAAGCGAACCGAATTAGGCCTACGACGTTAAACCGTGGCGCTTTGTTTTGAAGCCATGGTGCAACGTCTCTAAAAGTCAAACATTTACTCATTTCTCAATGACTTTAAAAGTTGATTTCCTATCACGCTTTGTCAATTGGCTCAGCGCAAGCGGTGAAGACAAAGCACCAATTTCTATAGCTTCACAGCATCAAGATGTCTTCTCACGCTTCATGAATCGCATCAGCGGTTGATTACTTTTCTCTTACCAAACCCCCAATCATGAGTGCAACAGCATCCCAGATGGACTATGTCCTACCTAACGAACTCGTCGACGGCATGATTGCCGCCGGCGGCAAGAAAGCAACAGTCAGCATTAAAAACCTGCTGATCCGTGGCTTTTATTCTGGTGCCATTCTTGGCCTTGCAGTCATCCTGGCCCTCACAGTAGGAATCCTGACAAAACTGCCATTCGTGGGTTCTCTCCTCTTCCCATTTGGTTTTGCCAGCATCGTCCTCTTCGGGATGGAGTTAGTAACGGGTAACTTCGCGTTGCTACCGATGGCAACGTGGGCCGGTAAATGTAGCTGGAAGGCAACATTCCGGAATTGGACGTGGGTTTGGATTGGCAATTTCATCGGCACGCTCGTCGTAGCGATCATCATGGCCATCAGCCTCACTAGCGGCAGCATGGATGCCTCTGCTGAGAATGTTGGGCCACCCATTTGGGATCTCGTTGCACAGAAGATTGTTGCTCTTAATCAGATCAACGTTGTGAAGAAGTACGAGGCCCTTGGAAGCATGGGTTTCTTCCTGGCTTTCTTGCGTGGAGTTGTTGCCAACTGGTTAGTTTGCCTGGGTGTCACGATGGCTCTTGTGAGCAAAAGTGTTCCCGGCAAATTGCTGGCCTGCTGGTTACCGATTACGGCCTTCCAAACAATGGGTATGGAGCACATTGTTGTGAATCAATTCCTGCATACAGCTGGACCGATTCTCGGTTCAGGTGTGCCCTTCTACAAAGTGATCTTCTGGAATTTCCTCCCAGTCACCTTGGGCAATGTTGTTGGAGGGATGGTGTTCATCGGCATGCTCTTCTACAGCACACACCGCACCAAAATTTCCGATGTGCTTCCCACAGAGCACGATGAAAAACTGGAACGTGAACTAGCCGCCGAACTTGGTGCTCGCTAATTTCGAAAACCATGAGTGCAATTGATGAAGCCTCCCTTTGGGATCGGCTAGCCAATGCACGCCGGATTCCATTGAATCCAACCTGGCTGGGAGAGATTTTCTCTCCCAGCCTTTCTGATGAACTCCGTTTTGCAGTCGCCGAACGCCTGGGGATGTTGGCAGAAACAGGCTGGCCAATCATCCGTACCCTGATCCAACAGCACGGAGATCGTCCTGAATTCATCCATGCAGCTGGACTTTGCCATCAACCTGAAGCAAAG
>JASJLK010000069.1:0-62646 GCA_037620855.1 Synechococcus sp. ChBW.bin.23 | reverse complement strand
ACGAAGATCCATCTATTTACCTAATTATTAACAAAAAGATTTTAGTCGCTAGTGCGCAGTTCATGGGAAAAAGAATCACAATCAATGGTGATATATGAAATCAAAGCCTGTATCTGAGACAAAAGACCTGAGCAGTGCACTCGACTCCTCTGCAAACCACAGGAATGTAGGGATCCATAGAGTTAAAAACCAAGATCATTTCACCAATCGATCATATTCATGAAAGATCAAAAATGCCACCACCTACCGCCCACCCCCTGAGTCTCTCTTGCTGGCAAAAAAGTAATTACTCAGTATTGAAAAAATTTCACTTCTACCATTCTTCCTCTCATTCCTTCTTCATCCTTCCAAGCTCCTTCTTGAATCTGCTTATTTTCATAACCTACAAATAATTGTTGTTTTGGCTCATACTTACATATACGGGAATAAACTTTCATTGTTTTGGTGGGGTGCTTGGCAAGAAAATTCTCCACAGATTGATTCCATTCATAGAGCCTATTGGCATATATAATTTGATCTTTTGTTGAACCAGAAGAGTGTGATAAAGGAGTTGGATGATCAAGGCTAAACCTTGAGGCTTCCTCCGCTATATTAATATTTGTCGCATAAATAGTTATGTTACCTGCGTCCTTCCAGGCCTCACATTCTTCAAAGGCTTCTGCTTTCGATGAATACAAGTCCGTTTCTTTTCCAAGATCAAAACCTGATGTACTGACGATCACAAAAGTCAATATGAGAATTTTTAGAGACCCCATTGCCACACATTCTTGATGATATTCATCATAGCCAATGGCAAAAGAAAAAACTATATTTGAGCATTAATTGTCATGAGTTAGAAATCACAAAGGCAAACATTAAGCACAACGATAAAAACTAGAATTAAAATGCTCTCGAGGTCCCAAGAGATGAGTGTCCTAATAACCTGAGCACCTTAAAGCGGTGAGATTCGGCACCTGCCTATCAGTGCCAAAAGAGCATTGACTACTCATACAAACAGGAGTTAGACCTAAACAGATAGAAACTTGTTAATCATTGGGTTTATCATAGGGATAATGATTAGGAACAAAAAACTGTTCATTAATTGGTGGTCTATCATAGGATCCTTGTTTTGGCCTCGGTGGTAATTCAATCGCTGGCGGAGTCATGTCTTCCCAAGGCACCTTACTAAGAACATGCCTTAGACAATTAAGTCTCGCTCTTCGCTTATCGTCTGCTTCTACCGTGAACCACGGTGCCTCAGGGATATTCGTACTGGCAAACATCAAATCCTTTGCCTCAGAAAACTCCACCCAACGATTACGTGCCTCAAGATCCATTGGACTGAGCTTCCAACGCCTAGTTGGATCATCAATGCGTGATTGAAATCGTGCCTCTTGTTCCGTATCACTTACAGAAAACCAATACTTCAACAACAACACACCACTGCGAACCAACATTTGCTCGAACTGAGGACAATCTTCAAGAAAATCCTCTACCTCGTTAGGGGTACAAAACCCCATGACCCTCTCCACACCAGCGCGGTTATACCAGCTGCGATCAAACACCACAATTTCGCCAGCAGCTGGAAAATGTTCAACATATCGTTGGAAATACCACTGCGTTTGCTGTTGATCAGAAGGGGTTCCCAAAGCAACGACTCTGGCGCCACGTGGATTTAAAGGTTCGGTTAAGCGTTTAATCGTGCCTCCCTTACCAGCTGCATCCCGACCCTCAAACAGGATAATCATGCGGAAGCCTTTTTCCTTGATCCAGTACTGCATTTTGACGAGTTGAGTCTGGAGCTGTTCCAGTTCAGACTCATAGGTCTTTTTCTTGAGTCTTTCTCCGTTGTAACTAGGTCGTTGGAGTTCATCTCCATACCGTTGGGCCAGGGCCGCGCTATTGGGCTCCCTTCCATCAAGCTCACCCTTCTCCGCATCAGATAGGGGCTTAGATCCATTGGGTTGTGCCGTCTCTTTGCTTTTGCTGTTGTGTTTTGACTTTTTGTTTTCCTTATGGCCCATTAGAGCAAACTCCTTGTGAACGGTTGACATAACTGACTTCCCTTATTAGCTGTGTCACTTATTCATGTCACTTAATGGGTCGTAAGTCACATGGTCCTGTTCGTTTGAACAATGGATTCATTGACCTACTACGCACGGTTAAGGAAGGGTCCCTATCAAGTTAAGAGCACTGGCTCGAAAGACACGACTCATAAGATCCGTTGAAACAACCAACCACCTTGTTGCCCTCAAACGATACGGGACGGTCATGCAACAGTTGGAGAAAGAATGAGAACGGCTAGTCAACGGTGAAGCAGTAGGAGAAGCAAGCAGAATGGTAAGGAGAGAGTGTCAAGCCTTCAAAGGTCACGATCACATTAAAACGGCCAATTAGGATCATCAGCAGGAAACTGATCATTCGCTTCCCATAGGCGCCTCATTCGATCAGGGTCCACTTCCCCAGCCTCCTTGGCTAATGAGGCCAATTCCTCAAAATAGCGTTCGCGTTTTGCAGCGGGGCAAAACATGATATGAAGAATGGCATCGCTAGAAGATGTATTAGCGAAGGCATGTTTTTCGTTGCGTGGGATCGTGGCGATTGATCCTCGTTGCAATATTTTTTGCTCGCTCCCAACGAGAAAAGATACATCACCGTCTACCACATAAAACATCTCCATTAATTCGTGGTGCGTATGAGGTTTAATCCCATATCCGCCTTGCATTCGTAGCTCGAACAGGCCAAATTTTCCATAAGTATCTTCTCCGGTCACCTTGAACGTGTAGGTCGATTTTCCAATGGTGATCGATCGCCCTTGATTGGGGAGGATAATCCTTGGCGAAGCGTTAGCAGCGTCGCCTGCATCGTAACCAGGCAATGTCATACTTTAAAACCTACAAGACTAACCAGACAATAAATAGTTAGCCGTCTGTTGTTTTTGTTGGCGTTGATCTCACACTTATTTTAATAATTTGCTTGCTGAGTTGAAGTTGCTGCCTGAAGCATGACATGCAACTCAAAGAGCTCAAGCCGGCTGATATGGATTACGAACGGGTTCTTATTGGGCTATTTAATGGCGATGCTGCAGCAACTGAGCCCGCTGCGATCGTGCAGCCACTCAATGAAGATCAGGTCGTCGCGGCGGTTCTTCGGGCAAGAGAGGAAGGTCGATCAGGTCATAGAGAAGTGATGCCTCGCTTCGCATCTCAATGCCAATGGTCTCGTTAGTGGACTTTCATAAGTGACACTCGGAGAATAAATCACTTATTTTTTCTAAATCCCTTGCCATAACTCATTTATAACGATTATGGCCCATAACGAAGCGATCAACCATCCCATTGGTGCCTCACAATTCAACAAAAAGGCCAGGATTTCAGCTTTTCACAATGTTCTCCACCATTACGTCCATCGGTAATGACAAACGAATAGCGAAGCGCCCTGGAACCTTCAAGTCATTCAAACCATCGGCATTACAGCAATCGAGGTGGCCACCATGGAGACGTGCCACATGCACAACAATGGCCAACCCCAATCCACAGTGGCCCTGTCCTCCACGCGAGGCATCGAGGCGGTGAAACGGTTGAAGAGCCTGCTCAAACAAACGCTGAGGCATCCCATCACCCTGATCCCAAACCTCAATCGAACATTGATTCGCAGTGCGCAGCAACCTCAACACCACAGGGGCTTGGCCATACGTGAACGCGTTATCAATCAAGTTGCCAACAGCTCGACTCAGGGCAACTGGCTTCACCATGACCTCAAACGTGTCCAACTGAAGCTGCAGTTGGTCAGCGGGATGACTGCTCGCCACCTCTGCCAGCAGTTGATCCAAAGGAACGGGCACAGAGAGTTCTTCATCCCCGCCTCCCGCAAACAACAGGAACTGGCCTGTGATACGTTCCAGAGATTGCAAATCACCGGCACAACGTTCGCGTTCTTTTGTGCTGAGTTCAGGCAAGGACAAACGAAACTGCAGTCGAGTGATGGGGGCGCGTAAGTCATGGGCTATTCCAGCCAGCATGGTGGCTCTTTCGTTCCGATTGGCAGCCAAACGTCGGACCATTGCATTGAAACGGCGAGTAAGGCGCTGAACCTCCGGAGCACCACGAGCAGGAACAGCATCAGGATCGATGTCTTCACCAACACGCGACAAGGCCTTTTCCAATCCACGTAACGGTGCCTCTACCTCCACGAGCAGGAACAAGCCGCCACAAATCATGCCCGCCCCAACCAGTGACAACCCCAACAAGGTGGGCTCAGGCGGCCAGCTCATCGGAGCACGCACGTTCACGCGCAGCCAAATCGGTTCCAGCGGTGAGATCAGCTCAATCCAAATTCCGCGTTCGCCCTCGTGATCTCGATCCGCCACGACCATCGGGCAATGGGAGAGCCGCTCACAAAGCTGCGTCTGAAGCGCTTTCGCCTGGCGTTGAAAGCCTGCGGAAGGAACCTTTTGAACCGGTTTGGGTTGGATCGCAACTTTGAGGCCAAGACCGGTGAGTTCAGTCACCAAATGGGGTGGATAGCGCTCTAGAGCCAACTCAGTGAGCCTTACATTCAGCGCCAAATCACGGCCGAGCTGTACCGTCTGAAGCTGCTCAAGCTGCTGTCCAAACAACACTTGTAAAACCAACAAGCAAAACGCCCAACTGCCAAGAGCAAGGCCACTCCAACCGAATAGAGATCGCAATCGAACTTGCCAAACCCGTGGGGTCATTCCATCCCTCAACGCGAACGGGGTTTTCCATCAGGAACAAAGACATAGCCATATCCCCATACCGTTTGGATGTAGCGAGGACGCGCAGGATCCGGCTCAACCAGCTTGCGTACCCGCGATACCTGCACGTCCATGCTGCGACTATCCGTATCAGACCCTGGTCCGCGAGCCAGCTCGATGAGCCGTTCTCTGGACAGAGGTCGGTGGGGGTGCTGCACGAAAGCCGCCAACAAGCTGAACTCACCGCTGGTAATTACAACAGACGTACCCGCGCGAAATAGGGTCCTGGCAGAAAGATCAAATTGATTCTCTCCGAAGGTCACATCACCGCCTTCAGCCAGGGGAGTGCCAGCAGGAATAGAGCTACGCCTTCTAAGCACTGCTTCGATGCGTGCTGACAACTCACGGGGAAGGAATGGCTTAGCAAGATAGTCATCAGCCCCCTGCTCCAAGCCAATAATGCGGTCAACTCCATCTCCTCTCGCCGTCAACATGACCACGGGTAGATCGTCGCCAGCATCTCGCAAGCGACGTAAAGCTGTCAGGCCATCATCCCCAGGCATCATCAAATCTAGAACGATCAAGTCTGGGCGCTGAAATTCCAGCCTTGCCTCAAGCTGCTTGACATCACTAAGACAGCGAACGTCATAGCCCTGATCAATCAAGTAGGTACCCACCATCTGACGAAGCTCCGGATCGTCATCCACGACCCAAATCATCGAAGCTTTTTTGGCAGGGGAGTGCGAAGCGATGCCGGAAGGTTGGGTCATCGCCACACCATCCAAATCAACAAAGATTTGATCACCACTGTCGACACTTCAATTGAATGCTCCGATCGTATGGAGCATTAAGCAAACTGTCTCGCTGAGGCGGACCATGTCACAGTTCATTGATGATCTGTCATCACTCAGACATCTCTTTACCAATCACACTGAATAGTCTTCTGTGATGGAGAAATGGGTACCTTTCACACTCGTCGCACTGGGGGCAAGCCTCCTGCTAGCGGACCAAGGTGTGCAAGCCAACCCTGTGCGTCATTACGGCACCAAGATGGAGGCCTTATTCGTACGAATGGATTCCAATCGTGATGGACGTTTGGAGAGTAGAGAAGTCACTGGCCAGCCCTACCTCAAACGGCGATTACAACGCCACCCCACCCGCAAATATTTGTTAATTGAGGACATCAGGCCCTCCGCTTCACACCCAAGTGGGCTGCGATTACAAAGACGATTTCAACAAGCCGATCGAAATTTTGATGGCCAACTAGATCGCAAGGAGGTGGCATCCCTTCCCTGGCTTCAACGGAATTTCGAAAGCCTGGACCGCAATGGAGACGGAGGACTTAGCTTAAATGAATTATGGATGATGCAGCGTTCGCTCGCCCCTCGATCGAGATCACGTTGAGGAACGGCTGAATTAGCGCATTTTTCGCAGCCGGCGGCTGCGAGCTGAACGAGAGTTTCGTCTCGGAGCGTTGGAAGATTGAAGCGCTTGCCGACGAGCTGATGATTTAGAAACCTCAGCAAACGTACGCACGAGTCGAATCAAACCTGAGAGCAGTGCTAGCAGACCCAAAACAAGAAGTGCTGCAATCAGAATGACTGTCGACAAACCAAGAAACGCTTCCAGCAGTTGACTTAAGCCGCGAATTAAATCAGCAATCGCTTCACTCACAACAACGATTGCATCGACCTTGGTCGGTAACCAGCTCAAACCTGCAAGCAAGCCAGTTCCAAGCATTAACAGAAGGAACGACTCCAAAAACATCCTCCAAACATGCACGCGCATGGAGTGTCGTTTGCTTTTGCTAAACACGCGACGTTCTCTTTGAGTGCGCGGCAGACGGGGGATGTTCTTCGAGATCATGACACTAACGACAACTTGGCTCGACGCATCCAGCGCTCAAATTCAATGAGAACCAACTCATTCGGGCAATCAATCAAACTGAGATCGCCAACCGTGCAATCTCCATAACCACTGTGATGAAGGGTGAGTTGATAATCAGAACCACTTAAGCCACAAACCTCTGGATCGCTACGCACTACTACATCTAGTGAAGCTCCAATCCTTGCGACACGACGTCTCAGATCAGACCAACTAGAGGACATTGAAGGCAAGCAATAAAGCCAATATATGGGCGAACACCACAACAGGCTCAACGTGATGGATCGGCTTGTGAAGGATCGCTAACAGGGTCAGGACTAGCAGCCTCTACGGAGTCAGTAGGAGCCTTGGTCTCTTGACTAGGCAATGGAACAACCATGGCCATGACCCCAACTACAACAAGTGCAACGCCACCAAGCACAGGTGCGGCTAAACGACGTACCAAGGGAACCCGCTCCACTAGTTCACGACGACTCAAGGGGTGATTAATGATCTCGGGCCAAGAAATAGCCACGCGATCGTCAGCACGAAGCGCATCTAGGCAGCGCAAAAGATCAGCGAGATCAGCATCATCCAACTTGATTTCCAACGGGGGAACATCAGGCTGACTACTCGAGAGTCCAAGCTGATGCCCACCATCAACAGGGCGGATGCTCACTGGATGATGAGACCAGCCTTCAGGCCTGGAAACCCCTGAGATTTGATGGCGTGCATAGGGAAGAACCACAGCCATCAACGCTTCAAGGTGATCGCGTTTCCCCTCCAGTTCAGGAGCACCGACCAATTGAAGTCGCCAAGCAGACATGATCCCAATCACGCTGTCACGATGTCCAGACGAAAAGTCAGGAAGTCCATCCACCTCAAGCCTGGCCGCTGTTTGGTCATAGCGATAAGAGAGTTTGAGCATCGAGATCATCAGGGTGTTGGGTCAAGAAGACTGGCCCGTAGGCGATCCACTCCACCGGGACCTGCAGCCAGCGCCAGGGTCAAAACAAGCTGTCGTTGAATCGACGCAGAATGATCGGAGCTGAGCAAGCGTTGAACAGCCCCCCGGCGGAGATTGAAGCGCTCAGCAATCAAATCCCTCAAGCGTTGGTCAACTAAGGCCCAGCGCTGCTTAGTGAGGTCAGTAGGTTCACGAGACGACAGAAGTTGATGAAGCATCGGATACAGTCGATCTGCCATGGCACAGAGCAGCCTGATAAGGGCCTCTGTTTCAGCCGAACCAAGTCTTCCACGACGCGTAGAGCGACGAAGCGGGTTATGGCATCGACGCTTCCAAAGCTCCACCCGATTAGGGAACAGACTTTCGAAGCCGAGCTGTTGAGTAGCCCACAGCATGGCCTCCCCACCGTTGAAATCCAAGGACTCCACTGTGAGCAAAAGGAGATCAAGACGCTCCATCCCACGACGACCAAGCTCAGCTGTTGGGAAAGACGCTTCTTGGAGAGGAGTGACTGTTGCTTCAGTCATGGCTGGGTGGCGTACCGATTCGAGTCATACCGCTTCGAGTTCAATCAAGACAGGCTTGGATGCAGTGCTAACACACGATCAGAAAAGCATGGAAACGGCTTCCTCATCGGCAACCAAAAATGTTTGACCTTATCAAGACGATGCGATCCTAAGGCTTTAAACAATTCTTTCAAGGGAACGGCAGCAACAGCCTGAATAGACACAAGCTCCTTACCAAACAAGAGACGAGAGAACCAAGCAGAATATGATTCTTACTCATAATTCGGATTTACAATATGCTAATGGGTTGCACAAATACTCTTCAAAAATTGCCACAAAGCAGCAGCCGATCATCTCTAATTCACTCACAAAATAACGACAGATCTCTCCTGTTCAATGAGACAATCAACTTAACGGGCACAATATGAACGATTGCTCTATGCATTGAAATTGATTTTCGAAATCAAAAGACGTTATTGCACCTGCAGACAACTAACTTTTTGGAATGGGGCAGAGCTGCTCATGATTTTGATCAATTCATTCTGAACAGGTCAGAAGGAACAAGCTGCGTAGGGGATATGCGAAATCAAGCTCATCCGTAGCCATATCTGCGATGATTGCAAATCTCATCAACACACGTCCTTGGATCTTCGTCATTTCGTTCAAGATATTCCAGACTTTCCAAAACCAGGAATTCTCTTCCGAGATATATCCCCGATGTTGCGTGATCCCGTGGGCTGGGTAGAGGTAATGGATCGCCTTGGAACGCTGTGTGATTCTTTGAAGCCAAACCTGATTGTGGGAATTGAAGCCAGGGGTTTCATTGTGGGAATGGGTTTAGCAACACAAATGAA
The DNA here is from genome assembly GCA_037620855.1 of Synechococcus sp. ChBW.bin.23. GTDB lineage: Bacteria > Cyanobacteriota > Cyanobacteriia > PCC-6307 > Cyanobiaceae > Synechococcus_C. The sequence goes on along the minus strand of JASJLK010000069.1, from coordinate 53,760 downwards.
GCTGGGATTTGTTCCAGTACGCAAACCAGGAAAACTCCCTGGGCTGGTATACGGAATTGATTACACCTTGGAATACGGAACAGATCGCCTCGAGATTCATGCAGATGCCATGAGAGACCAACCGAAAATTTTAATTGTTGATGACCTCCTAGCAACAGGAGGGACTGCCTCGGCCACGACCGATTTAGTCAAGAAGGCTGGCGGTCAACTGGTTGGTTGCGCCTTCATCGTGGAACTCACAGCATTAGGTGGACGAGAGCGTCTTCCCGACGACATCCGCGTTGAATCTTTGATTCAATACTCCTGAGCTTGCTGCCAGTCCAAAACATCTTGGTAACCTTGCAAACTGAGAAGCCCAAAACTCCAGAGCACCACTGGCAGGGGGGCCTGTTCCAATTCGGCTTGCCGCAGCCCCAGATTAATGGCACTGGCACTCAATCCAAGCTTGCCTTGCAAGTAGGCAAGCAAGGCAGCGGATGACTTGGGTTGCGGGTCACTACTAATGACCATCAAAACCAATCAATTGCACTTACTTTGGCAAGCTGTGCAAAAGAGTGCTTGGTCCATCTGACATCGCCTGAAGTGAAACCCGCCTAAACGGAGGAGAGTGCTTGAGCATGAAGAGACCGAGACGTCGGACGAGCAGAAGTGCTGACTGGCGGTTGGAGAACAAGCGAACGAGAAGATCTGTGGCAAGTCCAACGGTTAATAGATCAAAAAAACGCAGCCTGGTATAACAACCAGGAACAGCTTTAAGCCCACGCCGAGCACAGGAAGCAGACGTCATCAGTTGAAGGAGAGTTTCAGCATCTCGCCAACAGAGGTTTAGCCCCTGCCCCCCTACAGGGTGGCAGCGGTGACCAGATTCACCTACAAGAACAACATTCCGTCGATGCAGTTTTGGTGAAAAACCAATCTCTAACGGGAAAACAGCGGGTGAATCGAGCAATGCATCCGGCTCGAGACCCTTAGGAAGGATCGTGCAAAGCTGGTCAAGAAAAGCCGATGTTTCAAGACCAGCTAACTGACGACATCGATTAAGAGGCGCACTCCAAACCACTTGAAAATCAGTCTTACCAAGCGGGAGTATGGCTAAAGGACCTTCTGGCCTGAAACATTCGAACGCTTTTTCTGAATCAATTTCACGAAAACGAACTTTTGCGGTTAGACAGCCCTGGGAATACGAATGAGACCACCAAGGAAATTTAAAATGTGCCCGGGTAGGGGAGCGAGGACCATCTGCTGCAATCACCAAACCAAAATCATCAATTGGAAATGGTGATTGATCCGCCCCTTCGCCCAAAAATAGTTTGACATGGCTGGATCTCCTGAGTCGGCTTATTAAGAGCTTCATCAAAGAAGAATGATCTAAAATCCAACCAACAGATTGGGATGGTTTATTTGCTGAATGAAGATCTAACTCAGTAAAACATACAGATCTGTTTATACCACGATCCTCAAGACTCAAGGTCTTAAAGGGTGATAGGAGAGGCAATAACTCATTCCAAAGGCCTAATCGCGTTAGGAAACGTCGAGAAGAATGAGTTAGCGCATACGCTCTACTTCGAGAACAGATTTGATCTGCAGTCAGAGGATCATAAAGATGAATGTAGTAACCAAATTGTGCAAGCCCAAAGGCAAGCAAACTTCCAGTTGGACCGGCACCATTGATCCGAATCGGAGCTAAGTAGCCGGTCATCACTGTGATTAGCCGATGCCGAGAAGTCCACGGGTGAAGGATTCACCACCCATTGCCAATTCAGTTGCGAGCAAAGCAATGAACCCGAGCATGGCCATGCGGCCGTTCAGCTTTTCTGCGCGCTCATGGAAACCCCAACCGCTCTCAACGTCCACGACTTCCATGCGTGGCTCTGTTGCGAATGCGTTGAGACGACCACCGTCTTCTGTGGTCACGGTTGCGCCACGGATAGTTGCTGCGTCTGTAGAGGCCTGAGTCATGGGGATCCTGACGGTGTTTAAGAAGTGTAACCCATTTGTGAAGAAACTTTGCGCAAGCGCATGCGACAGAGGTCTTCGAACGCAGGTCGAAGCAAATATGGGTATTCACCGACCCAGATCCGAAGACCAGGAAGCCAAGCATCGGATACGGCGCCCAATCTCGAAAAATCGTTGCGGTCGCTCAGCACCACACAACGGATCAACGCTCCGGAGCGAATCGACGCATGCTGCTTGGTCATTGGAAAGGAGATCCGTCCGAGATAGCCGTCGTCATCAGCCAGCTCCAACACCAACCACGTCCGACGGTTTTCAATCAATTCGAGCTGGCCGCGAGCATCAGCCTGCTCCCGTTGGTTTTCAACTCGCTCCTGGCGAGAAGCCTTGACGATCTCCCCTTCAAAGAGAGCTGCAGAAGGATACCGGCGTAAAACGGCATTTTTTTGACCGGCTTCCACAATCGGGCCCCAGAGCACATAGAGCAAAAACACAACCCCAATCAGCAGCAAAATCGAGCCCCAACGACTGGATAATTGGCTCTGACTCAGCAGAAGAGTGATCACTCCTCCAATGGTGGCAATCAGCACACGCTGGAGAACTTTTCGAGGATTGCCAAGTGCGGCTTTGAATTGTTGACCAGTGGCAACAGCGGGGATCAACCGATGCAACTCACCGGGACGAAGCGGAATCAACATCGTGCCAATCCCTTAAAGAAGACGCTCGAGGCCGTAGACAAGCGCCGGTAACTGTCGAACCTTACGAACGCAAAGCAATACCCCTGGCATATAGGCAGCCCGATCAATCGTGTCGTGCCGAAGGGTGTAGGTCTCACCAGGAGAGCCAAACATCACTTCCTGATGAGCCACAAGACCAGGCAACCTCAATGAATGAAAGCGCAGGCCGCTCGGACGCTGTCCACCCCGACTTCCAGCAAGAGATTCATGCTCATCTACTTCTGATTCATTAAATTGTTTGCCTAGCTCCTCCATGAGTTCGGCTGTTTTAATGCAAGTTCCACTAGGAGCATCGGCCTTGCGGTTGTGATGGAGCTCCGTCAGCTCGGCATGGTCATAAAACCGAGCAGCAGCGGCAGCCGCCTGTTGAAGCAACACCATCCCCACAGAAAAATTGGGAATCACAGCCCCACCAATGGATGCCTTATCGGAAAAGGATTGGAGGTCATCGAGTTGGACGGGTGACAGACCTGTAGTCCCGATCACGGGATGAACTCCATAGGCAATCGCAGCTCTTGTGTTGGCGTACACCACGGATGGATGGGTGAAATCCACCATGACGGCACCTTTCCCAGGCCCTGCATCACGAACGGCCTGACTCGCAGAGCACAAGCAGCCCTCTAGATCAGCAGTAACAGCTACCTCAAGGGCCTGAAGTCCAAGTAATTCGCCTATGTCTTGGCCTTCTTTACCGGGCGTGTTGTCCACGGCACCCACCAAATGGCAATCAGGAGCCATATGCACAGCCCGAACCACTTCTGCACCCATTCGACCCAGCGCACCGATCACCACAACGGGTATCGAGCCTGTCTGGATGTCGCTCATGAACGTGTTGCAGATGGACTCAGCCTATGAGGCCATGCGTGGATGTAACACGAAATGCAGATCTCAAGCAGAGCGACACACACACCCGTAAGCTTCTTTACATTGCTCATAAATGCTGATGTTTACGCAGGTCCGTTCCGCTGATCGTCGGATTGTTCCTGCTGAGAACAACAACCATCAGATGGTCATGAAGGCCGTCTACGTCGTTCTTGAACCGCAATATCAGAGTGCGTTAACCCAAGCAGCGATCAGTCTCAATGCGCAAGACGGTCCCATTGGGATTGAACTCTGCGGTTATCTCATTGAGGAACTTCGCGATGAAAATAATTATGCAGATTTTCAAAAAGACATTGCTGAGGCCGACGTCTTTATTGGATCCCTGATATTTATTGAAGATCTCGCCCAAAAAGTTGTTGATGCAGTAACTCCTCACCGAGATCGCCTGAAGGCCGCAGTGGTCTTCCCTTCGATGCCAGAAGTGATGCGCCTTAATAAGTTGGGCAGCTTCTCGATGGCTCAACTCGGCCAGAGCAAAAGTGCGATCGCTGGCTTCATGAAAAAGCGAAAAGAAGCTGGTGGTGCTGGTTTTCAAGACGCCATGCTCAAACTCTTGAACACGCTTCCAACCGTGCTCAAGTATTTGCCTGTCGAGAAAGCTCAAGACGCTCGCAGCTTCATGCTGAGTTTTCAATATTGGTTGGGCGGCACACCAGATAATCTTCGAAATTTTCTGTTGATGCTGGCCGATAAATATGTTTTTCCCGCATCAGAAGGTAATGATCGTCCTGATCTAGTAGTTGCAGATCCAGAAGTCTTTCCTGATTTAGGAATTTGGCATCCATTAGCACCTCAAATGTTTGAGGATTTAAAGGAATATTTGAATTGGACGGCTAGTCGTCCAGATCTAAACGACAAAGCCCGCAATGGTCCAGTGGTTGGCCTCGTACTTCAGCGCAGCCACATCGTTACGGGAGACGACGCCCATTACGTAGCAACCATCCAAGAACTCGAATTCAGAGGGGCACGCGTTATCCCGATCTTCTGCGGAGGACTTGATTTCTCAAAACCGGTCAATGCATTTTTCTACGACCCGCTCAATCCAGAGCAGCCTCTGGTGGACAGCATTGTTTCTCTTACAGGTTTTGCTTTGGTTGGAGGTCCAGCGCGTCAGGACCATCCCAAGGCCGTTGAATCGCTGAAAAAACTCAATAGGCCTTATATGGTTGCCCTGCCATTGGTCTTTCAAACCACGCAAGAATGGGAGAAAAGTGATCTAGGCCTTCATCCAGTTCAAGTAGCACTGCAAATCGCGATTCCCGAATTAGATGGAGCAATCGAACCGATTGTTTTGTCTGGTCGTGATGACACCACTGGCAAAGCACACACTCTTCAAGATCGCGTCGACGCGATTGCTGAAAGAGCGATCCGCTGGTCATCACTACGCCTGAAGCCTCGAGCAGACAAAAAGCTCGCGATTACCGTTTTCAGCTTTCCCCCAGACAAGGGCAATGTTGGAACGGCGGCCTATCTGAATGTTTTCGACTCCATTCATAGGGTTCTTCAAGAGATGAAGGCCAAGGGGTACGACGTGCAGAACATGCCACGTGATGCCAAGGCACTCATGGAGACAGTGATCAACGATCCCGAAGCCCTTCAAGGATCACCAGAACTCTCGATCGCCCATCGAATGAGCGTTGAAGAGTATGAACGGCTAACACCCTATTCCGAACGCTTAGAAGAAAACTGGGGAAAACCACCAGGTAATTTAAACAGTGATGGGCAAAGTTTATTGATTTATGGACGACATTTCGGAAATATTTTTGTAGGAATTCAACCAACCTTTGGCTACGAAGGTGATCCTATGCGCCTTCTTTATTCACGTAGCGCGAGTCCCCACCATGGTTTTGCGGCTTATTACACCTACGTAGAAAAAGTTTGGAAAGCAGATGCTGTTCTCCACTTCGGCACACATGGTTCTCTTGAATTTATGCCCGGTAAGCAAATGGGTATGAGTGAATCATGTTACCCAGACTCCCTAATCGGAGCCTTGCCAAACCTCTATTACTACGCAGCCAATAATCCATCTGAAGCAACGATCGCAAAACGCCGCGGGTATGCGGCCACGATTAGCTACCTCACACCACCTGCGGAAAATGCTGGCCTCTACAAAGGACTTAAGGAGCTTGGTGAGTTGGTGGGTTCTTATCAACAACTGAGAGAAAGTGGTAGGGGAGTTCAAATCGTGAATGCGATCGTAGAAACCGCTCGCTTATGCAATCTTGATAAAGACGTCACGCTGCCCGACGATGATTCGTCTGATCTAACACTCGAAGATCGCGACGCCATTGTTGGGGCCATCTACCGCCAATTGATGGAAATTGAAAGTCGCCTGCTTCCTTGCGGCCTCCATACCATTGGCAAGCCGCCCACAGCAGAAGAGGCCATTGCAACTCTGGTGAGTATTGCTGCTTTGGAACGTGAAGAGGAAAGCCTTCGCTCCTTACCTGGACTACTCGCTGAATCCCTCGGCCGCAAGATCGAAGACATCTACAAGGGAAATGACGATGGTGTTCTTGAAGATGTGGAACTCAATCGCACGATCACGGAAGTTTCACGGACTGCTGTGGGATCCATGGTGCGATCTCTTACAGGGGGCGATGGTCGCGTCAATATGCGCGAAAACTTTGGATGGTTCCTGGATCTGATCTCACGCTTTGGATTCAAAGCGCCTACGCCTTGGTTCCGAGCCTGTTCAGCTGGTGGTTTCACGACCGTCGACAGCACTGCTCTTGACACCCTCTTTACCTATTTGCGTTTCTGCCTCCAACAAATCTGCGCAGATATGGAAATGGAGAGCCTTTTAAGAGCTTTGGATGGGGAATACATTCTGCCTGGCCCCGGAGGAGACCCAATCAGGAATCCAGGCGTACTGCCTAGTGGGAAAAACATACATGCTCTTGATCCACAAGCGATTCCTACCAGGGCAGCAGTTGCTGCAGCCAAAGTTGTTGTCGACAAATTGATTGAACGACAGAGAGAGGAACAGGGCGATTGGCCTGAAACCATCGCTTGCGTGCTCTGGGGAACAGACAACATCAAAACCTATGGAGAGTCACTCGCACAGATCCTTTGGTTCATCGGAGTTCGCCCCGTTCCTGACTCCTTAGGCAGGGTCAACAAACTAGAGCTGATTCCCCTTGAAGAACTGGGGCGGCCAAGGATCGATGTTGTTGTGAACTGTTCGGGTGTGTTCCGAGATTTATTTATCAATCAGATGGCCCTGATTGATAAAGGCGTAAAAATGGCCGCCGAATCTGAAGAAGCCATTGAACAGAACTTTGTACGAAAACATTCTCTTGAACAAGCAGAAAAAGAAGGCACAAGTCTTCGTGACGCTGCTTGTCGTGTGTTTTCCAATGCAAGCGGTAGCTACAGCTCCAATGTGAACCTCGCCGTTGAAAACAGCAGTTGGGAAGAGGAAGGAGAACTTCAGGAGATGTATCTCTCCCGTAAAACATTTGCCTTTAATGCCGACAATCCCGGCGAAATGAATCAAAAGCGTGAAGTGTTCGAATCAGTCATGAAAACTGCAGACGTAACATTCCAAAATCTAGACTCCGCCGAGATTTCGCTCACCGATGTTAGCCATTATTTCGACAGCGACCCCACCAAGCTGATTCAGGGACTTCGCGATGATGGAAAAACACCAACGAGCTACATCGCAGATACGACAACGGCGAATGCTCAGGTTCGCTCTTTAAGTGAAACGATTCGCCTCGACTCACGTACCAAACTCCTCAATCCGAAGTGGTATGAAGGCATGCTTGATTCGGGTTATGAAGGTGTGCGTGAAGTAGCGAAACGCTTGAACTTCACTCTGGGATGGAGTGCCACCAGCGGCTCTGTTGACAACTTTGTTTACGAAGAAGCGAATAATACATTCATCAATGATCCAGAGATGCGCAAACGCTTACTAGAGCTTAATCCTCACAGCTTCAGGCGCATTGTTGGGACCCTACTTGAGGTAAATGGACGTGGATACTGGGAAACATCTGACGAAAACATTCGACAGCTTCAAGAGCTCTATCAAGAGGTTGAAGATCGAATTGAAGGCGTTACATCATAGGAATCACTAACATCCGGTAGTTAAATCATCAATAAGAAATTGGTTTATGGCATAATTATTATAATTAATTATTTAGTTTTTGCATCATTGAAAAATTAAGACTATTTATATAATAATATTATAGCTTTGAAAGTCATATCAAAATATCATTAATCCGCAATTTTTTAACATTTTAAGCTATATATTATAATGAAAATTGCATTATTGACAGAGGATCGGTTTTCAATAAAAAATTGTCGATGAGCCTAATCGTGACTCCGATTTATGCCATAAATCACGATGTTACCTGCTTGCAATTACATAATTCATTAAGACTTGCACGCCCAGTCATACGCAGACGCTGCGAGGCCCAAAGCGCATAGACGCGATCGATCAACGGTCCAATGAAAGGCCATTGGGTAGGGGCATAGATCCAACCAAGGCCAACGCAGCGATAAGCCTCTCGGAACGCAGCCACATCTTGAAGAATATCTCCATCAGCTCGAATGGCATGAATGCGTGCCATCGCTGCTCTATAACTAATTCCCTTCCATTGGGAAGGGTCGTATGTGTCCTGATCGATGTCGACAAACGCAAGCCTTCCATGAAGATCTCGGCGTTTCAAAAACTTGACTTCACGAAGACACAGCGGACAAGCTCCGTCATACAAAAGAGTGAGACTTATTTCACTCATCATCGACACATAGAAATAGAGATCTGTTCTAGCGATTTGAACCAATGGCTGAGGCCATCGTCACCACTTGATGAATAGGTCCTACGTCGTGTACTCGTAAGACAGCTACGCCTGCATCGACTGCCCGAGCACAGACCGCTGCCGTGCCCCAAAGACGGGCACGGGCTCTTGGTTCAGCTAGTACAGCCCCGATAAAACGTTTGCGCGAGGGTCCCAGCAATAGAGGAATTCCTTCAGCCACAAGGGTATTGAGCTGCTGTAGGAGGGTGAGATTTTGGGCTGTTGTTTTAGCAAAGCCAAGGCCTGGATCCCAAAGCAACTGGTCACGATTCACACCAGTTTCGACAGCTCGATCTGTTGCTGCCCGTAATTCCTCCAGAACCCCCTGCACAACTCCTTGTTCCCCATAATCCGTACAAAGGTCCATCGTTCGGCTAGTCCCGCGACTGTGCATCAGCACAAACGGGCAGCCGGCACGTGCGATCAACGGCAACATCTCTGAATCACGTCGTCCACCGCTTACGTCATTAATCCAATCAGCACCGGCCTCAAGAGCCTGGTTGGCAACCGCAGCCAGAAAGGTATCGACCGAGATCAGAATTTTGGGGTGAGCTGCACGAATGGCTCTCAGCGTTGGCAACAGGCGCTTAAGCTCCTCTTCTGCTCCCACTTCCACGGCATTTGGCCTGGTGCTTTGGGCTCCCAGATCCAAACAATCAGCCCCAGAAGCAATCTGACGCGACGCCTCAGCTAAAGCACGATTGAGTTGATTGAACTGACCACCATCACTAAAGGAATCGGGAGTGAGATTGATCACTCCCATCACTGCGGTACGCGTGCCCCAATCCTTCGGCCAGCGCATCAAAGGTCAGCTCTTGATGTAATTCGCGATCCGCCCGAAGCCTTCAGGGTCGAGGGAGGCACCACCAACCAGCACCCCATCAATGTCACTCATTCCCATCAACTGATCAATATTGCCTGGTTTCACTGAGCCCCCGTATTGAATGATCAAATCTGGTGAGCCAACCCAGCTGCGAATCAATCCGCAGATTCGATTGGCTTCAATCGCTTCACACGTTTTGCCGGTACCAATCGCCCAGATTGGCTCGTAGGCCACAACCAGCTGGCTGGGGTCAAGACCTTCTAAGCCCTGTTCAACCTGACGACGGATGACCCGCTCAGCCTCACCCCGACTGCGCTGTTCGTCGCTTTCACCAACGCAAACAATGGGAATCAATCCATTTGTTTGGGCTGATCGAGCCCGGTGATTGATCTGCTCATCACTTTCGCTGAAGTACTTCCGAGGCTCGCTATGGCCAACGATCGCGTACTCAACGTTGTGCTCCTTAAGCATGCTCGGAGAAATTTCGGCGGTATAAGCGCCCTCTCCCTCCCAGTGAACGTTCTGGCTGGATAATTCAAGGCGGGTTCCTTGGCTCAGTTCAGCAAGTGTGCTGATGGCCGTGAACGGTGGCGCCACTACCAAATGTCGGTCATCGGGCAGATCTGCAATAAGTGGAAGAAACGTACCCATCCAGGCCCTGGCTTGCGCACAGGTCATGTGCATTTTCCAGTTGCCAGCAATCACCGGTTTGCGCACGCTTCCGTCCTCTGCATCTCAGCAGCTGACAACTTAAGGCCCAGACTGAAGAGAATCCGAAACTTCGGCGGAGTCGACACCCATTTGGACGCAATCGCCGGTTTTCAGCTGACGGCCACGCCGTTGCTCAAGGTCACCATTGACGAATACGTCACCCCCCTGAATCCTCAGCTTGGCTTCTCCGCCCGTCGCCACCCAGCCCATCCATTTAAGGAATTGATCAAGTCTCATGCCTGCACCAATCAGTCCAATCGCCATTGATAGTCTGACCTGATGCTGAAGCCATCAGAAGCGGGATTCCGCAGGTTGATTCCACTGCTGCGGCCTCACAGGCGGCTCCTAACGATCGGCACGCTCTGCATGCTGGTTTTTGTCAGCAGCCAGTTGGTGTTGATGCGACTGATGGGCAGACTGTTGCCCGATGTGGGGTCGGGCGATCTACAGCGCATCCTGCCGGTCATAGGCCTAGTTCTGTTGGTGTTCGCGATACAAAAACTTGCTCAATTTGGCCAAGACTCCCTACTCGCAGGTCCTGCTTTACAAGTCAGCCAGTCGCTGAGAAGAGACCTGTTTCAAAGGCTTCAGAAGGTGCAGCTAGGTGCCTTGGAAAAGATGTCATCCGGAGATCTCACCTATCGACTCACGGAGGATGCTGATCGTGTGAGCGAGGTGATCTATAAAACCCTCCACGACAGCATCCCAAGTGCTTTGCAGTTGGTGGCCGTTCTTGGCTACATGCTTTGGCTTGACTGGAAATTAACGCTAGCAATCCTGCTACTCGCACCCTTCGTTGCCTGGCTGATCAGCCTGTTTGGAGCGAGAGTGATGATCGCCACAGAACGAAGTCAAAAAAAGGTTAGTGAGCTGGCAGGTCTACTAGGAGAGGCCATTGAAGGGCTACCTCTCGTACGCGCCTTTGCCGCAGAACCCTGGTTAGAGAGCCGTTTTGAACAAGAAATAGATCAGCACCGGCAAGCTCGCTACAACACTTACCGGCTTGTTGCTCTTCAACATCCCGTGGTCGGGATCATTGAGGTCCTGGGTTTCGCCACAGTTCTGGTCTTAGCAGCCATCAGGATCAGTAGCGGAGATCTTGCAGTCCCAGAGCTGATTAGCTATCTCACTGGCCTGGTGCTGCTGATCGATCCGATCGCCCATGTCACTGCGAATTACAACGAATTTCAGCAGGGACAATCCTCACTTCGCCGTCTTCGTGAAATCGAAAAGGAACCCTCGGAACCGGCAGATCAGGTCCCATCGCTGCCCCTTGGGCGCCTGCGAGGAGATTTGAAGTTCAATCAAGTTGAGTTTGCTTACATACCAGGACAGCCCGTTCTTCAAGACTTCAATCTCTCAATCAAGGCCGGACAAGTTGTGGCCCTTGTGGGACCTTCAGGGGCTGGTAAGACGACACTTTTTTCTCTGCTCCTGCGGTTTAATCGCGTTAACAAAGGTCAGCTTCTTTTTGATGACAAGGATCTCAGTCAAGTCAGCGCGCGCGACCTGAGACAACAAGTGGCTCTTGTGCCGCAACGCAGCAGTGTCTTTTCTGGAACGCTCGCAGAAGCGATTCGATTTGGACGGCAAGCCACGCAGGAACAGCTCCAACAAGCCGCAAAGCTTGCCAACGCCCACGACTTCATCATCCGTCTCCCAGACGGTTACAACACGCGTCTTCAGGAGCGAGGCACCAACGTTTCAGGGGGACAGCTCCAGCGCATTGCCATCGCGAGAGCTGTGCTTGGAAATCCCGCAGTGATGTTGTTGGATGAAGCCACCAGTGCCCTCGATGCAGAAGCGGAGGCAGCCGTTCAACTTGGACTCAAGCAAGCCATGCTGGGCCGCACAGTGATTGTGATTGCCCATCGTTTAGCAACAGTTCAAGGAGCCGATCTCATTGTTGTTCTCGAACATGGTCGTATCAGCCAACAGGGCAGCCATGACGATCTGATGAGTCAAGGCGGTAGATATCGAGAACTCTGCGAAAAACAATTCATCCGCGTCAACGAATGAATTGTTTCAAGCAACGCGCCAACCAATAAGATCGTTGGAATAGCTTTTCATTGATGACCAGCTCTTCCGTTTCCCAAGACCAGAATCCAATTCTGACCTTTGAAGGAAAACGCTATGACCTCAATAAGCTCCCAGATGATCTCAAAGAGCTCGTTAGAGGAATGCAGGTTGCTGATGCCCAATTACGCATGCATGAGGACACCCTCAAAGTGCTCGCAGTTGGACGCCAGTCAATGGCAATGCAACTCAACGAGCGACTCAAAGAAGTTAGCCATCTTCCTGAGAGCGATTGAAGTTGTAGTCGCCTGTGAGCTTAAAAATCACTGGCGACAGCAGGAGCAAAGACACAAGGTTTGGAAGAGCCATCAGGCCATTCAGGGTGTCAGCGACACCCCAAACAACACCACGATCTCCTGCCACTGAGCCGATCACAACAACGGCAACCCAAACAAAGCGGAAGGGCTTAATCGCCCTTTCGCCAAACAAGAACTCAGTGCAGCGCTCTCCGTAGAAACTCCAACCAAGAACGGTGGTGAACGCAAACACCACCAGACCAGCAGTAACGACCCATCCAGCACCGTTCAGGCCCGTGTTGAACGCCAAGATCGAGAGGTTGGCCCCGGACTCACCTCCGCCATAAACACCGCTGGTAATGATCACCAATGCCGTCAACGTGCAGAGGATCAATGTATCGATCACGGTGCCCAACATCGCCACGGTGCCCTGACGGATTGGATCATTCGTTTTGGCCGCCGCATGGGCAATTGGTGCACTACCTAAACCGGCTTCGTTAGAAAAAATACCCCGCTTGAATCCCATCAGGACCACTTGTCCTACCGCACCACCTACAGCAGCTTCCCCACTAAAAGCATTGGAGAAAATCGTTCCAAAAGCAGCAGGTACGTCAACAATATTGATTCCTAAAACAACAATACAAGCGAGGATATAGAGGATCGTCATGGCTGGAACCAGGGCTGAGGCTGCCTGAGATATCCGGTCAATACCACCAATAATCACAGCAAAAACAAGAACTCCAAGAACCAATCCGGTCACCAACCTGGGGATACCAAAGGCTTCCAAAGCACTGGAGACTTCAAAACACTGAACACCGTTACCTATCCCAAAGCCAGCCAGCATTCCAAAGGTGGCAAACAACACAGCAAGCCATTGCCAGTTCTTCCCTAGGCCGTTGCGGATGTAGTACATCGGACCACCTACGTGGTTTCCAAGAGCATCCACTTCGCGATATTTAACAGCCAGAACAGCCTCTCCATATTTGGTGGCAATACCAAACACAGCAATCACCCACATCCAAAACACAGCCCCTGGTCCACCCAAGGCGATTGCCCCAGCAACACCGGCAATATTGCCGGTGCCGATAGTGGCAGAGAGAGATGTCATCAAGGCTGCGAAAGGGGAAATATCTCCTGCTTCAGAAGCCGTAGACCTGGTAGCCAACACTCGAACGCCAAAAAGCAAGCGTTGCAAAGGCATCAATCGCAGGCCAAACATCAAAAGAATGCCCGTCGCTGCAATTAAGATGACCATCGGCCAACCCCAAACGATCCCATTAATGGGGTCGTTAACAGCAGAAATAAGTGTTTCCATCATCAGCTGAAACTCAGCAGATGATGACATATTGTCAGGCGCTTGTCAGGTCAATAAAGCGAAAAATCTGCTTACTAGCAGGAGAATCAGCAAATGCATCAGTTCTAATTATGCGCTCACTCAGCACCCAAGAACCACCTTCAGAGACGGGAACAAAGGTGTCAGTAAAGTGATTCATTCCACCTCGAACATCTCCGGTGGCTGGATCAGCGTATTGACTGGTGTACGAATGGCTGAGATAGCCAGCTCCAGTGTCGGTTGTACTTTCGGTATGAATGGATACCACCGTTCCGTGAATGTGACGATGGACCATCGTCACAACATCATTTTTAATTCGGTATTTATCACCTTTACCCTTGCCGCCAATAATGACTTCAAGACCCTCATCGGTGCAATCACCGGCAGTAAATGTATTTTCAGAATGAGTCTGTTCGAATGTGCGACGCACACGATGAATGCAAACCTCCCACAACTGTGAAGCGAATGCCTTGTCAACTTCAACATCGGAGACCCCCTCAACCTTGGCTTTTAAATCAGCGCCAACACGAAAGGTTCCTTCAACAGAGCGATCACCTTGTAGCCAGATGCAGCGACCTGAATATCCAGCAAAGCCTGGATCCCAGGTGTAACGGTTTTGATAAGCAGCACGAAAAGCATCCCGGCAATCGCTGCCTGGAGCGATCACTGTCTTGGAGGTCGTGGTCAAGAGATCAAAAGCAAGCTTTTTAAACCCTACTGGCCAGCAAGCGATGAATGGACGTCTTGCAGAGCATAGATATCGATTGTTCTAGTTTGCAAGGCTTCAATGGCCTCAACTGCAGCACGCGCACCAGCCAGTGTGGTGAGGGTTGGAACGGAATAATCGAGAGCGGCCCGTCGCAAATAACGATCATCGTGAGCCGCTTGGCGTCCAATTGGGGTGTTAATCACCAACTGCACACCCCCAGAGCGAATGAGGTCTTCGATGTTGGGCCTTCCCTCATGCACCTTGAGTACAGACTCAACCTCCAATCCTTCCTCTCGCAATGCCTTAGCCGTTCCGGAGGTAGCAATCAATTTGAAACCCAATCCGATCAGCTGGCTCGCCACAGGCACTAGTGCCGTCTTGTCGCGATCATGCGTGGAAAGAAAAACAGTTCCAGCCGTTGGAAGCGCTTCACCTGCCGCTAGTTCTGCCTTGGCGAAAGCCATGCCGAAATCGGATGCAGAACCCATCACTTCACCAGTTGAGCGCATCTCTGGACCCAGAAGAGAATCGGCCCCAGGAAAACGCCGGAAGGGGAGCACCGCTTCTTTAACGGACTGCAAAGGAGGAACAGGCTCTTTCAGCAGGCCAACTTGACTCAACGTTTCACCCGCCATTAGGCGCGTTGCAAGACGGGCCAAAGGAACACCGGTGGCTTTTGCCACAAAGGGAACAGTTCGAGAAGCACGAGGATTGGCTTCAATGATGAATACTTTTTCTTCCCCATCGACAGCCCGTTGAACCGCAAATTGCAAATTGATCAATCCTTGAACTTTCAATGTGGTTGCTAACTCCTTACTCCAGTGCCGAATAAGAGCCAAAGCATCTTCACCGAGAGAAATGGAAGGCAAACAACATGCTGAATCTCCGGAGTGAATTCCTGCAGGCTCGATGTGTTCCATCAAGCCACCAATCACAACCGTGCCCTCATGATCACAAAGAGCATCAACATCAACCTCAACAGCATTTTCCAGATATTGATCAATAAGCACAGGATGATCTGGCTCAACTTGAACGGCTTCCTTCATATAGCGATTGAGCTCAGCTTCGTCGTATACAACTTCCATAGCGCGCCCACCCAAGACGTAAGAGGGACGAACAACAACGGGGTAACCAACGTTGCCTGCAATAGACCGCGCTTCAACTTCACTTCGAGCCAAACCATTGCGAGGTTGACGAATGTTCAGTTTCCGAAGAATGGCCTCAAACTGTTCCCGATCTTCTGCAAGATCAATGGATTCTGGTGAGGTTCCCCAAATTTGAGTCCCGGTAGAACTTCCTTTAGGTGTGGAGAGCCAATTCAAAAGAGGCAATGCAAGCTTGAGAGGTGTCTGCCCACCGAATTGAACAATCACTCCGTTTGGATGCTCTGCCTCAATTACATTCAGCACATCCTCGAGCGTTAGGGGCTCGAAATAAAGACGATCACTGCTGTCGTAATCCGTAGAGACCGTCTCGGGGTTGCTGTTTAACATCACCGTCGCAAAACCTTGATCCTGAGCCGAGAAAGAAGCATGGCAACAGCAGTAATCAAATTCAATGCCCTGCCCAATTCGATTAGGTCCACCACCCAAAATCATCAACTTTGGTCTCGTTTCAATCGCAACCTCAGTGGATGGAGCCATGGGTTGAAGTTGCCCGTCTGACTTCAGACGCAGAAGCGGTCGTTCATAGGTTGAGTAGTGATAGGGAGTAGACGAAGCAAATTCAGCCGCACAGGTATCGACTGTTTTGAACACAGGCGTCACACCCAACTGGTCCCTACGCGCACGCACATTCAACTCTTCACTATCAACAAACCAGGCGATTTGTCGATCTGAATACCCAAGAGCCTTGAGTGTAAACAGCGTTGGTACATCAAGCTCTTCCAGACTTCGCCCATTTAGGAGCTCAAACTCAACATTAATTAATCCTCTTAACTTCGCAAGGAACCAAGGATCGATATGGCTCAATTCATGAATATGGGCATCAGTCATTCCGGACAGCATGGCGCTGCGAACAGACAAAATCCGATCGGGAGAAGGTGTCCGTAATGAGCGCTCAAGATCGGTTTTGGAACACAAGGGCTCCGGGCGGTCACCACCCCAGCCAGATAGGCCAGTTTCCAACGATCGCAATGCTTTCTGAAACGACTCTTCGAAACAACGACCGATGGCCATCGCCTCACCAACCGACTTCATCGCTGTGGTCAGAACGGCGGGAGATCCACGGAATTTTTCAAACGCAAAACGAGGAACTTTCGTGACTACGTAGTCAATGGTTGGCTCAAAACAGGCTGGTGTTTTTCCAGTGATGTCGTTGAGGATTTCATCAAGGGTGTAACCAATCGCCAACCTCGCAGCGATCTTGGCGATTGGAAATCCAGTGGCCTTACTCGCCAATGCAGAGGAGCGACTCACCCTTGGATTCATTTCGATCACCACCACTTCGCCGTCAGCAGGATTGATGGCGAATTGAATATTGCTTCCACCTGTGGCCACACCAATCTCACGAATGATCGCGATCGATTGATCTCGAAGCCTTTGGTATTCGCGATCTGTGAGCGTCTGGGCCGGTGCAACAGTGATCGAGTCACCGGTATGAACCCCCATAGGATCCAAATTCTCAATGCTGCAAACAATGACGACGTTGTCTGCCAAATCACGCATCACCTCAAGCTCAAACTCTTTCCAACCGAGCAGAGATTTCTCGATCAGGATCTGAGAGACAGGACTGGCATTAAGACCCGTCTTGCAAATGGCACTGAACTCCTCAGAGTTGTAAGCGATACCTCCACCACTTCCGCCGAGCGTGAAGGCAGGTCGAATGATGCGTGGATAGCTGCTAATTGAGGTTCCAACCAATTCAGCTTCTTCCAAATTTGACGCGATTCCTGACGGGCAAACGTGAACGCCAATGCGCTCCATCGCCTGCTTGAACAGTTTCCGATCTTCCGCTTTTTGAATCGCTTTGAGATCAGCGCCGATCAGCTCGACTCCAAACCGATCCAGCGTTCCATTTTCGGCAAGAGCAACCGCCAAATTAAGGGCGGTCTGCCCTCCCATTGTTGGGAGCAAAGCATCGGGCCGCTCCAGTTCAATCACTCGAGTGACAACGTCAGGCGTCAGCGGCTCGACGTAAGTGCGATCCGCCATTTCCGGATCCGTCATGATCGACGCCGGGTTTGAGTTGATCAGGATCACCTCATAGCCCTCTGCCCTCAAGGCTTTACAAGCCTGAGTTCCTGAATAGTCGAACTCGCAGGCCTGCCCGATGACAATCGGTCCGGAACCCAACAGGAGGATGCGACGAAGATCGTTCCGCCTGGGCATGGGCCTTCAATACAGCCAAACCAGCCAATACTCTCATGTGGAGCCCTTAAAAGATTTAATCAGCAGCCTTTCCGGTCGGTTGGTCGCTAGCGTGACGTGAAAGGAGTCATTAATTCACCATGAGTGAGCTCCAGCGACTTAAAGGGTTGCTGCCACCAGAGATGCAGAGCTGGGTATTCGTGGAAGCTGCTGCTGCTGTGGAACCTGCTTTGATCACTCTTGAAGAGATCGGCAGAGATGAGGTTGAGATTCAGGTGGATCTTGACTTGTGGGACAGTTTTGCTCTTGATCACAGAAATCTGCTTTTTTGGCACGAAGTCGGTCGGATCCAAAACGACACGATTCCAAGAGATGGATGGGAAATGGCTGCGCTAGCCATCGGCCTGGGTGGTGCAATTGGTGAGCTTTGGGTCCAAGACGGTCTTCTCTTGTTTATGGCCCTTGGCTTGTCTGGGTTTGCTGGTTATCGCCTCTATCTCAAAAACAATGCCGAGAAACGTCTTCGTGATGCGATCTCAGCAGACGAGCGAGCTATTGATTTGGCTTGCCGCTTTGGCTATAGCGTTCCCAACTCGTACAAAAGTTTGGGTGGCGCTCTAAAGGAGTTGGTAGAACAGACACGCAAAAAGAAAAAGAGAAGCTTTTACGAGGATCGGCTTGAGGCACTACGCAAAAGTGCAGGCAAAGCAAGAGCAGAAATGGCTCAGCAACAAGGATCCAACCAATCAGTTAGCAGCGAGAACGTTTATGGATAGTGAACAGCTGGCTGAGCTTGCAGCGAATGCCTGCGACGATCGCAAGGGTGTAGATATCCAGCTAATTCGTATTGATGAGGTCTCAAGCCTGGCCGATTGGTTGGTGATTGCAGGCGGTCAGAGCGACGTTCAGGTCAAAGCAATGGCCCGATCGGTTGAAGATCGTCTTGAAGAAGAGGCCAAACGACTCCCCTTACGCAAAGAAGGGATGAATGAAGGGCGCTGGGCACTACTTGATTACGGAGAATTAATTGTGCACATCCTCCAATCGCACGAACGCAGTTTTTACGACTTGGAAGCTTTCTGGAGTAACGGTGAACGCCGTCCCCATCTAGCTTCCGAGACATCAGTAGGCCTCTGACACCTGTTCATATGGCTGCGACAATTTCTTGTCCTGTTCCTCCCGATCAACGTCCTCAAGAAGAGTTCACCCAGCTGAGCCAATCGTGGTTTTTTGCCTGGCCGCGTCATCGACAAATCGATTTAGACAAGGCCTTGCTCTTGAGCTGGCTACTTATTGTTCCTCTCACCGTGTTGATTGCAAGCGGTAGTTGGAGCTTGAAACATGATCCAATTCGGCTCGTGCTTGCGGGTGCTGTTTCGGGGCTTGTTTTGCCGATGTTGTTATTGGTACGCCAATGGCTGGGCTGGACCTACGTTCACAAGCGTCTCCTTTCTGAGCGCGTGGAATATGAAGAATCCGGTTGGTATGACGGACAAGTTTGGGAAAAACCTTTGTCCTGGCGCGAGCGAGATCTGCTTCTTGCCCAACATGAAGTGCGCCCGATCCTGGGACGGCTCGGCAGAGCCATGGCCACAACAACGGGGCTGATTCTTGGTGGAGCCAGCCTCTGTCAGGCTCTCTAATTTCGCTGACACTTTTTCGTTAACAATCCCTCTATGACACTTCCTTCTGGCTACGGCAGATCGTCTAGAAACTCAGGCTGTCCCGCTTTTGAGGTTGTACTGAAAAGAGGTTCATCGGTGGAATCAATCCATCGCGTGCATGCCGTTGTCTGTGATTCAAAAGGAAGAATCCTGATGAAGGCTGGACGGGCTGATTATGAAACCTTTGTGAGATCAGCACTCAAGCCTTTTCAAGCCTTGCCTGCCCTCAGCAGCGGCACCTCTGGAACCTATGACTTTGGCGATCGAGGTTTGGCAATTAGTTGTGCCTCCCATGCCGGAACGGCTGAGCATGCCAGAGAAGCTTTCCGCCTGCTTTGGAACGCCCAACTGGAAACGGACTCTCTCCAGTGCCCAATTCCTGCATGGGGTCACAGTCCCCTAGAGCACAATTGCTCCGGCAAACATGCTGCATTCCTGGCCACATCACGAAAAATGGGGTGGCCCTTGGAGAGCTATCTCCAAGGTGATCACCCACTGCAACAAGAGATCAATCGACGCGTCGGAGAATTCCTCGGGCTCCCCGCTGAGGAATTAGTGGCAGAGCGCGATGACTGTGGTGCGCCCACCCTTCTATTGCAACTGTCCCAGATGGCTTTGCTCTATGCCCATCTCGGCTCTTCAAACCATGCTGAGCTGGAGCAAATCAGCAGAGCCATGCTCGCCCACCCCAAGCTTGTTGCCGGAGATGGCCGCTTCGACACCGAACTGATGTCCCGGTCTCATAAACAGGTGATCAGCAAAGGTGGTGCCGAAGGCATTCAGTGTCTCAGCAGAACAGGAGATGGCCTAGGAGTGGCGATCAAGGTTGAAGATGGCTCTCGTCGTGCCAAACAGGCTGTAGCACTCCATCTACTGCGCCAACTTGATTGGATCACTCAGGGGAGCCTCGACGAACTGGAAGACAAGATGTTGATCATTGGTCCAGGAGTCCGACTTGAAGTGAAGGGAGAACTACGCGCGTGAACGCTCACAATCCCCAAGCTTGCGAACCCCAAGTTGTATAGTTTTAGAGCCGACGCGGGGTAGAGCAGTCTGGTAGCTCGTCGGGCTCATAACCCGAAGGTCGGGAGTTCAAATCTCCCCCCCGCCACCAAATCAAAAATCCCCTCTTTATGAGGGGATTTTTTATGACTGAAATTTCAAGCCATTGAGAATCGAAGAATCGTGCAATTCTTGTCATCCAGGCCCAGCAGCGCTTCCCAACACTTCAAACAAGAATCAAAAGCAATTTTCTTTCTAAAAAAACACAACTCCAAAACAGGATTAGTCTAAAATAATTAGATGCTGAGGCCTCCTTAGGTTTAAAGTTATAGGCTAAAATTAGCCGACTAACAGAATATGAATATACATCAAGCTGAGGTTAGACACACAAAACTCATCTTCAATTCGCCAGGAATATCAGCATCTAAGACCGAAAAAATCTGGGGCGATTGAATCGAGACATCCCCATCGCGATGAACCGATTAAGGCCCTCAAACCAAGGCTTTTCAATCAGCTGCTCGAAGCATCTGGCCACAGACATCCACTCAGATCCAGAAGATCAGTGGGCGACGAGGGACACTAAGAACAGGTCATCTCTTGAGCTGTGCCGCTGAAACCCTTCGAAGCCATCGTGATCGGTTCAGGTGCAACCGGTGGTGTGGCCGCGCAGACGCTTGCTGAAGCAGGAGTTCGCGTTTTGGTGGTGGAAACAGGCCCCGACCTGAGCGCTCAAGCAGCTCTGGGAAGCGAACCGATCAACAGCATGCGCCGCGTTCGTGGCCTTCTCAGCGGTCAACACCGAAACCAGGCTCAGCATCCCGGCTATTGGAAACACAATCCACTTCTCTATGCCGATGAGCGGCGCTATCCCTACTCCACTCCAAAAGATCAACCTTTTCTCTGGACACAAGGGCGCCAAGTTGGGGGCAGGAGTTTGACCTGGGGTGGGATCACCCTGCGACTCTCTGATCTGGAATTTAAGGCTGCAGAGCGTGATGGTCACGGACACTCTTGGCCTATTTCCCATCGAGATCTAGATCAGCATTATTCCGCTCTTGAGCTGCAATTTGCCGTTCATGGCAATAGAGATGGTCTCGCGCAACTCCCAGATGGTTGCACCACCGCGGCGCTGAGTTTCACCCCAGAAGAGCAACAGCTGGCTGCTGACCTCCAGGGCTCGGCAGACATCGAGATGATTCACTCACGCGGTTTTTCAGTGCATCAACCATCCGCAGAGTGTCCATGGCCACCATCGAGCAGTCCTGGCAGCAGTCTCAAAACGGCACTCTCCACAGGACGTGTGGAGGTGCTGTCAGGGCACCTGGCAGAACGCCTGCTGATGAACCGCGATCAAAGTCGCGCTCGAGGCGTCGTTGTAATCAATCAAGGCAACGGGCAGAGAATCGAGCTGGAGGCACCTTTGGTGGTTCTCTGTGCTTCAACCATCGCCTCCCTGAGATTTCTATTGCTCTCAGAATGCTCAGCGACGGAAGGAGGCTTTCAAGATCCCTCAGCAAGCCTCGGGCGTCACTTGATGGATCACGTTTCAACCTGCCGCTTCTTTCAAATACCAAGCAGGAGTGGACGTCAATCACTCCAAGATCTAGACCCCACCAGCCAGTTATCAGGAGCCGGAAGTTTTTTCCTTCCCTTTGGAAGTCTTCCACCACAACGCACTGGGGCGATCCCATTTTTAAGGGGATATGGACTTTGGGGCGCGATCAATCGCTTTGATCCACCGTGGTGGTTAAAAAGAAATCCCGACTGCCGTTTGGGTTTTTTGATTGGTCATGGGGAAGTTCTTCCCTCCGCTCAAAACAAGGTCACCTTGTCGGAAACAGTGGATCGCTGGGGAGTTCCCATCCCCCATATCAGCTGCCAATGGGGAGCGAACGAAGCAGCGATGGTGGCTCACATGCACTCGATGATGGCTGAGGCCATTGCCCTAGGGGGAGGGGAGATACAACCCCTCACCGATCTGGTCAAGATGCCTCTGATCGAACCCATTGTCGGCACTATGGAAGCAATGAAAGCAGGTGCGCCTCCGCCTGGCTACTACGTGCATGAGCTGGGTGGAGCTCCAATGGGTAACGATGAAAACAACAGCGTTGTGGATGTCTGGAATCGCCTCTGGCGCTGTCCAAACGTGTTGGTCGTTGATGGCTCATGTTGGACCACTTCAGCGTGGCAAAGTCCAACCTTGACGATGATGGCAATTACGCGGAGGGCTTGTCTGAAGGCGCTCCGACCTGAGAACGCGTAAAAAGATCGTCGAGATAACGATCAGTGACTGCTCGATCAGTACAACCATTCTGGACTAAAAATTGAGCAATTGCAGAACTAAGCAGTTGATATTGATCCCAAGAAGGATTTAATCCAATGAAATCTTTCATTCCGAGATAAAGGACTTCAGGAATTTCCGCTTCCATGCTCACTAGTGAAATTCCAACATCACTGATTGATTCAGAGACAGGAATATCACAATGTTCAAAGTGAAATCGATTCATGGAGTGGGGGAAATCCTCAGAGGGGCATGACACCTACAAAGACACATGGAGGGGGTCGCCGTCAAAGCCGAAGCAATCGGGTCGACCAGAGAGAAGCCCTGATGAGAATCTATCCAGCCCAAGGGTTTTCGAAGATCATGGAGCGGGTTTTTCAAACCGAGCACTGCTTTCAAGACGGTGTCAAGTTCAATTGAGGCCAAATCCGGAAAACCACAGACCCTGAGCAACGAGCAAGGATCTCGTGCAAAAGCCCGTGGAAAACGCCGCTATTTCTGTGGAAAAAGAACGAACAATAAGCTTGATCGTTGATTGATAAGCCTCGCTAATGACTTCAAGTCTCTTTGGACTTGCATGAGACGAATTCATCAAGAAACCGAGTGACAGAGACAGTTCTTCAGGATTCAGGGGCATCCGTCTTCAAATCCGCACTGCGACCACGAAGGGTGCTTGGTCCTAAAGGATGCTCTGCATGCGGGTAGGGGTGATGCCCATGGTCGTGGGGATGCTCATGAGCGTGGTCTCCATGCGTGTGAGGCTCATGCCCACCACCCAGTGGAATTGGTACGCCATCGGGCTGACAGGCCCCGGTGCATTCGAGCTCACACAGATCGCAGCCATCGGTCAATCCCTCCACGTGGTGATGGTGGCTGGCCTGGGCTAGGCCTACCTCAGTTTCAAAACCCAACACCTGTGCTCTGTATTTACAGAGCGAACAATTCATCGCTGTCTCACCACCGAGAACTTCATCCACCCGCTCTACAAAGGTGTCTTGCACCCTTGCGTGGTCTCCGAGATAGGAGGCATGCAGAAATTCCACTTCGGGGTGATCATTGGCGACCCTTTCACTGTGCTGGCGGATCCTGGTCACAAGAACACCAGAAAACAGGAAATAAGGAAACACGATGATGCGCTTAAAACCAAGGCGCACGACATGTCGCAGCCCTGGCTCCACCAGCGGGAACGTCACGCCGGAATACACGGTTTCGCCCCAGCCGAAACCAAAACCTTCCACCAACATGCGCGCAACCTTCGCGACGTTGGAATTGGCATCGGGATCTGATGACCCCCGTCCAACAACAACCAACATGGTTTCAGATAAAGGAACATCTGAATTGGCGTCCAACGCCTGTTGAATCCGAGCGCCAGCCGCTGCAATCATCAATCGATCAACACCGAGTTCTCGGCCGTAATCAATCTGCAAGCCCGTTTCAGCGCTGTAGGTGTTCAGCACGGACGGGATGTCGTTTTTGGCGTGGCCTGCCGCAAACAACATGGCCGGAATTGCCAGCACCCGTTCCACTCCTTGCTCCCTTAAGCGATCCAAACCATCCCTAAGGATTGGACTAGCAAATTCCAAAAACCCGTGTTCAACAGGAATGGGATGCATGCGCCGGCGCAGAGTGATGGCGAGACGTTCAAATTCCTCAACCGCTAAGCGATTCCTGCTGCCATGGCCGCAAATTAAAACGCCATAGGGCGACGGTTGCGGCGCACTCGGATCTGAACTCACTCGGTTCGTTCCACTCCCACGACACTATCCTCGGCGTTGTTAGATCGCGCCGGTTGGTCTTGCCTAAACCATCGGCTTGCATGAGAACGACAACGTGACAAAGCATGCTGCGCTTTGGAATCCAATGGCCGACGATTCACATCCAGCGGGTTGGATCTCGACTGATGCAATCTCTCTTTCCAACCTGATACGCCAAGGGATCCAGCCAACGCCATTGTTGGTTTGCGCAGGGGGCACCAGCAGTCGATGTGCAGCGGATGGACTTTGGACACTCGACTTAAGAGCGCGCAATCGCCAGCTAATCATCAGCGAAGAAGGCGATGAGGTGGAGATTGGGACAGGGCTCACCATGGCCGAGGTTTTAGAAGGTCTTAAAGCCCACGGACGCTCGATCCCCGTTGGCCTTTCCACCGTTCCAGGCTGTGGCTTTGTACTGACAGGTGGAGTTGGTCCTCTGAGTCGATCACAGGGCCTCGCCATGGATCACATCGTGGGTCTGCGAGGTGTCTGGGGAAACGGCAATATCTTTGACCTTTCAGCGCCTACCAACCTTGTCAGCACTGGAACAGCCAGTAGCAAGGAATCCCATCAGCAGTGGAAAGGACTGCTCGGTGCCGCACCCTTCCTGGCTGTTGTCACTGCGATCCGGCTGCGGACTCAGAAGCTCACACCTTTAGTGATTTGGAGAAGTGTATGCAGCGTTCAGCAACTTGCAATCGCTGTTGAAGCGGCGGAACAGTGGAAGCACAGCGCCAGCTTGCAATGGGCCTGGAACGAAAAAATTGAACTGTTCATCGTCTGTAGCGCTGACGACCCTGCAGCGGTCACAGCAGTGCAGACGCTGAAAACGCTGATTGGCCACTGCTCTGAATCCAGCATGACCATCGTGACTGGTCAACAAGATCAGCCCCTATTTGGAGCTTTGGCAACATCCACCGCTGCCAAGGGGCGCATCCACAGCGAAGTAATCAGCAGACTCGGTCCAGCTTGGGGCCAACGATCGCCTTCACTCCTTGCAGACCTGAATCAACTCATACGGAGGCGTCCTCACCCCAGATGCCAAATCAGTGCCCAACAACTTGGTGGGATGAGTTCTCAGGTTCCCGTGTCACGCACATCCTTCATTCATCGCGGTGCAATCTGGAAACCATGGGTCACCGCAACCTGGAGCGCAGGTGATCAAAACGGGCGAGAACGAGCACTGGATTGGCTTTTTCAAGCCAATACCATTCTCACTGAATACTGCCCTGGCGTTCACCTCACACAGATCCATCCACACCTGTCATGCCATAAGGCAGAACTCAATGACGCTTTTCAAGACTGGCTTCCAGTCCTCAATCAATTGAAGTCACATCATGATCCTTATGGATTGCTGCCACCGCTCTGAGATACGGTCCCTGAAAAGAAAGTGGCACTGACGCCCATGGCTTCCTCTCCCGCAATGGGACTTCAAAACTGGTTCAGCAATCCGAGACGCGATGTTCTCTCAGGCTTAGTCGTGGCCTTCGCCATGATTCCAGAAGCGATCGCGTTCTCTGGGATTGCAGGCGTAGATCCAAGGGTTGGATTGTTTGGAGCCTTTTGTCTCTCCATAACGATTGCCTTCGTCGGTGGACGAACGGCGATGATCACCTCTGCCACGGGATCAACGGCCCTGTTGATGACCGGATTGGTGGCGACAGGAAATGCGAGAGGGGAAGGACTGGGGCTGGCCTACTTGATGGCGGCAGGAATTCTCACCGGGGTCTTCCAGATTCTCTGGGGTTACTTACGCCTGGCTTATCAGATGAGGTTCGTGCCTCTAGGTGTCTTAAGCGGGTTTGTTAATGCTCTTGCTTTATTGATCTTTCAGGCTCAACTTCCGCAATTAGGAATCAATCTTCACTTCGGGGAAGCCGTACATGACCATGCGATGCGTGCTCTGACTGGAAGCCAAATGGCAGTTGTTTGGCCGCTTGTTTTGCTTGGGCTTTTGATTATTTATGGTCTGCCACGCATCACACGCGCCCTTCCTTCCCAGCTGATAGCCATCATTGTGATTACAGCCATCAGCATGGGGCTAAGCTCAATATTTCCGGATTTAAGTATTCCCAAGGTAGAAGATCTTGGCAAACTTCCCAATGGTCTTCCTATGTTCAACATTCCCTTTGGAGATGTGAGCAATCAAAGGGTACCTTTCAATCTACAGACGTTTGGGATTGTCTTGCCTACAGCATTATCGATCTCATTAGTAGGCTTAATGGAAACATTCCTCACTCAAGATATTCTTGACGAGAGAACTGATTCCAATTCAAACAAGAATACTGAAGCGAAAGGCCAGGGAATTGCAAACATTGTGTCCTCGTTGTTTGGAGGAATGGCTGGCTGCGCGTTGGTGGGGCAATCCGTCATGAACATCGACAACGGTGGACGAACACGCCTCTCCACTCTGTCCTCAGGAATCAGCCTCTTAGCGATGATTTTACTAGGAAGTACTTGGCTCAAGCAGATCCCAATGGCAGCTCTGGTAGCGGTCATGATTGGAATCGCAGTCAGTACAGCCGATGTCGCTGGATTGCGTAATCTTCGAAATATCCCCAAAAGTGACACTGCCGTGATGGTGATGACTTTTGCTGTCACCATGCTCACCACTCCCCACAACCTGGCTCTTGGAGTATTAGCGGGTGTGGCTCTTGCAGGTGTTTTATTCAGTCGCAAAGTCGCAAAAGTCATTCGCGTCGAAGCGATCAAAATCAGTGAAGAAGAGAGTCGCTATGTGGTCAGTGGACAATTGTTCTTTGTAAGCAAGATTTATTTCCTACAGGGATTTGACGTTCACGATCATCCGGCCAGAATCACCATTGATATGAGTAAGGCACATATTTGGGACCAGAGTGGTGTTGGAGCACTAAACCAACTCATTCGCAAGCTCAGACTTGGTGGCTCCGTAGTGAATGTTGAGGGATTAAACGAAGAAAGCTTGAACCTTTTTGAAAGGATCGGGAGCCAACCAGAAGGAGGTCATGGTTGATCCTGAATCAGCTTGATGACTATTGCTTGTTGTAGAGGAGTGCCAAACAAGCCGTCATGTCATTCCGCATGCCACCGAGCCGATTGCTGATCTCAACGTCATTTGGATTTAGCTCGACATAGCGAACCGTCACATCGTTACCGATGCTCATAACGAGACAGAGAGTCTGCAAATCATTCATTTCAACAGCCCTGATTCGAGCCCCTTCAAGCATTACTTTAAGAAGAGACATTTTATTATAATAAGCCTGTTGATCAGTCTCTTCCCACGACAGTGCTGGGGGAATTATTCCAAATAATATTAGAGCTGAAATCAGGGTAGATCCCACCAGCGTTCGCATCATCGAGCTGTTCACGAACACTTGCGAAAGCTAAACCACTTCTCTCGGTTGACAAGAACGATCAGCCCTGATGAACGAGCTCTGACACACTTGTTCCCTACCAGAAACAATCAGATGAAAGTCCGTCTTCTTGCACTGCCACTGGTTTCTTTCTTATTCATTTTGAATGGATGTGCCACGCTCGGGGAAGGTGGTTCCTCAAGACTCGATCTCATCAAACGGAGAACCGAGCTTCGCTGCGGAGTCAGCGGAAAGATTCCAGGGTTTAGTTTTCTGCAAAGGGATGGATCCTTCGCTGGACTTGATGTGGACATCTGTCGAGCCTTTGCGGCAGCGTTTACTGGCAGCCCAGATCAGGTGCAATACAGGTCATTAACCGCTCCAGAACGATTCACTGCACTTCGTACTGGAGAAATTGATCTCCTGTCCCGCAATACCACGTTCAACCTCAGCAGAGATGCCGCGGGAGGAAACGGCGTCAGCTTTGCTCCTGTTGTTTTTCATGACGGGCAAGGGCTCTTGGTTAAGCGCAGTAGTGGGATCTCCAATCTCAACAACCTCAAAGGCAAAACCATCTGCGTGGGCTCAGGCACCACGACCGAGCAAAACCTCAACGATGCCTTTCAGGCCAAAGGCATCGACTACAAACCAATCAAGTATCAGGATCTCAATCAAGTAATCGCGGGCTACCTCCAAGGTCGCTGCAGCGCCATGACATCAGATCGCTCTCAGCTCGCCGCGGCCAGATCCGGTTTTAACAACCCAGATCAACACGTGATTCTCCCTGAAGTCTTGAGCAAAGAACCCCTTGCTCCACTGGCCGCAGGGGGTGATCAGCGCCTGGCAGACGCTATGCGCTGGGTGATTTATGCATTGATCGCTGCAGAAGAATTAGGCATTACCCAAGAAAACATCGGGAATAAGCTGGAAGAAGCCCAAAGTCGTCCTCAACTCACACAACTAAGGCGTTTTCTTGGCATTGAAGCTGATTTAGGCCAAAAATTAGGTTTAAACAACGATTTCATCGTCAAAGTGATCCAAGCAGTAGGAAATTACGGTGAAATCTATGATCGTCATCTCGGCCCTAATAGTGCCGTTCCGATTCCTAGGGGCCTCAATAATTTGTACAGCAATGGAGGCATTCTGACCTCCCCCCCATTCCAATGAATCGTTCAAAACGCTTGTGGTGGCAGGTCATCATCGTGATTGGGCTCCTCACCGTGATGGGGATTCTGATCAATAACCTTGCAGTCAATCTCATAAGAACGGGTCTAGGCCTCAGTTTTGATTGGCTTTGGCGACCCGCAGGTTTCGCGCTCAGTGAGCACCCCCTTCCTTATCAATCCTCAGACAGCACAGCCTGGGCCCTGCTGATGGGATGGCTCAACAGCTTGCGCGTGATCGTTGCAGGGATTGTGCTGGCAACTCTGCTTGGCGTAAGCACCGGTGCTGCTCGCCGCAGCCTGAACCCGTTATTGCGGCAGTTAGCAGCTCTCTACGTGGGATTCATTCGTCAGATTCCTCTGCTATTGCAGCTTCTGTTTTGGTACTTCGTTGCCTTCCTGGGACTTCCTTCAGAGCCATTCGCACCACTTGGAGCTGTGATCCATATGTCCAATCAAGGCATCAGCTTGCTTGGAGTCACGCTCAGTGTGGAGTTTGCAGCTGTTCTTCTAGGACTCAGCGTATTTACTGGAGCCTCCATTGCAGAAGTGGTTCGCGGTGGACTCGATTCAGTACCCAGCGGCCAGTGGGAAGCCTTCCGCAGTCTTGGCATGACAGAGAGCCTTGGCTTACGCCGAATCGTGCTGCCCCAGGCTCTCCCGGCAATCCTTCCAGCACTCAGCAGTCAATATTTGAACCTGGCCAAAAACAGCACCCTGGCGATTGCCGTGGGCTACGCCGATCTCTACGCGGTGAGTGACACAACCATCACCCAAACAGGACGGGCGATTGAAGGATTCTTGCTGCTTTTGCTGAGCTTTCTACTTTTGAACTTGCTCATTAACGGAGGGATGCAGCTGCTGAACCGAGCTGTTTTGAGAAGTCAGCACCATCATTAAAGTGAAGAGCTAACAGTTCGCTTTCATGAATACTCGCCGAATCGCTGCGGTCCTTTTAATTGTGGCGTCTATTGCAGCCATTTTGCTGCCCTTCATATCAGCGACCCTTCTCACCATTGGATTAGGCGGGATTGTGTTCGTGGCTGGGCTCAATCAACTGCTTCGGATTGGAGATCTTCCTAACAATCAAGGGAAACTCTTCAAAGGTTTGTCAGGCCTGCTTTACATCGGTGGAGCTGTCTTCATTCTGATCGACCCAATCGACAGTGAAATCAGCCTCACATTGTTTGCAGGTGTGCTCTTGCTAGTTGAAGGGTTGATGGAATTAGCAACAGGAGCTAGTTCCAATGCACCAGCTCGCGGTCTTGCAGTGTTGGATGGGATCGTAACTGCCGTCCTCGGATTGCTCTTGGTGATCGAATGGCCCTCTGACAGCCTTTGGGCTTTGGGGACCATCTTTGGAGTGTCTCTTTTCCTATCCGCCTTGAACTTGCTCAAGCCCACGGATGCTCCACCAGCCGCCAGCTAATGGCAAGCCAATTAAAACCTCGGCTTCAGACCTATCGGCGTTGGCGACAAAAACCGATTGAGGCCGCATTCAGCATTCTCATCCTCGGGTTGATTCTTTGGGCTCTCTGGTCAACGGGATCCTGGCTGATCACCGGGGCTGATTGGCGGGTGGTCAGCCAAAACCTTCCGCTTTACGCCTTTGGCAGCTATCCCGCTGATCAACGCTGGAGGCCTTTGGTTTGGATGGCCGCTCTCCTGCTGCTAACGATCACCACTTTGGGCAGTGATCACTTGCCTCTACCACTGAAACGCCTTCAACCTTTGCTTCCCTGGGCGTGGATATTAATGGTGCCCACAGGAGTTGTTCTGCTTGCTGGATCCGCCACCCTCCAAGCCGTGCCATCTCGCGCATGGGGGGGCCTAACTCTCACATTGCTGCTGACGACAGCGAGTGGATTTTTAGCCCTGCCCATGGGGATAGGCCTTGCGATCGGTAGAACATCCAATGTGGGCTTGGTGGTAATGCTTTGCCGCGTCTACATCGACCTCATGCGTGCCGTTCCTCTTATTGCGGTGCTGTTCTTCGGGCAATTGCTGCTCCCGCTCTTCCTCCCAGTTGAGATCGAAATCAACAGAGTATTGAGGGCTGTCATGGCTTTTGCACTGTTTGCAGCGGCATATATCGCAGAAGATGTGCGCGGAGGACTGCAGTCCATCCCACCCACTCAATCGGAGGCAGCCGCGGCCCTCGGCCTCAATTCATCTCTCACCATGAGACTGATCATTCTTCCCCAGGCATTGAGAATTGCTGTGCCGGCCTTAACCAACCAAGCGATCGGCTTGCTGCAAAACACCAGCTTGATGGCCATTCTCGGGTTGATAGAACTGCTAGGAATCAGCAGAAGCTTGCTCGCAAACCCTGAATACATTGGCCGTCATCTTGAGGTTTATGTCTGGCTCGCCGGTGTGTATTGGTTGCTCTGTTCAGGGATGGCCCTTTTAGCGAAGCGAATTGAACGTCAAGGCCGTTTATCCACTAGCTCCTAAGACCGCACGTACCTCCACAACACCTATGACCATCGTCATTCACGCGCACTCCGTCAGCAAGTCTTACTCAGACGATCATCGCGCTCTTGATGAGGTGAATCTCAGCGTCAACCTTGGCGAAGTTCTTGTGGTCATGGGGCCATCTGGTTCAGGAAAAAGCACCTTGATCCGCACCTTTAATGGCTTGGAAAGCATTGATGAAGGTCAGTTGGAAATCGTAGGGATTCAGCTGGATTCCAACCATGACGAACGACAGATCAAACGAATTCGGCGCAGGGTTGGAATGGTCTTTCAACAGTTCAATTTGTTTCCCCACCTCTCCATCCTCGACAACATCACGCTGGCGCCAATCCGCGTCAAAAAAATGCAGAAAAAAGAGGCGGAGCTCAGGGCAATGTCGCTCCTGAGCCAAATGGGAATTGCTGATCAGGCCATAAAGCGTCCTGCCCAGCTCAGTGGAGGGCAGCAACAACGTGTAGCGATCGCCAGAGCCTTGGCGATGGATCCAGAGGTGATGCTGTTCGACGAGCCAACAAGTGCTCTCGATCCAGAGCGCGTCAAAGAAGTTCTCGATGCCATGCGCACGCTGGCCTCAGCAGGAATGACCATGGTGGTCGTCACGCATGAACTGGGATTTGCCCGTGAGGTCGCTGACAGGGTGCTGTTTATGGATGCAGGAAAAGTGGTGGAACTTTCAGACGCAAAGACATTTTTCAGTCATGCCAAAGAAGAGCGCAGCAGGCGCTTCCTCAATCAAATGACTAACTGACAACGGCCATCCAACTGGCGCAGGGCCCGCTCAGCTGCTACTAGCTCCCTTTCGGTTTGCAGCCAGGTTTCATTGCCAACTGGAAGGCTATAAATTTGCTCAGCCAACCGCTCCTGCAAGCGCTCACGTTGAGCTTGCAAGGCTTCACTGAGTTGTACCACTCTCTGGGGGATGGAACAGAAAGGAGCCGAAACAGCCACGGAGCACTTGTCGTGGGACAGCTGTGACTTTGGCACATCATCGCGAATGTTCCTAATCTCTACTGAGATCTGGCAGACCCCTCGATTCTTCGCCTCCTGGTTGAACTCATTCCAGGCCTGCTTGGTGGATATCTGCTTGGACGCTTCAAACCAAGGTGGGTCAAACCGTTATCGACCCCACTCGTGCGCTATGGCGTTCCCATCAGCCTGATGGGCTTGCTGTTAAAGGGTGGATTGAGCAACTCCCTGCTCAGCACAGCAGCGATGGCCGCGGCCGCAATCATGCTCATGCTGATGGTGCTCGGACGTTGGCAGCGAGGGGGCGATCAGCTGCTCTCGCCCACGCTTCAACTGGGAAGTTGCGTCGGTAACACTGCCTATTTCGGGATTCCAGTCGCGCTGGCTTTACTCCCCCCG
This sequence comes from Synechococcus sp. ChBW.bin.23, assembly GCA_037620855.1. Lineage (GTDB taxonomy): Bacteria > Cyanobacteriota > Cyanobacteriia > PCC-6307 > Cyanobiaceae > Synechococcus_C. The sequence goes on along the minus strand of JASJLK010000069.1, from coordinate 21,151 downwards.
GAAGCCCTATCGATCAGCATCGGCTACGACTTCGGCGCAACGCTCCTTGCATGGGGGCTCGGGCCGATCTGGCTTTCAGGATCCAGTCCGAACGCTCATCCGCACCGTTGGCGCATATTGATCAACCAACTCAGTTCCAGTCCTGCATCACGAGGATTCCTGGGTGCCTTACTTGTGATGGCAACGCCATGGCAAGCCACCATTACAGCCGCTCTATGGATTCCTTCAAGGGTTGTCATTGTGCTGGCCTTAATCGTTGTGGGCATGAGACTTGCAGGCCTTTCAGACACGAAATCAACAACACCGCAGACCGATGCAACACAGAGCGCTCACAACAAAACCTTGAATGCCGCTCTGGGCTGCAAACTTTTGCTGTTTCCTGCATTCGTCTTGGGACTGAGCCTGATCCTTCCCATCAGCGCTTTCGCGCGTCAGGCCCTTGTTCTACAAGCAGCTGCTCCCACTGCCATTTCAGTGCTCTTAATCGCTGAAACCGAGAAGGCTGACAGCACTGCAGCCGCACAGCTCATTTGGCGCAGCACTCTCCTGGCGCTGATCACGGTGCCAATTTGGGCTGTACTGCTGAGGACATTGGGAGAAAGACTCGGAATGTGAGGTTCAACCTTGGCGTACGTACCCTCTTGCGAACCGGAAGGGCGTGCATCCATAACCGTTGGCAATCAGGTTTCATCACCAGCAAATCCCCATCCGCGAGGGCTAGTTCCTCTCGGCTCCGGCTCTGGCGATGACGAAATTGCAACGCCCTGGTGGCACCAAAAGAAAGTGATGCGATTGGACATCTGGCATCAATCTCCGGTTCGTCATCGGCATGCCACCCCATGCGGTCGTCTCCATCCCGATAGAGATTGAACAGGCAACCATTGAATTGGGCAGAACAAGTCTCATTCACCTGCTCAAGCAAGGGCATAAACCAGTCGGGCCAACCCTGCCCGCGATGAATCACACCGCTATAGCGGTATGACACCGAACCATCCGCGAGAAAAGCCGACAATCTCGGCACACGGTGAACCTTGCCATACACCCGCACTTGGGGCTGTTCCCAGGCAATCTGTTCCTGACATTGGTCAAACCAGTAAGCCGAAGCCTGCGATTCAAGCCAGCCAACGCGATGGTTCCAGCTCATCGATCGTGGGTCTTGCCTGAAGCAAACCAGTAACGAGCCATAACAGAGACGAAAACTTTGAGGCAACACCCCATACATTCTTCTCATGGGAGCTCGTATCACGGAATCAGAATTTCTCAAACGAGCGCGTGAGCGATTCGGTGATCACTTCGATTACTCAGAGATCAAATACCGCAGCTACAAGAGCCCGGTCAAAATTCGCTGCAACCACCATCCTGTCCAACTGATCAGCATTACGCCTGAGAAGCATCTCCAAACAACAGGAGGCTGTCGTCACTGCCTTAGAGAGAGACGCATTGCAGCCTTGGAGCGAGAACTCAATCGCGATGCTGCTCAGCGGCCAATCGAACCAACGCCGATTGAAACACCAACTCAAAAGTCAGCCTGTCCTGTTCAGGACTGAAGGCTAACGCGGTGGTAGCAGAACCATAACCACTGCTGAAATAGCAAATTGCGATGGGAACGCCACAGCGTTCTCGGGTGGTCAGAGTCAAAATTTTCCGGCGGCGGAACATCGCCACGGGCGAGATCGCGCTCCATTTCCCCCTGCAACCTCCCAACGTTGTACTCGGGATGGCCTAGATGCATGAGCTGACGCTGATCTGGCGTCTCAAAAATGGTGTAACCCACTTTCTCGCCATGGGCGAGGAGCCTCAATCGACCCTGGCGTTGCGCCGATTCCATCGCCGCGTCTGGTAATCCCGCATGACGGCTTTGGGGACAAAGAAATTGATCATCCTGGGTTCCCATGAGGGAATGACCAGGCACAAGACTTCTCATCGGAAACACCCCAAACAATTTCCGATCGAACGTGACCTTGTTAACTCCCGCGAGATAAGCCAGAGCAAACCCAGCCCAACAGAGACCGAGAGTGCTGGCACAAGAGTGACGCGCCTCGTTGATCAGCTCAACCAATTCGGGCCAATAGGTGACATCCTCAAACGGCAAGTGTTCCACTGGAGCACCGGTGATGATTAATCCATCCAATGGATGCTGGGACTGAGCCTCGTCCCAGCTCACGTAGTGCTGGTTGAGATGGTCTTGATCCCAGCTTCGGTACGCATGAGATTGGAGGCGAATCCAGATCGGTTCAATCTGAAGAACCGAGAGACCTAGGGGATGCAGCAGGTTGAATTCGTACTGCTTCCCCAAAGGCATGATGTTGAGAATGCCAATGCGCAAGGGCCGAATGTCTTGACGCTCGGCTTGCTCGGGTTCAATCCAAGAGATCCGATTCCGTTCAACAGCGGTGATCTTGTGATAATTCCTAGGAAGAATCAGTGCCATCAGCTCAGATCCCTTCCACTGACTGAGTTTGATTCATCATATGTGCAATGACGAGCTCCCTTTTTATGCAAGGTGTTATCTGTTCAACGTAGCCACGGCTCATGCCTATGAACTCACGAGGAGTGAGTCAAATGCTTGGTTGTTCTGAACATCGCCACGGCGGTCGATCACCTTGGCCTTGGGCTCCAAATGACCAACCGCCTGTCCCCAACTCAGATAGCCAGAGCCTGCTCAAAATCAGCCTTGATGTCGTCGATGTGTTCCAAACCCACAGACACCCGCACCATGGTGGGAGTCACGCCAGCCGAGGCTTGTTCATCAGCACTGAGCTGCTGATGGGTCGTGGAGGCTGGATGAATCACCAGCGTCTTGGAGTCGCCAACATTCGCTAGATGGCTCGCCAGCTTGAGGCTGTCGATAAAACGCACCGCATCGTCGTAACCACCCTTAAGAGAGAACATCAGCATGCAGCCCATCCCACGGTCCGTGAGATAACGCTTGGCAATTGTGTGATACGGGTCGCTTGGTAATCCGGGATAGCTCACATGGGCAACACTGGAATGCTCCTGCAACCAAATCGCCAACGCCATCGCATTTTGCGCATGCCTCTCCACGCGCAAGCTCAGTGTTTCTAAGCCTTGCAGCAACAAAAAGCTGTTGAAGGGGCTGATGGCCGGTCCCCAATCGCGGAGACATTCCACCCTTGCCCTTAGCGCAAACGCGATATTGCGTTCATCAGGTAACCCCAGCATTTTGCAGATGTCACTGCCGAAACCGAAGGCATCCCAGTGAACAAGTCCGTGATAAGCAGCGCTCGGCTGACTCATCAACGGAAACTTGCCATTGCCCCAGTTAAAAGTTCCAGCATCAACAATCACCCCACCAAGACTGGTTCCATGTCCACCAATCCATTTCGTGGCGCTCTCCACCACCACATCGGCGCCATGCTCAATGGGTCGAATCAAGGCTCCTGCTGCTCCAAGTGTGTTGTCGACAATCAGAGGGATGCCGCGTTCTTTAGCAAGTGCAGAGAGGCCGGCGAAGTCTGGAATGTTGAAGCGGGGATTACCCATCGCTTCCACATAGATCGCCTTGGTGTTTTCATCAATCTGCGCAGCGAAACTAGCGACATCGTCGCCATCGGCAAACTTGACCTGAATCCCTAGGCGCGGGAATTGGACCTTGAACTGGTTGTAAGTTCCGCCGTATAGAAAGGATGTGGAAACAAAATTGTCCCCTGCCTGCATGCAGTTGGTAATCGCCAAAAACTGAGCCGACTGGCCTGAGGCGGTGGCGACGGCAGCTACCCCACCCTCCAGTGCTGCAACGCGCTTTTCAAAGACATCCGTGGTGGGATTCATCAAACGGGTGTAAATGTTCCCGAATTCCTTCAACCCAAACAGATTTGCGCCATGTTCAGCGTTATTGAACACGTACGAGCTGGTCTGGTAGATCGGGACCGCCCGAGAATTTGTCGTGGGGTCAGGAACCTGACCAGCGTGCAACTGAAGGGTCTCGAAACGTTGTGATGTCACGGCCGAAATACGGATAACTCCGTTCTAGCTCGCAACTTCCGTTAAAGGCTTCCAATTGTCGTCAGGTGCCGGTTTTTCAGTCTCCACAAGGGATGGAAGCGTCTCACGCATCAGGGGACCAAAACGACTGCGCACTTCCGATCGGAAAGATCCTGCCGCTTCCGCACTGAGCACCGGATAGGGCAGGTCACCCTCTTGCTCGCGCAGATGACGCCACTTGCTGTTCTCTTGTTCCTTGAGTTCTTTTAACGCAGACATGAAGTCGTAATTCTTCGTCTGACCATCTGCAGCCGCAAGAGGGCCAGCCTGTGCTGCTAATTCTTCCCGGACCGCATCAAACGCTTTGGCTTTGATCGTGTCGGGAAGGCCGAGAACTGGCTGGTAGTAATCGAGCAAACGTCTTTCCTCCTCCAACAAGATCGGCCATGCGCCACGGGACCCTTGGGGCAAGGCGTAACCGCCCTCAGCCGCATCCATCGCCTCCAAGTGAAAACAGATCCAGCGGTAATACGACTTTTCTTTGATCGGCTTTTTCGCTGCAGCCTTGCCCGAAACAATCGCAGGGAGTACGGCTTCAGCCTTACGCAGAAACAAACGATCCTCCCGTTCGAGATTCATTGCTCCCCAACGCTGTCGATAGTCCCAAAGCTCGGAGTATCGAGCCACGTCATCCGTTGACCAGCCAAGGGTCTTGAGCTCATCGGCCCGATGCGTCAGTTCCTTCGCCAAAGAGCTCAGCCTTCATCTGATCGGAATCGTAGAGGTCGGAGGCGATCACGCCAGTCTCTAGCCCTCAACCTGCAGGACGGCTGTGCGGGTTCTGACGCAAATACTGCAAGACGTCGGTGGGCTGTGGCTGGTTGTACCCCTCATGAAGCCAGAGATCACCGGCTGAAGATGCGTAGTGAATTTGCCAGTGATACAAACCGCGATAAGCGAAAGGATCCCGTTTCAACAGGTCGGCGTAATGAACCACAGCCTTGCCGTAGTGATCGCTGTTGTTGTACCCCCAGAGTCCTTTTCGGATGTCCTGAAGGCCACCACGACGAACCAAATAACGCGCAGCAGCATGGATGGCATCCCAAGGATCACGAATGTCACCACCACGGCCAATCCCAGGCTCCGTCCAGGTCGTGGGTAGGAATTGCATCGGCCCTTGAGCATTGGCAACGGAAATGCCATCAATGCGCCCCATTCCCGTTTCGACCAAATTCACAGCAGCCAGCACCTCCCAATCAATCCCTGTGGAGGCTGAAGCACTTCGATAAGCCTTGAGCAATTGATCGGGAGGAGCCGGAGTCTGGATACGCCAAGCAGGAAGCCTGGACGAAGCCGGGCCACGATGCATGGCAAGAAACGAGCGACGAGCTGAGATGTGCTGATCAAACACCCAGCGCCAACGATCATCAAGCTTGGATCGCACCTGGTCGGCGAGATCAGAGCGATGAGACAACACCCTATAGATCACCTGCTGCTGATGAGCAATGGAGGTAATGGCCTCTGAAGAGACCTCGGGGTTACGAATGGCAAGCTCAATGCCCGCCAACAATGGAGCCAGCTGATCTGGGTTGGGCAGAAACAGCGGATAGTGCGCTCCTGATGGAGAGCGGGGAAGATCTGACCTTGTAGGGAGCGCCGGAAGCGGAGGATCAGCTGGTTCAAGCTGTTCAAGAACGTCCTGTTCAGAAACGTCCTGCTGTTGATTCTGGGTGGACTGGAGTGCCGGCGAGCGCCTACAGCCAAAGGCCAGGGGGACCACCAGCAGGGGAAGACAGATCAGTAGGCGGAGGACTGAAATCATCATCAAAATCGTGGACGATCCATCAACAGATCAGAAAGCTGCGACGGTCATGAAAATCTGCAGCGTCTCCTGGATGGGAAAGAGCCCAGTAGCTGAGACGACCATTGATTTCCTCCACAACCATCGTCAAACCGAGCTCTGGCATGCCCTCAATCGGCCACCAGGGACGTAAATCCAAAACCACATCACAACGGCAGTCCTGTCGCGTTAGACGCACGGATACTGATGGTGGCAAGGTCTGAACCAACCCAGAGCCACCGTGTCGATAGCTCTCAAAGCAGTAAAGGTTCCAGTGACCTAAGGGCGATACGTTGAATTCCCAGTACTGCTGAGAGCCAGGCACACCGATGAACGCCTCAAAGCAACTGTGCTTCCAAAGTTCATCGCGGCGATCACCATGCATTCGAACGGACGATGGCTCTATCGAAGGCAGCGAAACGGCAAGCAAATCTCCATCGCGCTGTGCCGGCCGAAGGTTATAGCTGAGTTCGAGAATGCCCCCCTCACGCCAGACAAACTCAGCACTAAGAAGGAGATCAGGGGATTCTTGGGGGTCTTGAGGAAGGAGCGGGCAAACCTGCTGGACCATCACGGGATGGCGCGACATTTCAGCTCGCTCCTGAAAGTTCGCGAATCATGAGCTGGAGGTCATCCTCTTGAGCTTCGATCGATTGGGTCAGCGCAAATTGCACCAGGGCTCGATCCAAATTGTGAGAGGGTCGATCTGTTCGGAAGTAACGATCGCCATCCAGGTAGTCAGTTAAAAAGCGCAACCCAAGCTCAAACGGAATCAGACGAATGCAGTCTGGTAGATAGCGAAAATCCTGGTCAGAAAGAAAGGATCGACCCATCGTGAGATATCCCTCAAGAATCGCCCGACAGAGGTTGAGATCGAACGTCACTAACTCAACCCGCAAGGTCTCTTCTCCAAGAGGATTGCAACAAGATCGCAGGCAATCACCGATGTCGTAGTGAACCAAACCGGGCTTGACCGTATCGAGATCAATCAATCCCACTGCACGTCCAGTGTGCTCATCGAGCATCACATTGTTGATTTTGGGGTCTCCATGAATCGGTCGGCGTTGCAGTTCGCCGCGAGCGCAGGCAACTTCCAACACATCCACATAGTCGCGGCGGCGTTCCACGAAATCAATCGCACGTTTCAGCTGCGGATCGAGCGATAACCGCTTCTCAATCCTCTCGGATTGACGGCGGCAAACAGTGTCGTAATGCTTGAGGTAGCTCGGAGTGATGTGAAAGCCTTCCAGGGTGTCTGCTAAGTCGCAAATCGGTAAATCACTGATGAGGTGATGGAACATCCCCAATCCATAACCCACCTCTCGCGCATGCCCACCATCACGGATCACATCACTCGTGGTTGCAGCTCCGATGTAGGAGATCGATCGCCAAAACTCTCCGTTGTGCTCAACCCAATTGGCTTCTTTATCGCGCGTTGGGAGAACCTTTGGAATCTCCCAACGCCGTCCAGCCAATTCAGGAGGATCGGTAGCCAAACGTTGTTGTACATGCGTGCCTAGCGCAAGCAAATTGCGCATGACCAGCTCAGGCTTTTCGAACACGCTTGTATTCAGACGCTGCATCACGAAGGCCCGACAATCCGCATCCCCAGCCAGGGACACCAAAAACGTGTCATTCACGTTTCCAGATCCCAGCGTGTCAATCGAGGTGATTTGCTCGGGCGGATGAAACATTCCTGCGATCGCGTCAAGCGATGGATAAAGCCTGGTATTGGCATCGGCCATGACGAATCGCATGAGACTCAGGACGAAACAATGCCGTGTATCAGCTGATCCGCCAGCGCTGAGTGTGCGGAAAAATAGCCGGGAAGCGGCAGCATGGGTTCAGAACACCCGCTCAGCAACGTTGCCACGTTTTCTTCACACTGCTGACTGGCAAATCGGCAAGCCCTATCACTGGATTGAGGATCCTCAAAAAAGAGCCCGACTTCAGCAAGAACGCGTCAATACCGTTTCACGTATCGCTGCAACAGCAAGCGAGCGAAACGTGGATGCCGTGATGGTGGCAGGCGATTTATTCGACTCGAGCACTGTGGCTCCAGCGGTGGTGATGGAAGTGATGGAAGCAATCGCTTCGATCACCTGCCCTGTGCTTGTGATTCCTGGAAACCATGACCATGGAGGAGCCGGTGGCATCTGGAAGCGCCGAGATGTACAACGTCAGATGAGGGAACGCTGCCCCAATTTGCAGCTCTTGCTTCAACCAGAGCCTCAGGTTATTGCAGAAATGGTCCTGCTCCCTTGCCCGTTACTGCGCCAAAGAGACAGTCGTAGCCCTGCGGATTGGCTGGAATCCCTGAACTGGAGTTCCTTGCCCCACGATCTACCCAGGGTCGTACTCGCCCATGGCTCCGTACAAGGTTTTGGTGCAGAAGAGCAGGTTAACCAATTGCATCACAATCGATGGCCTGAAGAGGAGGTGGACTACATCGCTCTGGGTGATTGGCATGCTCTAACCCAACTGACCCCGCGCGCTTGGTATTGCGGCACTCCTGAACCCGATCGTTTTCCCACAAGTGATGATGATCAACGTTCACAAGCACTTCTTGTTGACCTGAAACGGCAACAAACTCCAGAGGTCACTCCGATTGCAACAGGTGCCATTAAGTGGCACAGGATCGAAGCCAAAGTAAGTAGTGGGGCTGATCTTCAGCGTCTCAAAGAAACGATTGAATCCTGTGTAAAGCGAAAGGTAGGCAAAGATCTTTTGAGAATTGAGCTAAGCGGGCAACTGTCTTTTCAAGGGCACCAACAGCTGCAACAGCACTTGCAAGATTTAGAACAACAACTCCTCCACGTCAGAATCCGCGGGATGCCCCATCGGAGACCGGAACCAGGAGAATTTCAAACCTTTCTGCAACGCGACGATGCGCCCTTGATTAAAGGCATCAGCAAAGATCTTGCGACTGAGCTCGATGACAACACCGCCCCAGGTCCTGAACAGAACGGCATCGATCGAGCCATGCTCGAACAAGCGATGCTCGAGCTGCACAGGATTGTGCTGGAAGAGGCCGAGGATCAGGAGGCTTCATGCGGCTGATTCGCAGTGAGTTCACCAGCGTTCGCCGCCATCAAGAACTGGTTCTGGACTTTGCTCCAGGGTTAACGGTCATTGGCGGAGCCAATGAAAGCGGCAAAAGTTCTTTGGTCGAGGCTCTACATCGAACGCTGTTTGTGCGTGCTGCATCCAGTGGGACAGCAGCGCAGGACCTGCGCTCCCAGCTCCATGCCGGCCATCCCCAAATCAAACTGGAATTTGAAGCCAGCGAACAGCACTGGACCCTTCTCAAACGCTTCAGCGGTCCTAGTGGCACCACCCAATTGGAATCCAAAGGAAACCTAGCCCTGATTGGATCAGCAGCTGAGGATCAACTAGCCCACCTACTCGGCGTTGACGAGATCCTTAACAGCAGGCAAGTGAATAAAACATTGCCAAGCCGCTGGGCCCATCTTTGGGTGAAGCAGGGTGAATCGGGTCGCGACTTGCTGAGCCTTAGCCATGACCATTACGACCTCAATAATTTGATCGAATGCTTGGAACAACAGGCTGAGCAATCGTTGCAATCGCCATTGGATCAAAGGGTTCACTCCCAACTCGAACGGCTCGTGTCTGAAAGCATGAGCACGCGAGGCGTCCGTCAACAAAGCGAGCTTTGGAGACGTCAAGAGGCTCTTAAAGCAGCCAACGAACGTCACACAGAAAGCCTTGAGCAACTACAGGCGTTTGAGCTGTCATGTGCGGAACTCGATCGGGTTGAAGCGAAGCTGAGCAACCTGGAACTTGAGCGGTTACCGGAGCTGCGACGGCAGCGCCAACGATTGATTCAACTGCAAGAAGCGCTTCAACAATTGAAGCCACTCACTCTCCAACAACAGCAATTAGAAAAAACCAGCACCACTCTTCGCAAGCTGTTGGCTGACAGCACGGCCTGTGGACACAACCTGGCCAACTTGGAGCGTGAACTCAAAGACTTTGAGGCGACCTGCAACGCGGCAAGCAACGAAATCAAAGAGGCACAGCAGCGGACGGCAACACTCGAGGAACAAAAACAGAACCTGGAAGAACAGGGTCTCTTGCTGAGACAACGAAAGGACCGCGATGAACTTCAACAGCGTCTTGAAAGGCTTATTCGCCAAGATGAGGAGCGCCAACGCTTAACCGACCAACAAAAACAACTCATCGCGGCATTCAAAAAGGTCGAGGGCGGAAGCGCCCAAGACCTTCAACAACTGAACAAAACTCAAGAGGAGCTTCGGGCCGTAGTCATCCGTATCGAAAGCATGGCCTCCACAGTCCTGGTGGAATCTGCAGATCAGACCATTTCTATTGAGGGGTCACATCTAAAGGAAGGTGAATCATGTGATCAAACAGGTGTCTTCCGCATTGATGTTGGAGAACATATGCGCCTAAAGATCAGCCCCGGTGAAGGCACAGGACTTGCTTCACTCGAGCACACACAAAAGTCTCTTCAAATCGCTTTAAAGGCTGGATTGAAACTGTGGAACGCAAACTCGCTCGAGGAGGCTCAACAACGCAGCGAACAACGCAACCTTCTCCTCCAACAACAAGAACTCTTAAAAGCCCAACTCAAACAACTCGTCCCTCCTCCCGGCCAAAAAGCTCCCACCCTCGGGGAGTTACGCCTCCAGTTGGGGGCACTCAATCAAGGCCTTCCATCCAGAGATCTGAAACAAGATTCAGATCATGAGAATGAACTGGAACAATGCCGAATTCGCTACAGAACGTTGAAAGATGAGAGCGAAACCCACCAAAAACAAGTTCGCCGACTTGAAGTTCAGCACAATGCACAACAGACAAATTGGCAGCAAAAGCGCCTCCAGCAAGAGCGTCTTAAAGCAGAGCAAGAGCAACGCTTAAAGCAACATCAATCGCTTGAACAAGAGGTGGGGTCTCAGGAACAACTAGCTAAATCAATCGAAGCCCTGACATCTCAACAGCTGACATTGAAAGTCCATATTCATGCCCTTCAGCGACTTAGCCAATACCAAGGGAAAAGCGATCCAAAACTAGAATTAGAGACGAATGATCGCCTGGAACATCAGCTCACCGAACAACGTCATGAGCTTGGAATCCAGCGAGGTGCACTCCTAGAACGATGCGACTCTCTAGGACAAAGTGATCTCCACTCAGCAGTGGCCGAAACTTCAGCAAAGCTTGAATTAGCAACTAAAGCTGAACAGCAAGAAGCACTCTTGGTCCGCGCCCGTAGCCATCTACTTCAGCGTTTTCAACAAGCTCGCAGTGATCTCTCTCAGCGCTATTCCACTCCTTTGAAACACAACATTAATCAAGTCCTTCAACCCTTGCTGAGAAACCCAGCAGACAGCTGTTCAATCCGTTATGACCCGCAGGATGGCCTGCAGCAACTAGGTCTACAGCGTGAGGGAACTCTCTTTTCATTTGACCAGCTGAGCGGTGGAATGAAAGAACAGCTGAATGCCGCTCTGCGTATCGCTATTGCTGACACCCTCAAAGAACGACATGGAGGATGCCTTCCCCTGCTCTTCGACGACGCCTTCGTCAACACTGATGCTCAACGCTTACAGGGAGTCTTAGAGATGTTGCAACAAGCCATCTCAAGGGGACTACAGGTCATTGTTCTGAGTTGTGATCCTGATCCCTATAAATCTGTTGCCAATAAACTGATCATGATTGATTAAAGCGCATTTTCAATCACATTCATGGCACGGAGGTAGGCAGGAGGATCATCATCAACTTCGATATCCTCGAGGCCTGAATCGCCTCGAATCAAGCGTTGAGCGTTATCAGCGATCACGGCATTAACAATGAGATCCATGGCTTCAGACATATCCAGATTCTGCAAAGCCTCTGCGTAACGACGGCTATGGGTGGGTCGCACAGATTCCTGGCAGTAAGTAGACAATTGGCGGCTATCTGTCATGACTGAAAAAGCAACATCTTTAGTTGCTTGTCGCCCATAAATAGCCATATAGAGCAAATTAATCATGGATGCATCATGAACCGGGATTGAATATTTACGTGCAATTTGCGGCCAATAACGCAACGCCTTCAATCCCTCTAATCCACCCTTGCGTAAACCGGCAGCTTCACACCACCCTTCCAATTCCTCCATGCTTTCAGGACAGCGCTGCTCAAGACGCATATGGTCTGAGAGCACCTGACCAACCTGAAAATTCCGCGTTGGCTTACCCGAAACAGGCATCATCATGCTGCCTCGCACATCAGCAACCATCGCCGTGAGCTGGGCAAAGGTATGGTCTCGAACCTTCTCCATGTCCCCCTCACGCATAAGGGCCGCTTCAATTCTCGGGACCCCATATCCCAGTTCAGTAAGTGAAAACGGCTGTCGATTGTAAAGCCGTTGACGATCGCGTCGTGCCATCGACACCGTGGCGGCCTGATCCAGGCATTGATCCAAGAGCAGAGTCAGCAAGGTAGGCAGAACGCCTGGATTTTGTTTGTGAAATGAATAGCCAAAGCCTGCAAACACAGATGCCATGTTTTTAGCCGCTTTGATGTATTGGCCCTCCACGTTGTGAACACCAGGTGAAACCTGAATATTTGGAGACAGACGATCAAGCAAACGCGCACCCAACAAAGCCGTTAAAGCATTGGGATGACAAAAATTGGCCGTGAAACTATCAAGAGGATTTCGCAAGGCTCCATGACGATGAAAGCCTGAGAAAAAAGCCAAATTGGGCTCTTTTTCGCAAAGAACATAAGACTCATTGGCAATTTGGTCGTGACCAAAGGAGCCTGCAAGACAAGCGATCACCACCTGTTCTCTGTTGAGCTCCGCACGCAGCCGGCAAGCCTCTCGCAGATCATCCTCAACGTGATTGCTGTTAGCACTGAGGATCACCAGCTCACAACGCATGAGCAGGTCTGCTAACGAGTTGGTCACACGCTTGCCAGCAAGCTCGTGCGTAGCCATTGCCTCAATCGTTGCAACATGGACTTCATCCATGCCTTCAATCACATCGTTGGGGAACGCGCCAAGCAAGTCCCGACCTGGGCGAGGAGCCAGCAAAAGGTGACCCTCACTGTTTTTCTGCATGGCGCAGTTGTAAGCCAGGGAGGCGGGATAGAGGCCCACGCTATAGAGGCCAACCTTGCCTTTTTCCAGCTCCAAAATTCGGCGGTGGATGGCGTCCCGATCAAGAGACGGTGAAAAAAATGAGTTGCTATCCAGCACCTTCACCATCAACCAACCACTTTGCACACCTCAACACTAAAGAAGGCCTGGCTAGTCGCGATGTTCGAGATGAGAACCCACACGGGGCCCGAGCAAGCTCCGCAACTGGAACGAAGAGAGTGGAGCTGAAATTATCTTGCCCCCAAATCACCGCTTGCAAGGCAGCTAAAGGCTTCTCGTGCCTTGACATTGACACGCCAAAGGCGCAGATTCCAAGCAAAGATTAAAATTGCATAAAGAATAGAAACAAACAAGGAAGGGAAAGCCTTCGCCGTTCAGAAATCAAAGAAAAGGATTCATCATGATCCTTCGCAGAATCATTATAAATCAGAAAATATTGCTTCGATCAAAACAGATACTACACATTAGTTTTAAACCGATCAACAACTAAAGAACTCTCCACTCGCGAGATCTATTCACAACAACCTCATACTCAGAGGACCAATCGATGGACTCCATCTCCATCCATTGATTTTTGCTATGACACGCAAAATAAGAATTTTGATAGTGATGGGGTCTCCCTCACGAAACCGCACCAGACTTTACGACGATCAGAGGACGATTCCATCCTGTTGATGCTATTCAGAGGATCAAGAACGCGAGCAAGCCTGCCTCGTTGGTACATGGAAGGAAAAGATCTCCTATTCATTAATTGAGTTTAATCGCCATGAAGGCGAAAACCTACAGGCAGAATTCCTTACAATTAATCCATTCGCAAAGCTACCAGTACTCATAGATTCGAACATTCCAATGCCAAATGGAGAATCACTTAAGCTCTTTCAAAGCGGGACAATTCTCTTGTATTAAGCAGAACAATACAGCGACGACATCAAAACAATTGGGAATAAAGATTTAACCAGCCAGTGGTTACAGTCTGCCAACTCAACTCTGTCGATAGCCCTGTTTGTCCCCAGCCATCGAGAGAAAAAATTTCCGCGTCTCATGAAAGAACTAGACCGCCAATTAGAGACCGATCAACCCCTTGGTTAGGAACGTCTGGGGAGCAGCAGATTGCCCCATTCAGGCCAATTTGGCCTACTTGCCTTTGTGGTTTCACCACATCGATCTAGCCCCATATCCATCAATCCAAGCAACGATCGAACACGTTGAACGTCGTCCCCCCATCGAAAAGCCATGGCACCAGCGTGAATTGTCTCCTCAATGGAACAGAATTGAAAACCACTTAACCCAGATAGGAGATCTGCGTACCCCACCTCATCTCGCTATAAACCCCTTCCAAAACCCCTGCAAGGACATCGTTTCAACAATGGCACCACTAAGCCTTGATGCACTGCGCGACGAAATGAGGGCGGAGAGAGACTTGCTGATCGTGCAAGACCTCGACGGAGTTTGCATGCCCCTCGTTAAAGATCCGCTCACGCGCAGTCTTCGCGCTGACTACGTGAAGGCTGCGGCAGGCATGCAAAATCATTTCAGCGTGCTGACCAACGGAGAGCACGAGGGCCGCCGTGGTGTGAACCGACTTGTTGAACAAGCTTTAGGCGACAACGAGAAGGCACAACGCGAGGGCCTATACCTACCGGGACTTGCCGCGGGTGGGGTTCAATTTCAAGATCGATTTGGAGTCGTCTCACACCCGGGTGTGAGCGATGAGGAAATGAGCTTTCTGGAATCCGTACCTCAACGGATGGGAGATCTGTTGCGCTTAAAGCTGAGTCAAGTCTTACCAGAGTTGCAGGGACAAGCACTCGAAGAAGAGCTCAAGCTCGCGATTCTTGACACCCAGGTCTCTCCAACCATCAACCTAAACAGTCTATTCAGCAGGATCAAAGGAGATGTAGTGCGGCAGAGACAGCTGCAATTGATGTTGTCCAATTTAATGGATTCCCTGATGTCAGACGCAACAGCGGCTGGACTACCCAGATCATTTTTTCTACACGTCGCTCCAAACCTGGGACACGATTCCACTGGTCAGGAAAGAATCAAACCGTCAGAAACTGGAGATGTGGGAACCACTGATATCCAATTCATGCTGAAGGGAGCCATTAAAGAAGTGGGATTGCTGGTGCTCATCAATCGCCACATCGCTCAGAAAACCGGAACAGCGCCACTCGGTGACACGTTCAATGTGCGCACCGCCCCTCATGACCATCAAGCCCTTCTTGATCTTTGTCATCAGCGCATTGAACAGGATGCCATTCCCATGCTGGTTGGAGTTGGTGACACCGTGACGTCCACGCCTTGTCCATCAGGTGATGGTTGGCTGCGAGGAGGAAGTGACAGAGGATTTCTGACCCTTCTTCAACAACTAGGCACAAGCTATAACCGCCCAGCCCATGTTGTTCTTGTTGACAGCAGCCATGGTGAAGTCGATCGCCCCAATTTGAGCGACAGCCAGCTGTCAGGAATCAGCGATCCAGACGACCCACTCCGTTTTGACTGCCTCGTGAAGGGAGGACCAGAAGAGTACGTGGACTGGTTTAAAACGTTGCCTCATTAATTCCTTGCCTGATTAATGCATTAAAAGCTCAAAGCAAGAAAGGGTGTTGAACACATCAGCGCTTTGTATCAAAACAGCAGGGCTTCAGCAGAGCGTTCTTAAAACCAAGATGTGCCTGGTTCCACACCCAAGTCTCTGCTGTCCAAAGATAGAGTTTTAATCACATAAGTACTAGTAAGCACTCCTCTACGCCCTTAACCTTGACCTCCATCTCCCCAGCGACTGAGCAGCAAAGCCAACAAAGCGCAAACGGATTCCCTGCACTGAACCGTGGCGAACTTGAAACGCTTCAAGTCAATATCGGTTACCGCTGCAATCAAAGCTGCAGCCATTGTCATGTGAATGCGGGACCGTGGCGGACGGAAATGATGGAAGAAGAGCAGATCAATCTCATTCCCAAGGTTCTCCAGAGGCTGAAACTCAACTGCCTTGACTTAACCGGTGGAGCTCCAGAATTGCATCCCCAATTCCGATCACTCGTGCACGATGCAAGGGGCCTTGGCGTTCAAGTCATTGATCGCTGCAACCTCACAATCCTGCAAGAACCTGGCCAAGAAGACTTGGCTGCATTTTTAGCCAATGAAGGAGTGAAAGTCGTTGCCTCTTTGCCTTGTTTTGAAGAGGAGCGAGTGGATAATCAACGAGGTCTAGGTGTTTTTCAGCGCAGTATTTCTGGACTACAAAGCTTAAATGCACTGGGTTACGGACTGCCCAATAGCAAGCTTGAACTAGATTTAGTGTTTAATCCTTCAGGCGCACAACTGCCACCGGAGCAAGGTGAACTGGAACTCCTGTATCGCGAAAAGTTATTGCAAAATCATGGCATTCATTTCAGTAGATTATTAACAATCACAAACATGCCAATCCAGAGATTTGCTCAAACGTTGAAAGCTCAGGGTGAGCTAGAGACTTATTACTCTTTGCTCCATCAAGCTCATCGTGACAACAACCTCAACTCAGTAATGTGCAGAAGCTTAATCAGTGTCAGCTGGACCGGAACCCTGTTCGACTGCGATTTCAATCAACAGCTAGGCATTCCAGTGCGTTCTGGTCCAAAGAACCTTGATGAGCTCCTGCATCAAACTGAATCAGTCAACAACCAACCCATTGCTGTTCGCGCTCACTGTTTCGGATGCACTGCTGGAGGTGGCTCAAGCTGTAGTGGAGCCCTCAACTGAGCTGATCGATATCAACAGAGCTCGGCGCGAATAACAACACCCGCTCTCCCACGCGTCGCTCTTGACCCTGTAGGGCGTAGACGCCCCCTGAAACGAAGTCAGCAGTGCGCTGAGCAAGTTTCGCCTCCATCTCTGAGAGGTTGAGCAGAACTGTGCGTTGTTCCCGTACAGCCATGACCGCGTCCAACCCCTCCTCGAATCCGCGGGGCGTGAGAACGATAATTTCGTGAAAGCCTGAAACGCCAGAAAGGTCCATACTCACCAGATTGACGGAACCTTCTGCTTGCCACAAGAGCAGTAATAATTAATCAATGATTGATTCAGACCC
Organism: Synechococcus sp. ChBW.bin.23; assembly: GCA_037620855.1. Classification (GTDB taxonomy): domain Bacteria; phylum Cyanobacteriota; class Cyanobacteriia; order PCC-6307; family Cyanobiaceae; genus Synechococcus_C. The sequence continues at coordinate 4,180 of JASJLK010000069.1, read as the reverse complement.
AAAACCCAGCGGGGGACATTGCGGCACGAAGCCAAAGAAATTCGCAATCGGAATTGCTCCGCTTGGAACGGTCTCCATCGGAGTTGTGCCAATGGGGGTGATTTGTATCGGGGTGGTTCCAATGGGAGTTGTCTCGATCGGGATCGTTGCGATGGGCGTGATCAACCTGTCGGTCGTAGGGATGGGACTGCTGGCGATCGGGGTTAACACCATGGGCGTTTGGACAGCAGGACCGATGAGCATGGGCCTCGTGCAATTAGGTAAGAACACAACGGACCACAGCGGTCATAACCATGGCCAGCCAAACCAAGATCAGGAAGGTAATGAACCAAGGTTCATGGCTTACCCCACCAGGGCCGAAGCAGAAGCACAGGCCGTCGCTCAAGGCTGCAAAGGTGTCCACGCGATGGGTGACTTCTGGATGCCCTGTTCAGAGCATCCAACAAGCGATCAATAATCAAAGGCAATTGGGACAAACGGCTCGAACGTTCAAACTCGATTCAATCAATTCAAAGTTGAAACGCTTGGCTGCCTCACGGCCAGCCTCTAGAACCGAGGTGCTTTCAAATTCTTCGGTGCGGCCGCAGCGAACACAAATCAAATGATGATGATCGCCATGATCACCGCTTGAAAGCTCAAAACGACGCCCCCCATCACTGAGTTCCAGCTCTTGCAGAAACCCCATTTCAACCAAGAGTCTCAACGTCCGGTAGATCGTCGCCAAAGAGACCCGCGCCTTGGAATCGACCAGCAAACGGTGGACATCCTCAGCGCTGAGGTGAGTGCCCCCGCCAATTTGTTCAAAAAGATCGAGAATAAGGCGGCGCTGTGGCGTTAAACGCCTTCCATCCTGATGCAACCCATGCTCAAGAGGACCTTCAACCGGAACTGGCAACGAGGCCATTGGCGTGTGCACCGGAACAACTCTTCTCAACAGTACCCATTAATGCGAGAGGAGAACATGGCTTGATTAAAGACCGGTAAGGTTTGAATCTGTTTCTCAAACGCTGTGTCTACCTCCTGGCGAGTGTTGATGCGCTTCGCTGCAAGTGGGTTGTTCCTGCTGGCACATGGTTTGCTCGTGCTCGAGTACGTAGCGCTAGGGACAGCCCTTCATGGAATTGCTGAGATTTTTCTTGCTCCTTGGGCCATCCGTCATCGCGCATGGGACTTAATCGCGATCGGAGTGATCTTTTGCGTCTTCGATCTTTGGGGGACGCTCAGGCTCACAAACGCCATTGGGTAAAAATTATTCAATCCACCAGCGCTGAACCAATCAAATTACATCAGACGACGGCGATTGAACCGTTACCACCGAAAGCCGTTGTCGATCACGGGCACAGTTGTAGCGACAAAAGCCAACTCCCTTATCAGAACAGGAAGAGAGGGCCCAAAGTGTTGGTCGAGAGGAATCTTGCTCAAGCCCCTCTATGGAGTGGTCGGGTTAAGGCAACCAGCCAGATGCCAACAACGATGCATCTGCCGCGCGAATCGGCTGACCAACTTGCAATTGAATCATCGAAGAAGAGATGGAGTCGGCGAGGACCACGCCAGCACTCAGGAATGGCAGGACGAGAGTGCCAAGTGCAGTCCTTTCATCGCTTCCAAACAATGACTGACCTCGGCATAGCAACACCGTAAGCCGAACGTTATCAACGCAACGAAACGCTAAGCACCATCAATAGCGGCGCCTACAGGGGTTAGAGGTTGAAAACAGATACATACCGAAAATTCCCATCAAGCAACCCAAACGGCAAAAATCGGCGCTACAAGTAGGGAAACATACGCAAAGCCAATGTCAGCACAGGCCGTAATCGAACTTGCCAAAGCGATAAAAGCAGATGCGTCTTTGAAAGCGCTTTGCTCATCAAGTCAGTGCGCTGATGTTGATGATCAATGCAATATTGCCAAAGAAAAAGGATTTGACATTCACCCCCATGACTTTGATCAGTTCAATAACGGCGACCTGATAGAAACAGACCGCGAAGACACATTCCTAAAGCCATCATGGTGGGAGCGCATTCAATAGCAATAAATTCATAAATAAGGAATGAACAAGTAGCCTGCAGCAACGCTCAATAGATATACCAAAACCTAACATTACAATCAATGGCCAAATCAATAGCCAAATAAATACTTAAATGAAGCACGAACAATTGCGACGAATCCTGATCACAGGAGGAAGTTCTGGCATCGGACTAGAAGCAAGCAAACAGTTGCTGCAAAGGGGGCATCAACTCATACTCATCTGCCGCACAAAAGAACGATGCACGGAAATAGTTAAAACCCTCTCATCAGGGAAAACAGAGCACACAACAGCAGAAGGAATATCAATTAACCTTAAGAGTCTTGAAGAGATTGAAACTGGTTGCAACAGACTCCTACAGATCAATGAGCCGATCGACACCTTAATCCTCAATGCAGGGATTCAAAATGTAGGAATTAAAAACCCACAATTCACCAAACAAGGAATCGAAGAAACATTCTGCATCAATCACCTTGCCCATCAACTCATCCTCATGCGCTTATTGCCATTACTACAAAAAAGTAAAAAGCCAAGGCTGGTGATCACAAGCTCAGAAGTGCACAATCCGGCTAGCGGAGGAGGACGAGTTGGCAAACCCGCCACACTCGGAGCACTCGTCGGATTAAGGCCACATGAAAGCATCGCCATGCTCAACGGGCAAAAATCTTTGATGCCGACAAAGCCTATAAAGACAGCAAGCTCTGCAATATCCTGATGGCACGACATTTTGCCAACCAACTCAAGCAAAGTGGAGAAGAAATACCCGTCCTGGCATGGAGTCCGGGGCTGGTAATTCCCAAAAGTAGCGGTGGATTTTTTCGAACAAGTCGTAAACATAATCCCATCGGTTTGGCTCTCTTCACTTTTGTCGCAAGAGATTTACTAAGACTGACGGAAACACTACAAAAAGCAGGAGCGCTACTTGCAGAACTAGCAGATGGAGATATCTACGAACAGAGTGGATTTCGATACATGAGCAATCAGTTGGTCAGCCCCGGACGTCATCTATTTAAAGAAACAAAAACGAGCAACGAAGGCAAAAATGAGCAACTAGGTCAAGAGTTATGGACACTCAGCGAGAACCTAATCAATCAGAAATTACAGAAGAACCTATAGGCCTGATTCTGCTCTGAAAGGACTGCACTATTGGCCGTAAACAGACACGCAAAAGCCAGCAAAGAACAAGTGGCGTCAAGCCTCAAAAACGAGCCAAGAAGGGGCGATAGGATCCACTAGCAAGTCAGTAATAGTGTCTTCAAAAAAGCAAAAGAATTCAAACCTGTGATCCATGATCACATCGTGAATGAATTCATATCAATAGATAAAGAAGATAAACTCCATGACTATTACAAGCCAGAAAACAAAGCTCCTATTATTCCAATTAGCCTTGACAGCCTGCTCAAATAACCCCAGAAAGAGATCTTTGCGCAAAAGTATCAAGGAGGTCGATCACTAAGCTGGATGAGCGAATTTTGGTTTAGTCGACTTCAAATCAAAGACGAGGTCGGCTATGAGCTGAAATTCCCAGCCTGGACATTAGGAGTGCTGACTGGAACAACATACAAAACAGAGGCGAAAATGATTCGATCCGCAATAATTAAAGTGCATGGTGCAAACGGGTATCAAAAATGTAAAAAAGGGCCGTAATAGAAGATTTAAAAGGACGGACAAAAGTGTTAGATGCCATTGCCTACTATCTAGGACAAAAAGAAAAGGTCGCTTTTAGCCATATCGAATCCTAATCGTCCAAAAAGCTTTTGAGATCAATGGGTATCGATGTATACAACAATCATGCAGTGATTTATCCGCATTACAAAGATAACTGGAAATGAAAATCAGTCCCTATCAAAAGCTCAAACCCCTTGACAAAATCAATCATCGCTTAGCATTGCAGAACAACCGATCTTTTTATCAGCGGTGACAATCATCCTTTACGGCGGACCACAAACACGTGCATCCATGCCCCATTGGTATATGGAAGAAATGGGTATTCCATATGAGCTCGTAGAAGTCTCTTTGGCTAATAGACATCATCTAAATGATAATTTTCTGGCAATTAATCCCTTCGCGAAATTTCCAGCAATCAAAGATAATTCCGTTCTCGATACCAATAATAATCCGCTAGTTTTATTTGAATCAGGCGCTATTTTGTTG
>JASJLK010000068.1:0-13773 GCA_037620855.1 Synechococcus sp. ChBW.bin.23 | reverse complement strand
GCTAAGGCACATGGTTGGCTGTCGGTTGTGGCTGACCGTCCGATTTTGGAGGTTGCCGAGGCGATTCAAACCGCTTTACTCATCCGAGCTGCGGCTTGGCATCGATGAGTGAAGTGTTGCTCGAAGAGCAAGATCTGTTCGCTGATCTGGTGGGCCAGCCTCTGGCTGTGACCCTTCTAAAGGCAGCGCTGACGCAAGGGCGCCTTGCCCCTGCCTATGTTTTCGCAGGCCCAGAAGGCGTTGGCCGTCGCATAGCTGTTCTTCGCTTCCTCGAGGGTGTGATCAGTGAGGGCCAGTGCAACCAACGCCAGAGGCGGCGCTTGGCAGAACGCAACCACCCTGATCTCCTCTGGGTCGAACCCAGCTACAGCCATCAGGGGCGTTTGATCTCCCGCTCTGAAGCTGAGGAGGAGGGCGTAAGTCGGCGAACCCCTCCCCTCGTGAGGTTGGATCAGATTCGAGACATTAGCCGCTTCCTGTCACGGCAACCGCTTGAGTCGTCGCGAGGCCTTGTCGTGCTCGAGGAGCCGGAAGCGATGGCGGAAGCCGCCGCCAATGCTTTGCTCAAAACTCTTGAGGAACCGGGCCATGGAGTGTTGATCCTGCTCTCAGCGGCTCCCGAACGGCTGCTCTCAACCATTCGTTCGCGCTGTCAGCTGATTCGATTGACTCAGCTGAGTGCTGAAGACATGCAGTCAGTTCTCCAACGTTTGCCCGCTGAAGTCGACCAAGAGGCAGTAAAGCAAGGGCTCATGCAGCCAGAGTTGGTTGCAATGGCTGGTGGTTCGCCAGGTGCGCTACTGGGTCATGTCAGGCAGTGGTTACGTGTTTCATCCGAACTGATGGGACGTTTGCACTCCCTTCCAACCCAACCGATCGAAGCCCTTGCGCTCGCACGTGATCTCACCGAGGCTCTTGATGGAGAGCAACAGCTTTGGCTCATCAATTGGCTACAGCAACACTTTTGGAGGCTCCAAAAGAATGAGCGAGTGTTTCGCAAACTCGAGCGACTACGCGTTCAATTGCTGTCGTTTGTGCAACCCAGATTGGCTTGGGAAGTCACATTTTTGGATTTGATGGGGCTGTGATCGTGATCAATCAGGCCGTGGCCCGATTCGCTGCTTCAGCTTTTTGATCTCGATCCTGGCGCGCTTGAGCCAGGACATCATGAAGTCCATCAAGTTGAGCTCCAGTGGGCAGCTCGAGGCAGTAGCCGGCGCCATAAACCGTTTTAATAAAACGGGGTTTGCGTGGATCTGGTTCTAATTTTGTGCGTAGGTGACGGACGTGTACGCGAATCGTTTCAATGTCGTCGTCTGGCTCGTAACCCCAAACTTCTTTGAGGATGAGAGAGGGGGCAACAGTTTGGCCGTGGCGTTGGAGCAAACAATGCAGAAGCTCGAATTCCAAGTGGGTGAGTCGTACCGGATGGTCGAACCAGATCGCCTCAAATCTCTCGGGGACCAAGGTCAGAGGCCCATAACTAAGGATTTCATGATGATTTCCCGATGTTCCAATAGGAGCTCTGTCACTACGCCTCAGTAGAGCTTTTACGCGCACTTGGAGTTCTTCCAGATCAAATGGTTTTGTGAGGTAATCATCTGCGCCTGAGTTGAATCCGCTCACTTTGTCTTTCGTACCACCCAGGGCTGTAAGCATCAGGATCGGAATGGAGGCTGTCCTTTCATCTCGACGTAGTCGTTGGCAGAGCGTGAGCCCATCCACATTGGGAAGCATTAAATCCAGAAGAATTAAATCTGGGATGTATTGCAGTGCGAGCGCCTGCCCCTTAATGCCGTCGTCGGCTCGTTGAACATCAAAACCATTGTGCTCTAAATGCCCACCTACCAGTTCGCTCATGTCTCTGTCGTCTTCGATCAGCAGGATGGAAGGCTTCATCTAAATGCTGGCGAAAAAACAAGTGGACGAGGTAGTGCCGCGTCTTTAAGGAGTAATTCTCTCAAGATCAACCAGTTTGTGCAGAATTCAGGTCCTTCCCCTCATGGTTGGTATGTCTCTGAAAATTGTTTGCCTGACTGGGATTTAGCGCATTAACTCGGAGATCAGCTCGTGCGGCTCTACAGGAAATCTTTTGATTTGAATGGCACACAGCTGCAATTTCTTCAATCCGAAGAAATTGCATTGCCGCAAAGACAAAAAAATGTCATCACCTTGAGGGTGATGACATTCGTTTTCAACTCCCCGGGCGGGATTCGAACCTGCGACCAATCGATTAACAGTCGACCGCTCTACCGCTGAGCTACCGAGGATTGAGACCACGAGACACTAACTGTCCGGCCCTGACTTAGGCAAGTGCCTTGAGTTTGCGGCGCAAAGCGAGGCCTTTCTCCCAAGGGCCAATCGCGCCCTTTTTCATCAGCGCTGCGCCGTCAGCGTGGTCCAGTTCATCCAGTCGATGCGTGATCCAAAGAGCTGTGAGTGGATTGAGCGAGCGATGACAAAGTTGTTGAACTGTTGCCAGGACAGAGCTTTGGCTCGATGGGTCCAAAAGTGCTGTCGGCTCATCAAGCAGCATCAATTTTGCTTCGCTGGCTAGAGCACCAGCGATAGCCAAACGCTGTTTTTGGCCTCCACTCAATGTGTGAATTTGCCTGCCAGCCATGCCAGCGAGTCCAACCTGCTCAAGCAAGTGGGTGATCCGCTTGCGTTTCAAGGAAGGAGCAAGCGTGGGGGGGAGGTTGAGCAAAAGGTCGCTGCCGCAACTTGGGAGCAGCAATTGATGGTCGGGATTTTGAAACACCAAGGCCGTTTGGACATTGCAATCAAATCGTCCTGATTGAGGTTGGATCAACCCTCCGATCATTCGAAATAGGGTGCTTTTTCCGCTGCCATTGCTGCCTACCAGCATCCACAGGCCTGGCCCTGGAACACTGAAGCTGCAGCGGTCCAGAGCGCGGGTCCCGCAGGGCCAGCAAAAACTTACCTTCTCAAATTGAAGAATCCGTTCGTTGGTGTCCTTGCCCACAGTGGTTAGCTGTCGAGTGAAAAGCCCGGGCGTTTGCTACCCCCGGATGCCGCCGTCTTCTCGTAGATCTGAACAGCTAAAACGTCGCTCATCAGAACGCTGAGTCGTTTGCCTTCTACTTTTTCGCAAGTCAACTCAAGCAATCGAGGCTGTCCCTGTTCAAGGGCTTGCCGAACCTGTTGGTAAACAGATTCGGCATCTCCCGATTCCTTGCGTTGAACAGAGATGGGCATCGGGCTCATGCGAAGAGCTAATTCGACGACGTACACAGGTAAAAAAAATGTTTGTGACTCCATTCTCCTCACCAGAAGCACGAAACGGAGTTCTGAGTATTTTCACTCATCTATGAGTTGCCTGGCTGTGTTGACCCTGAAAAAACAGCTCAAGCCATTAGCCTCCGGATGTAAAGCTTCATGAAGCAACCTCATGACGATCGCTGCAGGTCGCATGCCGCAGCGGGGATGGTTCGACGTCCTCGATGACTGGCTCAAACGCGACCGATTTGTTTTTGTCGGCTGGTCCGGCATTCTTCTTCTTCCCACGGCCTACCTCTCAATTGGTGGCTGGTTAACGGGAACCACATTTGTAACTTCCTGGTACACCCACGGCATTGCGTCGTCGTACCTCGAGGGTTGCAACTTTCTGACCGCTGCTGTGTCCACCCCCGCTGATGCGATGGGACACAGCCTTCTCTTGCTCTGGGGCCCAGAAGCCCAGGGTGATTTTGTTCGCTGGATTCAACTTGGAGGCCTTTGGGCTTTTGTTGCTCTCCATGGCGCTTTCGCACTGATCGGCTTCATGCTGCGTCAGTTTGAAATTGCTCGTCTGGTCGGCATTCGTCCTTACAACGCCATCGCCTTCTCAGGTCCGATTGCGGTGTTCGTCAGTGTCTTCCTGATGTACCCCTTGGGACAGAGCAGTTGGTTCTTTGCGCCCTCCTTTGGTGTGGCTGCAATTTTCCGCTTCCTGCTGTTCCTTCAGGGCTTCCATAACTGGACCCTGAATCCATTCCACATGATGGGAGTGGCCGGCATTCTTGGCGGTGCACTGCTTTGTGCCATTCATGGCGCAACCGTGGAAAACACCCTTTTTGAGGATGGTGAACAGTCGAACACCTTTAAGGCGTTTGAACCCACCCAAGAAGAAGAGACCTACTCAATGGTCACCGCCAACCGTTTCTGGAGCCAAATCTTCGGAATTGCGTTCTCCAACAAACGTTGGCTGCACTTCTTCATGCTGTTTGTGCCAGTGATGGGCTTGTGGACAAGTTCCATCGGCATCATCGGCCTTGCACTCAACTTGCGTGCCTATGACTTCGTGTCACAGGAAATCCGCGCTGCTGAGGATCCTGAATTTGAAACCTTCTACACGAAGAACATTCTTCTGAATGAAGGTCTGCGTGCCTGGATGGCACCGGCTGACCAGCCGCACGAAAACTTCGTCTTCCCTGAAGAGGTTCTGCCCCGTGGAAACGCCCTTTAATTCCGGTCTTATCGCCACTGGCGGTAAAGACCTCGACTCCACCGGCTTTGCCTGGTGGGCCGGTAATGCTCGTCTCATCAACCTGTCTGGCCGACTGCTAGGTGCCCACGTGGCCCACGCTGGTCTGATGGTGTTCTGGGCTGGCGCCATGATGCTGTTCGAAGTGAGTCACTTCACTTTCGACAAGCCGATGTATGAGCAGGGCCTAATCCTGTTCCCACACGTGGCCACTCTTGGCTACGGCGTTGGTCCTGGCGGTGAGGTGACCAACCTCTACCCCTTCTTTGTTGTTGGTGTTCTGCACCTGATCAGTTCTGCCGTGCTCGGACTCGGCGGCCTGTATCACGCTCTTCGTGGTCCAGAGATTTTGGAGAACTACTCCACTTTCTTCTCCCAGGATTGGCGCGACAAAAACCAGATGACCAACATCATTGGTTATCACCTCATCCTTCTGGGTGTGGGCTGCCTGCTCCTGGTCTTCAAGGCCATGTTCTTCGGTGGTGTTTATGACACCTGGGCTCCAGGTGGTGGAGATGTTCGTTTGATCACGAACCCCACCCTCGACCCCGGTGTGATCTTCGGTTACCTGTTCCGTGCACCCTTCGGTGGTGAAGGCTGGATCATCGGTGTGAATTCCATGGAGGACATCGTCGGTGGCCACATCTGGCTTGGTTTGACTTGCATTTTCGGTGGTATCTGGCATGTGGTCACCAAGCCTTTCGGCTGGGTGCGTCGCGCCTTTATCTGGAATGGTGAGGCTTACTTGAGCTACAGCCTCGGCGCTTTGAGCTTCATGAGCTTCATCGCTTCGGCTTACATCTGGTTCAACAACACCGCGTACCCCTCGGAGTTTTACGGCCCGACCAACGCCGAATCCTCCCAGGCCCAAAGTTTCACCTTCCTTGTGCGTGACCAACGCATGGGAGCCAACATCGGTTCAGCCATGGGCCCAACTGGTCTTGGCAAGTACCTGATGCGTTCACCAACTGGTGAGATCATCTTTGGTGGTGAAACGATGCGTTTCTGGGACTTCCGTGGTCCTTGGTTGGAGCCCCTTCGTGGACCCAACGGCCTAAGCCTCGACAAGCTTCAGAACGATATTCAGCCTTGGCAGGTTCGCCGCGCCGCTGAATACATGACCCACGCGCCTAACGCGTCGATCAATTCTGTTGGAGGCATCATCACCGAGCCAAACTCGGTGAACTTCGTGAACATCCGTCAGTGGCTTGCCGCGACGCAGTTCATCCTTGCTTTCTTCTTCCTTGTCGGTCACCTCTGGCATGCAGGCCGCGCTCGCGCTGCCGCTGCTGGCTTCGAAAAAGGAATCGATCGTCAAGCAGAGCCCACCTTGGCTATGCCTGACCTCGACTGATCATTCATTGATCAAGTGTCTCAACCCTCGCCGCAAGGTGAGGGTTTTTTTATTAGCCAAACCCAGCGATACGAGTCAGCACTCAAGCCCCACAAAAAGAGGCTCTTCGTTGTCGCCAAAACAGGCTCAAAAGCCAACATCCAGAAGGGAGTATCCCTTCGGAGGACGGCCCTTTTCTCCAGGAGCTGCTGGAGTCACCGTTAAGGATTCCGCCCGCCTCAGCTCATCAGATGAGAAATTCACGTCTTCAACATTGAGTTCATTCGATGCTTCTTGAGGCGTTGCATCAAAGGATTTTTGAAGGGGTTCAAAAGCAAAAGCAGGCGCTACTCCAGCCGTAAGAATCATCAATGAAAAGCAGCGGCAAAGCAGTCGGATCATGATGCGCACGACGTAGGAACTGTCTTTGACTTAACTACGACCAGAGGAAAATGACAACGGCCTTAAGAGAGCGCCAGCCAACGTCGGAGCAGCGGCAAGCTAAGGCCGATCACATTCGAAAAACATCCGTCTAGTTGCTCCACACAGCAGCCACCGCGTCCTTCAAGAGCAAAACCTCCAGCACACTGCAAAGGCTCACCTGAGGCGACGTAAGCCTTCACTTCCGCGTCCGTGAGATTGGCAAACAGCACACGGGTCGTGACACACCTGCGCTGCATCTCAGCGGCTTCACCTTCTCTTGAAAATGCAAACGATGTAGGAATTAAACAGTGCCCGGTATGCAACTCGGCCCATTTGCCACGCATCCGTTGCCAGCGACTGATGGCCTCTGCCGCATCCACAGGCTTGCCAAAGACCTCGCCCTCAAAAGCGAGCACCGAATCACAACCGAGCACGGCCTTGATCGATGGATCGAGGCCCGCTCTCTGCTCAAGATTTCGCTTCACAGCTGATGCCTTGGCTTCAGCCAACAACTGCACTAACTGAACTGGATCAGGGTGCTGAATCTGATCTTCGTCCACGCCGCTCACCATCACCTGGTGAGCAATCTGAGCTTGCTCCAATAAACGGCGCCTGGCTGGAGACGCGGATGCCAACAGCAACAAAACAAACAAGCAACATTCATCATTTTGATACTGGTGATCTCAAAACTGCCTGAACAAATCAAAGGGCGGGTCTTCTGACCACGCTCGGAGTGAACCGGGAGGAGAATGGGGAACTAAGCGGCAAGGTCGTGACCTCATCCACCACCCTGGTATCGGCACGCGCCTTGAAACGAGCGCAGCAGGCCATGCGCTGTTTGCCGTTTCGCCGTGCTTTTTATGACGAACTTGAACACGAAGCCTTAAGCAGCACGCAGCTGAGTAGCCGAAAAAGCTGGATGACCATCAGTCGCAAACCGCTCTCTCGCTCGAGCACAGAGGATGACCTGATCTGGCTTATCCAAGTGGGCGTGCTGCGTCGGGAAGTGGATGGCCAAGGGCTAACCGAACGGGTGCGGCTCACTCCGATGGGACGAGACCTCCTCGATGGTTGGGATGATGAAATCCCTACGGCAGACGCTCTTCAAGTGATGCATCACTGGCTACGCCGCTATCGCCCACGCCTGTGAGTACTCCCCCTGCTCTCATGGTGCTGGGCACCTCTAGCGGTGCCGGAAAATCATTGATGACCGCTGCGCTCTGCAGGGTCTTGCGCCGTAGAGGAGAAACGCCTCTGCCGTTCAAAGGGCAGAACATGAGCAACAACGCCTGGGTCGATTCAACCGGCGGTGAGATGGCCTACTCCCAAGCCCTTCAGGCTTGGGCGGCGGGATTGGAGCCTGTCTGCGCGATGAACCCCGTGTTGCTCAAACCTCAGGGAGACTCGACCAGTGAGCTGATTCACCTCGGCCGCAGTGTGGGATCCGCTCGCGCTGAGCACTATTACCGAGACTGGTTCAAACCGGGCTGGAAGGCGATTCGTGAGGGCTTAGATGTGTTGCAGAGCAGCCATCCAGGCGGACGCCTCGTGCTCGAGGGAGCTGGAAGCCCCGTGGAGGTGAATCTTCAACGGCGAGATCTCACCAACCTGCGCCTTGCTCAATTTCTACGAGCTCATTGCGTTCTCGTTGCAGACATTGAAAGGGGAGGCGTGTTCGCGCAAATCGTGGGCACACTGAGCTTGCTCCGCCCGGTGGAACGCCCTCTCATCAAAGGACTGTTGATCAATCGTTTTCGCGGCAGGCGTGAACTGTTTGACGAGGGTCAACGCTGGCTTGAGGCCCATACAGGTGTCCCGGTGTTGGGAGTGATGCCATGGCTGGATGAGCTATTCCCACCGGAGGATTCACTCGACCTCCTCGAACGACGCGGGCGCAAACGCAGCGCCGAACTCGAGATCGCCGTGCTCAAGCTCCCCTCCCTCAGCAACTTCTCGGATCTCGATCCACTGGAAGCTGAACCCACGGTTCAGTTGCGCTGGGTTGCCCCAGGCGAGGAGCTTGGCGTTCCAGATGCCGTTGTGATCCCAGGCAGCAAACAAACCCTCCGGGACCTTGCCGCCATTCACAGCAGTGGCCTGGGCACAGCGCTTCAGGCCTACAGCGCCAGCGGTGGCCACGTGTTTGGCATCTGCGGCGGCATGCAGATGCTGGGCGAGGAGCTTTGCGATCCCGAGGGGCTTGAAGGAGGGGCCCCATCGGTCAACAACAGGCATGCAGGCCTAGGCCTCCTGCCGCTTCGTACCGTGTTCACCGCAGACAAGATGCTCCTGCAGCGCAGCAGTGTGGCCCGATGGCCCGCTGGAAGCAGCGCTCTCAATCTCGAAGGATTTGAGCTCCACCATGGCCGCACCGCCACAACAGCATCTGAAACCTGCCAACCGTTGTGCCTTGATGCAGAGCTTGGCTGGGTAACTCCCATCAGCGAGCAAGGCGGTTTTGTGGCAGGCACCTATCTGCATGGGGTGTTTGAAAGTGGCCCTTGGCGGCGACGCTGGCTGAATCAACTGAGAGCAAGCAAGGGATTGCCGCCGCTCAGTGAACAACAACCGCACCACAGCCGGCAGCGGGAAGCGTTGCTCGATCGCCTCGCTGATGCCTTCGAGCAACACATCAACATCGAGCCTTTACTCAACAGCAGCACAACAGGTTGAAACCTTGTTTATCAAAGGCTCGTTAAGGTGATTTCAACAATCAAACAGCTTCCGTCACGGGGTGCCGTTTTGCCTGTCACCAAGCGATGGAGAACAAAAAGTCCGCCATCACAATCCAATGGCCAAACGGAATCCATAGCCATTGTTCCAAAGGCGAGGACTGGCTCGGGGCTGCTCAAGCGGCAGGCGTCCACATTCCAACGGGTTGCCTAGGGGGAAGTTGTGGCGCCTGCGAAATCGAAGTGAATGGACAAACGGTGCGTGCCTGCATCAGCACGGTGCCTGCCTCAACCTCTGGTTCCCTCTCCGTGGAATTCGCCACAGACCCCTATTGGTAACGAAATAAATGGGCGTCATCGCGGGGTTGGTCGCAGCGCTGGCTTGGACTCTGGCCAGCAGCCTTTGGCGTGGCCTCTCCACCTCACTCACTGCGCTCGAGCTGAACGGGCTCAAGAACGCGATCGCCTGTGCCTTATTGCTTCCGGTGCTCTTGTTTCTGCCATGGAAACTTGAGAGCCAAGCACTGCTCTGGCTGTTGATCAGCGGTGGGCTCGGGATCTCCTTAGGAGACAGCTTTTATCTGGCAGCCCTGCGTCGTCTTGGCACAAGACGCACCCTCACGCTTGAGTCGCTTGCACCCTTGATCGCAGCCCTAGGAGGCCTCGTTGTGATGGACGAAAGAATTGAAGGACAAGCTTGGCTAGGCGCCGCGATGGTGTCCGTCTCGGTTTTGCTTGTGGCGCGTCAAAGTCCCCCAGACGGCACGCGCGAGCGGGATCGCAATCGCAACGTGCAATGGCAAGGGATTGTGTTTGCCCTACTCGCCGTGTTGTGTGGCGTCAGCGGAGCAGCCGTATCCCGCAGCGTTTTAATCAGCACGGATTTAACGGCGTGGCAAAGCGCAGCCACGCGCCTGTTGGGAGGGCTGCTGCTGTTGCTGCCATGGCTTCGGATCCGCACTCTTTTCCCCATGCCCCGTCCAAACCAAAGACGCTGGCCAAGAGTGCTGATAGCCACGCTGCTTGGCACCAATGTGGGGATTGTGTTGCAGCAAGTGGTGTTAAAGCAATTACCACTTGGCATCGGCGTCACAGTTATAAGCACAGCCCCTGTGATGGCTTTGTTGGTGGCAGCACCGGAAGGCGACCATCCACGAGTGGCTGGGGTGTGTGCATCACTCCTGGCCGTGAGTGGCATTGCCTTGGCCGTTCTCGCTTAACTCGCAGGACAGGCCAACGCCCTTCTACGGTTCAGCTACTCACGAAGCATTCATGAAAGCGCGCCGTTTGGTTCCACTGATCGGCTCCGTTCTTGCCCTTTTGGCCATGGTGGCTTGGATCGGCGAGATCGATTTGGGACTCGATGAATCGCTTCAGACCCCACCCAAAGAGCAGTCATGAGGTCTCAAGCAACGTATTTCGGGGCCAATGGCTGGCTTTTAGAAATAGCTGATTGCCGTGTGCTGGTCGACCCCTGGCTCAGTGGCCCCTTGGTGTTCCCACCTGGCGCCTGGATGTTGCGCGGCGAACTCCCGCACCCTTGGCCTGTTCCCGAGAACCTTGACCTTCTACTACTAACCCAAGGATTAGCGGATCATTCCCACCTACCCAGCTTGAAACTGCTGCCGCGCAACCTTCCAGTGGTTGGATCAACAGCCGCCGCAAAAGTGGTGAAACGCTTGGGTTTTGAACACATTGAAACCCTCAAGCCGGGTGAGACCTGCACCGTCAAGGGCCTCAACATCGAAGCCACAGCAGGAGCAGCGGTTCCCAACGTGGAAAACGGATATGTACTTGATTGGACCGACGGGTCGCTGTATCTCGAGCCACACGGAGTTCTTGATCCAAAACTCGCCTCCCGTCCTGTCGACACTGTGATTACACCGGTGATTGACCTCGGATTACCACTCGCCGGCGACTTTATTACTGGTGCCAGCGTGCTTCCGGACTTGATTGAACGCTTCAACCCTCGGACAGTACTTGCAAGTACAACCGGCGGAGACGTGACTTTTACCGGATTGATCAGCACCCTCCTGAGTGGGGCAAAGATCAAAGAGCAGTCAGATCCGCGCGTTGTGACCGCAGTCCCTGGTGTGCCTTTCCAACTAGAAACTCACCCAGAAAGCACAGAAAGAATCAACACCGCTAAACCATAGATATCACTGGAGCAAGCCGTGATGTCCCTTGAACAGACCTTGACTCAACTCGAGATCCAAACCAAAGGGAAAGGGTTCACCCGCCTGAATGAGCGCATTGAAACCTGGCTCGGAAGCAAGGACATCGAGCAAGGGGTATTGCACCTCACCTGTCTGCACACCAGCTGCAGCCTTACGATCAACGAAAACGCAGATCCACGCGTCCTCAGTGATTTAGCCGCTTGGATGGAGGCTGTTGTCCCGCAGGACGGGAGAGGGCCAGCAGATGCCCAAGGTCAACGTCGTCGTTATCTCCATGACGATGAAGGAGATGACGACATGCCTGCGCACATCCGAACGGCACTCACCAGCCAAACCATGACGCTGAGCGTTCAGAACGGCCGCTTGCTGCTGGGCACCTGGCAGGCGGTGTATCTCTGGGAGCATCGGCAGCTCGGAAGCACGAGGCAGATCGCTTGCCACTTGATCGGAGAGAAGCAGGCAACATCAACACAGGCAACCGCAACACAAACAGCCAGCAACCAAACGCTGCTCAATCTGCGCAACGCAACGCGACTGAATCAACAAATTCAAGACAGAATTCATCCCGAAGCCTGGGCTGAGGATGGTGGGAATGCAACCGATGTTGACCTGTTGATCGACAGATTGCATGACATCAGCAACAGCTGATTCAATCGAACAATCCGTACTTTGTCTCAGCCGCTACTGAAGATTCAGGCAACCCTTAACACCATGGGTTCAGCACAAGTAGGAGCCGCTCACGTGATTGGACTCAGACGGCTTTATTGCAACCGAAATGGTGTGTTTTTGATGGTTGATGTACCAGCCCCAAACGCCGAACCAAAAAAAGCAGAACTGATCCTCAAAGGCTGGCAGATCGAAGACGACATCCTTGTGTAAGCGAAAAGTCAAGAGGAAGTTCACAGCTGGGCAGCACTAGACGCCAAGCTGGGAGATGAATTCGATTGACTCATCATGGAACCGATCACTTGGCTGATGATCACCTGGGCCACCTATGGAGCCCATCGCACCACTGCGGCACTGGAAAAAGTTCCACAGGCTTCAAGAGATCAGTGCGAAGCCAACGCCGCATTAATTAAGGCTTGGCAACCTAAAGCCAGCACGATTTGCATTGAAGGATTGAGCTCGCCCTAATCAGCTTGAATGCACATGATTAACGACGGGCAATTCCTCGTCCACCACCGATCAAACCAAGATCAACTAATAAACCAATACCAACAATTAAAAGCCCACTAAACGAACTGATTCCGCCATAGGAAGCACTAGCCCAGCAGAACCCCAAGGTGGTGGTGGGCAACATCACCAAACCAATCAAGGGTGCAACAAAAGCTGGGACAGGTAATCCACTGAAGGGTCCGAGAACAAAGGGGGCATTCACAAACCAGAGCAGAATCAGAATCAACCTGGGAACGAATAGGCCCAGAGCAGCCAGAAGGCACATCAGCGTGAGGAAGTTTGAACACTCTCTAGCAACGTGAGTTCAAACTTGCCCGGTCGTCCAATCTGGAGATTCGGGGCTGCTGATTTGATGCTTAAAGAACAAGGGAAGGGATCGAAAATGCCTTCCAAAGCAAGAGTCTTAATCGCCGGCCTGATCGGCAACGTGATGGAGTGGTACGACTTCGCGCTCTATGGCTACTTCGCCACGGTGATTGGCCAACAATTTTTTCCCTCAACCAACCCAACGGCGTCACTGATTGGTGCCTTTGGAGCATTTGCTGCAGGATTCATCGTCCGACCACTGGGAGGAATTGTGTATGGCCGCATCGGCGATTTGGTTGGACGTCGCCGCGCCCTAACCCTGTCGGTGATCGCAATGGCAATCCCAACCGTGGCGATGGCGTTTTTACCCACCCATGCCCAGATCGGAATTGCGGCACCGATTGCCGTGGTGCTTTTACGCCTTCTGCAAGGAGTTTCAGCAGGCGGTGAGTACACAACATCAATTATTTTTCTTGCCGAAGCCGCTCCGGAACGACAACGGGGCTCCTACAGCATTTGGGGGCTATGGGGGTCTGTGTTGGGGATGCTGATGGGTTCGGCCTTTGGTGATCTACTCACAAGAACCCTCACACAAACACAACTGGATTCCTGGGGCTGGAGGGTGGCCTTTGCTCTCGGCTCCTTGGTGGCCCTCACCGGAGTAATTATTCGCACGGGCATCGGGGAAGACGAAGCACCCGTATCAACAAAGACTCCGCTCAAATCAACGTTGGGAGTCCACCGACCAGCGTTTCTCAGAGTTTTGGCGCTGAACATTGCCAGCAGCGTTGCGTTTTATGCGGTCTATGTCTACTTAGTGACCTATGTGGAGGTTGTAGATGGACTATCAGGCAGCGTTGCCCTAAGCCTGAATACGGACGTAATGGCTGTGTTGTTGCTGCTCTACCCAATCACAGCCTGGCTCTCAGACCGAATCGGCAGAAGACCGATGTTGATGGGTGGTGCAGCCTTGCTCTGTATTGGAGCGATTCCGTTCCTACAACTCATTCACAGCCAAGACCCGTCAATGATCATTCGCGGAGAGCTCGGATTCACGCTGGCGATTGCTCTGCTTGATGGTGGAAAGAGCCCCGCTAACGTGGAACTCATGCCAGTTGAGGTGCGCTGTACAGGGACAGCCTTGGCGTACAACCTTGCTGAAGGCTGGTTTGGTGGAACTACGCCGTTGATTGCTGCTGT
>JASJLK010000067.1:0-7532 GCA_037620855.1 Synechococcus sp. ChBW.bin.23 | reverse complement strand
GCGTAGTTGAGATCCAAGAGCCAGGCGTCTGGAAGGGAAAGGCTGAGCCGCTCCGGCCACTCCACTACGAGCAAGGCTCCAATTGCGTTGGCCTCTTCCTCCTCTTGAAGGAAAAGGTCGTCGGCTGCGATGGCTTGCTCGAGCCGGTAAAGGTCGAGATGGACGAGAGGAGGGGTTCCCTCGGGGTAGTGCTGAGCGAGCGCGAAGGTTGGGCTGGTGATCGGTTCTTGGATTCCTAGAGCGTCGGCCAACCCCTGGACGAGAGAGGTTTTGCCCGCACCGAGTGGTCCTCGCAGTAGCAGGATGTCGTGCGCTTTGAGGCGAGCTGCCAACATCCGGCCAAGGTCTTTTGTGGCCTCGAGATCGTCAAGGAGCCTTGTCTCATCTGTAGATTGGCTAATAAGGGAGCCCGAAGCCTCGGCGTCTCCGAAGTATTTATCGTTCACATCCTCCCCAGGGAGCTTTTCCATATGGTGGCAACAGCCGCGGCAACGCCCGAACTTCAAGTCGCAAAGGACTACGTCATTGCGGATATCGGTTTGGCCGATTTTGGACGCAAGGAACTCAATATTGCTGAGACCGAGATGCCCGGTCTGATGGCATTGCGTGCCAAGTACGGCAAGGAGAAGCCCTTGAAGGGAGCTCGGATCGCTGGCTCCCTGCACATGACGATTCAGACCGCTGCTCTGATCGAAACTCTGACCGAGCTTGGTGCCGACGTGCGCTGGGCCTCCTGCAACATTTTTTCCACCCAAGACCACGCCGCAGCTGTGATGGCTGCTGGTGGAATTCCCGTCTTTGCAGTTAAGGGTGAAACCCTTGAGGAGTACTGGGATTACACCCACAGCATTCTCGAATGGGGCGATGGTGGAACGCCCAACATGATTTTGGACGACGGTGGGGATGCCACCGGCCTAGTGATGTTGGGCAGCAAGGCTGAGCAGGACATCACCGTGCTCGATAATCCTTCCAACGAGGAGGAGACCTTCCTGTTCGCTTCGATCAAGAAGAAGCTGGCCAAGGATTCCAGTTTCTACAGCCGCATCAAGGCTGAGATTCAGGGTGTTACCGAGGAGACCACCACAGGAGTGGCACGTCTCTACAAGATGCAGAAGAGCGGAGAGCTTCCCTTCCCTGCGATCAACGTCAACGACTCAGTCACTAAGAGCAAGTTCGACAACCTTTACGGCTGTCGTGAATCGCTAGTTGACAGCATCAAGCGCGCTACCGACGTGATGGTCGCTGGCAAGCAGGCCCTCGTGGTTGGCTACGGCGATGTGGGTAAGGGTTCAGCGCAGTCATTGCGTGGTCTTGGCGCCACCGTTTGTATTGCTGAAGTAGACCCTATTTGCGCCTTGCAGGCTGCAATGGAGGGTTACCGGGTGGTCCGCCTTGAAGATGTGGTGGATCAGATGGACATCTTTGTGACCGCCACGGGGAATTACCAGGTGATCCGCAATGAGCACCTGGTGAAGATGAAGAACGAAGCAATCGTCTGCAACATCGGACACTTCGATAACGAGATCGATGTGGCCTCGCTCAAGTCCTATGAGTGGGACAACATCAAGCCTCAGGTGGATCACATCACCCTGCCAAGCGGCAACAAGATTATTCTTCTTGCCGAGGGCCGTCTCGTGAATCTGGGCTGCGCCACCGGTCACCCCAGTTTCGTGATGAGCAACTCGTTCACAAACCAGGTGCTGGCTCAGATTGAGCTGTTCACTAAGTGCAACGAATACGGCAAAGAGGTGTATGTACTGCCTAAGCATCTCGATGAGATGGTGGCTCGCCTCCATCTTGAGAAGATCGGTTGCAAACTCACTGAGTTGAGCAAAGATCAGGCCGATTACATCAACGTTCCAGTGGAAGGTCCCTACAAGCCTGACCACTATCGTTATTGATCGCTTTCGATTGATTGAGGGCTGCCAGAATGCAGCCCTTTTTTATGGCCTTGTTTCTTTATGAGATTGTCTCATAAGCGATGAGTTATTTTCAGGGCTTTGTTTTGGGTTTGAAGCTCAGTTCCCATAACTGCTTATGGGTGGCATGAAAAGTCCTTACGCTGCTCTTTTGGGATTGTGCTTGTAGGCATTTCATTTAATGGGTGTAAGTATTGCTTCATTGCAAATCAAGCAACTCATCGCTTTCTTGAATGGTAAATGGGCGCAAGATTTTAGCTTTGGCAGCAAGAAAAATTGAAATATTGTTGTTTCGTCTCGTTGATTGCCTCAGTCCGAGAATTTGTGAAGAAGCTCAGACTTTTGAGTCTCAAATGATTCATTACTGACTCGGTGGCATAAACATTTCTGCTTTTTTAATGGCTGATTTTGCTGTGTGAATTACATCGTTGTCGAGGATTCCGCTTCGCCGGAAAGTGTGAAATACTGGCTTCACTTTGTCATTGTTGTGAATGGGTCTGTCTGAACTGATTACCCAGCTTCCAGAGCTGATTGGACAGGCCGTTGAGGCGAATCAATGGTTGGGGTATGGCGCCATTTTTGCGGCCATGTTTCTGGAAAATTTGTTTCCTCCCATCCCCTCTGAGCTGATCATGCCTTTGGGAGGCTTTTATGTACAGCAAGGACAATTGCAATTTATTCCGGTTGTTCTTGCCGGTTTGATTGGAACGGTTTTGGGGGCACTGCCTTGGTATGGCATCGGCCGGCTGATCAACGAACAACGGATTGAGCAATGGCTCGATCGGCATGGCCGCTGGATCGGTATTAGCTCTGAGGAGTTGGCTCGGAGCCGTCGCTGGTTCAGCCGCTACGGCACAGCCCTTGTGTTTTGGGGACGGTTGGTGCCGGGCATTCGCACCCTGATTTCGGTTCCTGCAGGGATCGAGCTGATGCCGATGGCTCCATTTTTGATTTGGACCACGGCTGGCAGCCTGATCTGGACGCTGTTGCTCACCATCGCTGGCATGATGCTGGGTGAGGGCTACAGCAATGTGGAGGTCTGGATAGACCCCGTTTCTAAAGTGATCAAGGTGGGCTTGGTCGTTGCGGTTTTGGCTGGTGGGATCTGGCTTGGCCTCAGGATTTGGCGCCGCCGTCAGTCGGCCGACTAACCAGTTCACACGAGCCTGCAACCGGCTGTTTTGAGCCCCTCCACCCGAGGGGGCAGCCAGTTGCCTTGGCGGGCTGATTCAGAAGGGAACTTCTTCATCGCTCGGGCTTCCTCCCCCGAATCCGCCGGATCCCGCTTCGCTGTCGCGTTTGGAGCCCAGGAGCTCGAGGCGATCAACGCGAACAACAGGCTTGCTGCGTTCCTCCCCGCTGTTGCGATCGGTCCAGCGATCCAATTTGAAGCTGCCGATGATGCCGAGTAGTGATCCTTTTTTGACGTAATCGGCTGCAACCTGGGCCTGTTTGCCCCAAATCTCAAGGTTGAACCAATCCGGTTCATCGTCGCGGCTGCGGCGATTCACGGCGATGGTCAGGTTGGCCACCATGCTTCCCGATTCGAAGTAACGAACTTCGGGGTCTCGGCCGGCTCGGCCGACCAGGGTTACGGAGTTGACACCCATAAAGGATTAGTTGTGCGTGGATCAATGATGCGCCACGGTTGTCGTAGCTGCTTCTAAGGAGTTCCACCCTCAGCTCCGGATGTATCAGTCGGTGCATGAAAGCCCTCCTAAGGTCGGCTTAATTGTTTAATGCCCAGTGCTTTTTCGTCGATTTCAGCTCTCTCGTGACATCGGTATCGACCTCGGCACTGCCAACACACTGATTTATGTCTCAGGAAAGGGGATTGTCTTGCAGGAACCTTCAGTGGTGGCGATTGATCTGGAGAGGGGTGTGCCTCTGGCCGTTGGTAATGAAGCGAAGCTGATGCTCGGCCGTACACCCGGGAACATTCGTGCGATCCGGCCACTGCGCGATGGCGTGATCGCTGATTTTGATGCTGCTGAGCAGATGCTCAAAAGCTTCATTCAAAAAGGCAATGAGGGGCGCGGGATCATTGCCCCACGCTTGGTGGTGGGGATCCCAAGCGGTGTGACCGGTGTGGAGCGCCGCGCTGTACGTGAGGCTGGTCTGGCCGGTGCCAGAGAAGTGCATCTCATCGATGAGCCCGTGGCCGCGGCGATTGGTGCTGGTTTGCCGGTGACAGAGCCCGTCGGCACGATGATTGTGGATATCGGCGGTGGAACCACCGAAGTGGCGGTGCTCAGCCTCGGAGGAACCGTATTGAGTGAATCCGTGCGCGTCGCCGGTGATGAAATCAGCGATTCGATCGGTGTCCATCTCAAAAAGGTTCACAACCTGGTGGTGGGTGAGCGCACCGCCGAAGACATCAAGATTCGAATCGGTTCTGCATTCCCAGACAATGAGTTCGATCAGACGGTGATGGATGTGCGTGGCTTGCACCTCCTATCTGGTTTGCCGCGCACGATTCAGCTCCAAGCTGGGGACCTTCGTGAGGCCATCGCTGAGCCCCTCAACGTGATTGTTGAGGCAGTGAAGCGCACGCTCGAACGCACCCCTCCTGAGCTGGCAGCGGACATCGTTGATCGTGGAATCATGCTTGCCGGCGGTGGGGCCCTGGTGAGGGGGATTAGCGACCTGATCAGCCATGAAACTGGGATCTTCACCCACATTGCGGAAGATCCGCTCCTGTGCGTGGTGAATGGCTGTGGTCAGGTGCTCGAGGATTACAAACGCCTGCAGCGTGTGCTGGATACACCCGAATTCGTTCGTTCTGCCACGAGCCTTTAATCCCGATGGGCGCCTCGCCTTGGCCGCAGGGAACGCGTTCCCGAAGCCTGAAACGAATCTGGCCTTGGCTCGTTCTTCTCGGAGTGCTGGGGATGGTGCGTTGGAGCAAGGGCGCCGGCTTTGCCGATGCTTATGCCTTGCTCACACGTCCGTTTTGGCCTGGTTCAGCCCAGAAACAGTGGATCCAGTCAGCGCAGCAGCAGAACGATGCCACCCGATTGCAGTTGCTTGAGGTGGATAACGCCCGCTTGAGGGGGTTGCTTTTGCTGGATCGTCAAGGAGCCAAAAACGCGATTTCTGCTGCTGTGATCTCCCGAACGCCTGAAGGCTGGTGGCAGCAGATCGTGCTTGGAAAGGGGATGCTGGATGGTATCCAACAAGGTGATGCGGTGATCGGTCCAGGTGGATTGATTGGCCGCGTTCAAAGTGCCACGCCAGCGACAAGCCTTGTGCGTTTGCTCACCGCCCCGGGGAGTCGAGTCGGCGTTTGGGTGCCGCGGACCCGTCAACATGCCCTGCTGGTGGGAATGGGAACATCCCGTCCTGAATTGAAATTCATCGATAAAGACGTGAAGGTTCGACCTGGAGATTTGGTGAGCACCTCCCCAGCCAGCACCCTGCTGCCTGCAAACCTTCCGGTGGCCGTTGTGCAGTCCTTGAACTCCAGGGCGGTGCCGGCTCCTACGGCTTTGGTTCAGTTGATTGCGCCTCCGGATGCGATCGATTGGGTGCAGGTGAGTAGGCGCTGATCGATGGCTCGTCTTCACAGCCAACCGATCTGCGTTGCCTCCGGATTGTTGGTGCCCTTGATCAGCTTGGCCGCACCCTCATGGCTGAGTTTGGGCGGTGTCTTGCCGAGCTGGGCTGTGTTGTGGCTCCTGCCTTGGGCCCTGGTCGATGGGCCGGTATCGGGTGTGATCGCAGGAGCGGCGATGGGGCTGATCCTGGATGGTCTCAATGTGGGAGATGCCAGCCAGGTGCCCGCTTTGATGCTGTTGGGCTGGTGGTGGGGACGGCTTGGGCGGAGGGGACGACCGATTCAACGCAGTCTCAATTTGGGGTTGCTGGCTTGGATCGGCACGATGCTGCTTGGGCTGAGTCTTTGGGCGCAGCTGTTGGTTCAGGGTGTGGATGCTCCACTGGCCCAAGCCTTTGCATTGCACACCTGTTTGGCTCAAGGGCTGATGACGGGCCTGATGGCCCCGATGATTGGGTCTTGGCAACTTCTGATCTGGCGACGGCGCACTCCCGCATGATTCAGCACACTTCCCATCGCCTTAAGTCCTATCGCCGCAGATGGCTCGCCTTGGCGCTTGTCAGCACGTCGTTGTTGATCGGGGGATGCCGGCGTGCAGCAGCTCCAGAAGGCGCTCTCCAGCTTTGGACGCTGCAGTTAGCGCCCAAGTTCAACTCCTACATGGAACAGGTGATTGATCGCTGGGACGCTGACCATCCCGATGCACCGGTGCGTTGGACCGATTTGCCTTGGGGCTCTGTTGAACGGAAGCTTCTGGCTGCAGTGTTTGCGCGAACCGCTCCGGATGTGGTGAATCTCAATCCCCCCTTTGCGGCCAATTTGGCAAGCAAGGGTGGGTTGACCGATCTCACGCCGCTGTTGCCGCCCGATGCCGCTCAGCGCTACTTGCCTTCGGTGTGGCGTGCTGCACGCGATCCAAAGGCTGGTCAGATTGCCGTGCCTTGGTATCTCACGGTCCGCCTCAGCTTGGTTAACCAGCAGTTGCTTCAACAGGCTGGGGTGAGCTCGCCCCCCCGTCGTTGGGAGGATGTCCCTGCCTTTGCCCGCCAAATCCGAGAGCGCACGGGACGTTACGGCCTCTTTGTTACAGCAGTGCCCGACGATTCCGCCGAATTGCTGGAGTCGATGGTGCAGATGGGGGTCGTGTTGCTGGATCAAAAACAGCGAGCTGGATTCGACTCGCCCGAGGGGCGCAAGGCGTTTGCGTTTTGGACCGATTTGTATCGAGAGGGTCTTCTCCCAAGGGAAGTGGTCAGTCAGGGGCAACGCCGGGCGATTGAGCTCTACCAAAGTGGTGAGCTCGCGCTGCTGGCTAGTGGCGCTGAATTTTTACGCAGCATTCAGACCAACGCCCCTGGCGTGGCGGCAGTGACCTCCCCGCAACCGCCCCTCACCGGCGGCGATGGCACAGCCAACGTGGCTTTGATGACGCTTGCGGTCCCTCGCCAGAGTGAGCGACCGCAAGAAGCGCTGTCGTTTGCACTCGATCTCACCAACGGGCCGAACCAAGCGCGCTTTGCCCGCGAGGCCAGGGTGTTGCCCTCCTCCCTTGAGGCGCTCAGGCAGGTGCGTGCTGAGCTTGAAGCCGAGCGTCCTGCAACCCCTGAGTTGGCTCAAATTCGAGAGGCAAGGCTTCTCTCTGCCAAAACGCTAGAGCGGGCGAGGGTCCTGGTCCCTGCGACGCCTGGTGTCAAGCGTCTTCAGAGCATCGTGTACACCCAATTACAGCGGGCGATGTTGGGTCAGATCAGCAGTGAGGAAGCGGTGCGTACGGCTGCTGAGCAGTGGAACCGTTATTCAGAGGCGCGATGGCCCTAAGCAGCCACTCATTGCATTCATTGCTTGCGTTGAATTGAAAACATAAAAACAATCGAAAGCCTGAGTTTCTGGCTTTTAGTGGCTCACGAACTGTTCACGCTGACCGGTAGAGTTGCGTGTCTTCACAATGTGTTGCGATGCCCACAAATGGGCCTTCTATAAAAGGAACCATTCTTGTGGTGGACGATGAGCCCGCAGTCAGACGGGTTTTGTTAATGCGTCTGCAATTAGCTGGTTAC
>JASJLK010000066.1:0-22228 GCA_037620855.1 Synechococcus sp. ChBW.bin.23 | reverse complement strand
GTCGACACGCCAGGAATCGATGAAATTGCAGCAGCAGCGCGTGCGCGACTGGCAGCGCGGGTAGCCCTGCAGTCCGATCTCGTGCTGCTCGTATTGGATGCCGACATCAGCAGGGTTGAGCTCGATGCCTTGGAGACCTTGATGAGCAGTGGAAAACCGGTCCTTCCGGTGCTGAACCGCAGTGATTGTTGTCCCCCAGAGCAACTCGACAGCCTCCGGCAAAGCATCAGCCAAAGGATCCAGGAGCGGTGTTATCACAACCATCGAGCAAAGATTCCTCAACCGATTGCCGTTTCAGCAGCCCCTCGCAAAGCCTGCCAACGGTCCGACGACAGGATTCGCAGCGAGCGCCAACCAGCGGTCGTGAACCCTTTACGCACTGCTGTAACCAATCTGCTGCAAGAGCAAGGCCAAGCCCTCTTGGCCTTAAATGCGCTCCGTCAAGCAGAACGGCTCCAACAACAACTGGAACGAGGGCGACTGGAGCGCCGACGACAAGATGCGCAAGGCCTCATCGGCCGCTACGCAGCCCTCAAGGCCACAGGGGTTGCAGCCAACCCTCTGGTGTTACTCGATCTAGCCGGGGGCTTGGCCTGCGACACCGCCCTAGTGGTGCAGCTCTGCAAGCTCTATGACCTACCGATGGGAGGTCCAGCAGCACGACGGCTTTTGCAACGGCTATCAGGGCATAACGCCATGCTGGGAGGCGTCCAACTTGGACTTCAGCTGGCACTCTCGGGCCTTCGACAACTGTTACTCATCGCCGCCCCCTTTTCCGGGGGCTTAAGCCTCGGTCCAGCTGCGCCCGTCGCCGTCGCTCAGGCTGCTCTCGCTGTGCACACAACGCGCAGGACTGGCCGGCTCACAGCACGCTGGCTGGTCGAGCAACGCGGACGAGGGCAGCGTGGCAATCCAGCACCGACGACCCTCATGCGGCGCCTTGTTCGCAGCGATACAAACATGCAACGCCTGCTTGCAGAGTGGCCACAGCCGCTAAGTAGGCGCCGGAGCGACGGGCTCTTGCCATGACCGCAACCATCGCACTGCTCGGCACCAGCGCTGATCCACCAACGCTTGGGCATCAGTCACTCCTCGAGGGCCTTTTAGATCACTTTCAAAGTGTCTCAACTTGGGCTAGCGACAACCCAATGAAACGCCACGATGCCTGCCTAGAGCTCCGCAGCGAGCTGCTCCAGGCCTTGGTCATGGCCATCGATAACCCACGCTTGAGCATCGACCAAACACTCAGCAGCCCGTACACCATCACCACACTTGAACGAGCAGCACATCTATGGCCCCATCACGAGCTCTGCTTTGTTGTGGGAAGTGATCTAGCCGCTCAGATCCCCCATTGGAAGCAAAGCGAACTTTGGATCAAGCGCTGCCGGCTGGGAGTCGTACCGCGAAAGGGTTGGCCACTAGAGCCAGAACACCTTGAAGGACTCCGCCATCTGGGAGCACAGATCACCGTGCTGCCCTTGCAGATTCCTGAAACAGCCAGCTCAAGCATTCGCAATACGAGTGCGTCGGATCAAATCCCAAAACCACTCTGGCCCCTCCTCTTGCAGCACAATCTTTACGGACTCCAAGACGCTCTCTCCTGAACTGCCATGCGCATCGCCCTGGCCCAGACCAATCCTCTGGTGGGCGATCTGTCCGGGAACGCCAAACGGCTCCTAGAGGCTGGTCTCAAAATCAGCCAGCAGACGCAAGGCACTCCCCCCGCGTTAGTGGTGAGCCCAGAACTATCCCTTTGGGGCTACCCACCTCGAGACCTGCTGTTAAGTCCTGACCATCTTCAGCAGCAAAGCGAAGCACTCAATCAGCTGCAAAAGGGGCTGAGCCATGCCCTGCCGCAAACGGCCCTGCTGGTGGGGGTTGTGGAGCCTGCCCCGGACCAGCAGCATCCACGACTCTTCAATGCGATAGCCCTGGTGGAGGCAAATGGTTGGCGCGTTGTAGCCCGCAAACAGCTCCTTCCCACCTACGACGTCTTTGATGAATCGCGGTATTTCAGACCGGCCAAACAACCGAGTGTTCTGAACTTTGAAATCGAAGGACAGAATTGGCGCCTAGGACTCACTATCTGCGAAGACCTCTGGGTTGAGGACGCGCTGCAAACACAACGCCTGATGGGACCGGATCCAATCGCCAACCTCATACCAGAGCAAGTGGATGTATTGCTGAACCTCTCCGCGTCCCCTTTTGGCAGAACCAAAGCATCGATCCGGCATGAGCTCGCCGCCCGCGCCGCCAAACGTCTTAATTGCCCAGTGATTTATGTGAACCAGGTGGGCGGCAACGACGAGTTGGTGTTCGATGGCGGCAGTTTCGCGATGGCAGCCACAGGCGAGGTGGAATTGCAGCTTCCTACCTTCCGTGAAGCCATCGATTGCTGGGACAGCAGCGACAGGAGTTCTGCAACTACGGCAGGTACGACGTACCCCTCGGAAAGCGCAGATCTCGAGCAACTATTCCAGGCCCTTGTGCTCGGCGTGCATGACTACGCCGATAAATGCGGTTTTCAACGCGCCCTGCTGGGTCTTAGTGGCGGCATCGACTCTGCGCTTGTGGCTGTGATTGCGGCAGCGGCGCTCGGAGCAGACCGCGTACAGGCGTTGCTGATGCCCTCTCCGTGGAGCTCCGATGGGTCCATTGATGATGCAAATGCGCTTGCGAAACGCCTGGGGACTTTCACTAGAACAGTGCCGATTCAAGGCTTGATGAAGGGCTTTGAGGCCACCCTCACCCCAGCACTAGATCAAGCCCCGGCGGGCGTTACGGCGGAAAATCTGCAGTCACGCATTCGAGGCACCTTGCTCATGGCCGTTGCCAATCAACAAGGGCAGCTATTGCTTGCGACGGGCAACAAATCAGAACTTGCTGTGGGGTACTGCACCCTTTACGGCGACATGAATGGCGGGCTGGCGGTCATCGGTGATCTTTACAAGTCAACGGTGTTTTCCCTCTGCCGCTGGTTAGACAGCCCTGATGCCATGGCATGTCGCAAAGAGCTTGGACTTCCAGAGCACAGCGACTTGATTGGACCTGAGATCCTGAACAAGCCGCCTAGCGCAGAGCTACGTCCTGACCAACAGGACAGCGACTCGCTTCCCGACTACGCAACACTCGATCCACTTCTGAATGATTTGATCGAAAAGCACAGCTCTGGCGCTCAATTGATCACAGCTGGTCATGACCCGGCTGACGTGAAACGGATTGAAAAACTCTTTCGACGCGCAGAATTCAAACGCCGCCAAGCTCCTCCAGTCTTGAAAGTGAGCCGACAGGCCTTTGGGACTGGTTGGAGGCTCCCGATTGCCGCCCGCTGATTTCAAGACACTTAGACCAGTGGCCAATCCGGCCAAGCAGGGTCAGATTAAAGAATCGTCTTCGGCAGCCATGGCCCAATCCGTACTGACGGCTCCGATGGCAACCATCGGAGTCCCCAAAGAAATCAAGGTTGATGAGCAACGCGTCGCGCTCACACCCGATGCCGTCAAAGAGCTCGTGACCCATGGACTGGAGGTGAGGATCCAGAGCGGTGCAGGTTCCGGCGCAGGAATTGATGACGAGGCCTTCGCCGCTGCAGGCGCACAGATCGTGGATCAAAAACAAGCTTGGGGCGCTCACCTGGTCGTGAAGGTGAAAGAACCGCAGCCCGATGAATTCCGCTTTTTACGGAATGACATGGTTTTGTTCACTTACCTGCACCTAGCGGCATACCCAGAGGTGGGCGAGGCCCTTCTCGCAGCTGGCACCACGGGCGTTGCCTACGAAACAGTGCAACTTGAAAACGGAACCCTGCCACTGCTGGCGCCAATGAGCGAAATCGCTGGCAGGCTTGCAGCACAAGTAGGGGCTCGCTTGCTCGAGCGTCCGCAAGGAGGCCGAGGTGTGCTGATCGGAGGCTGCACTGGTGTGCAACCAGCCCGCGTGGTGGTTCTTGGCGCTGGCACCGTGGGTTGGAATGCGGCACGTCTGGCGGCTGCCATGGACGCGGAAGTGATGCTTCTGGATCGCTCTCCCGAACGGTTACGCAGCCTGGAGGCCTATCGGAGCGGACGACTGATGAGCGTTGTGAGCAGCCGCGGGCTCCTCGAGAGACTGATACCTACTGCTGATCTTCTGATTGGAGCAGTTTTAACACCTGGTGGCAGGGCACCAACGCTGGTGGATGAAGACATGGTGAAAGGGATGAAACCAGGTTCAGCGATCGTTGATGTCGCCATCGATCAAGGCGGCTGCATTGCCACAAGCCGAGAGACAACGCATACAAACCCAACCGTGACCATCCACGGTGTGCAGCATTACGCCGTGGGCAACATGCCCGGCGCAGTTCCGTTCACCTCCACCGAAGCCCTCGTGAGCGTGACCTTGCCTTACATCGTTGGCATCGCAGGGCGCGGACTGGAGGAAGCGGTCACAGAACGGCCTGAATTGCTTTCTGGTCTGAATACGGTGCAAGGCTCTGTCTGTCATCCGGGCGTTGCCAAAGCACTGGATGTGCCCCCCCGTCATCCCATGGCCTGCTTGCGCTGATAGGGATGTGTTCATGCAGAACAAGAAGAACTTCAGAAAGCACCCAAACAGCGCAAACCAAGCGCAAACAGAGATTAAAAACGAATAACTTCCAACGCATAACTCCTGCAAACAACTACTAACGGATATCGTCCTGCAGGAAGCTTCAAATCAAGATCCAAAAGAACACAAACATGCCTCGATACATATTTCGCGAAGGAGTAAATGTCAGCGAAGATGGAAACGACATTATTATCACTACCCCCTATGCCACACGATCAAATCCTAATCGGCAGACGCTGAATCTAAAAGATGTTAAAGCTCCTCTGAAAAAGTTTCTCAAAGAGCTTTCCCAAGAAGGAATCGTAAGTAGTCAAGACTCAGCGGACCCAGAAAAAATAGCATCTGCAGCGGCAGAATTAGAGTCTAATCTCAAACTAGAGTTGCTTTACAAGAACGGATTACTGATTCAGGAAATCAATGGGTGCAATGGCATCGCCATGCGCCTCCTACCGATCAGTCCAGGACTCAAACAAGAATCCTGCCCAGTAGGGAAGAAGTTCAAACTGTCAATATTTATAAGCATTCAACCCTGCCTAGTTGGCCTCGATATCACAACACCCTTATCACCTACAACGCTGCGCGTGCAGGATCACCGTCTCTACCCACTGATACAGAAGCTCGTATCGCCTTGCACAACGGATAAAATAAGAACCTTCCTACCTAAAGACCTGCGCAATCAATATCGAGACATTATTGCAGTCTTATTATCATCTGGCGTAATCGGAATCCATAACAACAATAACAACGTAGAGATCGACCAGGAAGCCATCACAGCAGGCTGGAACAGGCAAGATCTGAGCTTTCATGAGTACACACGTGGGCAGTTCATTGATTTGCAGAAAGAAGAGTTGTTACCAAAAGCAATCTACAAGAAGTCCCCACCAGCTAAGCATCAAAGAATCATTCTGAGCAAAATTTCACTACCCAAACCATCATTCAACAATACAAACTCAAATTTCTACCAAATCATTCAAAAGCGGAAAACCATTCGCAACTACAACTCAGATCCTGTTACTGCTGGAGCATTAGGAAGTCTGCTCTGGTATTCGATGCGTACCCGAGAAGAAATCATCTGCGATCCAGCCTTACCTCGATCTTATGAAGGTTTACTGAGGCCTGTCGCAAGCGCAGGAGGTATCCATTCTATCGAGCTTTATCTATGCATTAAACAGTGCATCGGCATAAGCCCCGGCTTTTATCATTACGACACTTTTGATCACACACTTGGGAAGATGAGTGGTCTCAACAAACAATGCCAAAATATGCTGGAGATGGCAGTTAATACAACATGTCGAGCACCTCAGTCGGCTTCAATATCACCTGGACAAGGCCAGCAGCCTGATGTCTTAATCGTAATGGCCACCCGCTACGAAAGGAGTGCAAGCCTTCATGCTGAAACCGGTCTTGCCTATGCCCTGATCCTAAAAGATGCAGGAGCAGTTTATCAGCAACTGTATCTTGTCGCTACAGCTCTTGGGCTCGCACCATGCGGGCTGAGCTTTGGAAGCAGTGAATTATTCGAACAAGTTTCCGGCATATCCAGCAAGATCGAATGTTCCGTAGGTGAGTTCATGATTGGCAATCCTAAATAAATACTAATTTCCCTACAAAACAAGAAGCAGACGGAATATTGGCTTCAGAAACCAAATTAAATACCTACAACTCGCACCGAACAGAACTTCGCCTTACATCAGGCGAAAAGATGCTAAGGGAAGCAAATAAAAGGGCACTAGGCACCCTGAGAAACACAAAAAACACTAAGGCCAAGAGAATGATCAGTCGATCAGAACATTTCTGTCGCGCTCCTCTTCACTGTGCACCGCTTATCACCGGAAGGGGAAAGCTCTGCTTGATTGGCAGGGCTTAGCGCTGGTCTCTTGCGAAAAGCACAGCCACAACCCAGTCAGTGGAACGCTTCATCTGCAAAAGAACAGGAGACCTGGCAACGGCCGCGCCTTAACCAGCAACAGTCTGTTACAATATGTTCAACAAACTTAACGACCCATGAACGACTCCAAATTTGGCTTCTCATCCTTCGCTGAGCAGTGGAACGGAAGGCTAGCAATGATGGGATTCGTAATCGGTCTCGGCACAGAACTTCTTACTGGACAAGGAATTCTCACCCAGATTGGTCTTGGTTGAAACCAGATAAGTAATCCAACGCATTATTGATAAAAAAAGAGCTGGATATTCCAGCTCTTTTTTTTTGGCTTAAAAGGTTGTCCATACTTGAAATTGCAAGATATTTTACATTTTCTCTGAGCCACTCGAGGACATATAGACGAGAGCGGATTTAATTTAAGCGAAATCCTCAAAGACTTAGACAATATCAACCAAAACATAAAACATAGACGATATAATATGCAGTGATTAACAAGCCAAACATAACAATCTTCGTTATCAGTAAAAAGGATTTACCTGATTCTAAAAAATTTACTTTGAGGTGACATTGTTAATATTCAGCAATTCCATCAAAGCAGACGAAGGAACTTCATCAAAAGGTCAATGACATCAAAAGCAAAGAGGTAAGTGGTGTCCTCTAGTCCCTCATTCTCATAAGGCTGATCGATGTATTGGGAGGATTAGATCTGATTCATCATTGCAGCACTAAAGGATTGACTACTGAAGAAAATGGACTTGACGACATTAACTGCGACCCTAAGTAGTTCACGATGCCATGAGCCTCAGGGGAATAGCCTATTGAGTGCAGATCACACCTACTTAGAGTTTTTAAACCGTAGCAAAAGAATTGGAAGGGATTCCATCATGCAGTCAGGGATGCATGGAGAGCGATACCTACTCTTGATCTTGTTCTGATTTATCCAAGCCCCATCATTGGGGCCATCCATTCCGCATGAATTGCTGCAAGCATAGACATGTCAAAGGCATGAACAGCTGGATTGGTTTTATCGGCAACCCACAAGACTCCAAACGGAGCATTAATGGCAATCTGCAACCGCCATCGCCAAGTCACGATTTTCCAAAGCTTGTGGAGGAGCGGCTTTGGCCCTACAGCTGGATCTGTCATCATCAACACCCAATGGGTTTCTAATATGGCGCATCTGTAAGCGGAGTTGTGTGTCCGCCGAAGGAGAGAGAGGGGGGGGGGTTACCACTCTCAACCTCAATCAGACCTTGATTCTCGTCCGAACGAACCCACGAAGGCATTCCCTTCGCTTAAACATTGATGAAGGGGAGGAGTTGTGAATCTTGGCTAATTCTGAGATCAAGCACTGAGGCCATCGATGAGGATGGTGGAGATTTGCTTTGAGAATTACCTCATCAAGTTAAGGATTAAATTTTGAAAACCTTCTTATTCATCATCGCAATTTCAAGAAAATATCAAATGTTTTCATTCAAATTTAAGAATTGTGGTGATCAGATAAGCCCTCTTTCGCAGCTCTTCATTTGATTCAATTACTAAATCCTGAGCATTCTTAGCATAAAGAGAATACAATTTTTGCCTAGTGAATTTCTCCTTGAAGATCCTTGAAACTGACTTGGTGGTGATGACCAAAGGCAGACATTTTCATGTATTAGTTGAATAGATGGGAGCCCCACAGCTAGAGAGATTTCCAGTAAATAATTAGCCAGAGACTGCAGTGATGCTGTAGGGAGCTTCAGGCCAGCTTGTGCGCAATGGATCAAGATTGCCATCTGCCAACGCTTCAGCGCGCAAGTACATCTGACTTGAGGTAGATCCAGCAGCTTCAATTGCTCTGGCGATGGTGTCCCAGTCGCGAATTTCGGTAAAAAATTTATCAAATTACTCATATATAAATTATCACTAGACCATTAATCCAACTGTGAACATGAAAACTGCACACCAACCGAATACGCAAAACGAGATAATAATAGATAAGAATCGTTCAAACCCAGCCAGATGGCGGCCATTACTACTACAGAAAATTCAAACCACCAAATTCGTAGCTAATAATGCGCGACAGTTTATTTAGTCACTCTGAACCTATCCGAAATCAACAATTGGTCCACGATTACTAAAAGTATGGAGTCTGCCGGCAATACCGAAAGCTGGTTTTATCTACGAGCTCGAGCTGTTGCTGATTACAATCCTAACCCAATATCTAATGAAGCCGAGCTATTACAAAGCGCGCAATGCAAACTCAAGGAACCTAGGCAGGAGCCATACAATTCGAATTATGTATTAATCACAGTTAGCTTCTATATACTTGCCGTAACTGCAGAAATACAACCCCTAACGCTTGCCTAAGAGCACAAAAAAACTATCCCAAAAAGAATAGATACATAAACCCTCAAAGGCGAAATAAAAATCTTTTAGTTTTTGCCTACCGGTCTTTGAGCTCTGTAATCATCAGCCACTACATCAATTAATCCCAGCACATACTTGTCAGAAGCTTTTATGCTTAGCTGGAGATTCAATATTGTAGACCTCACTATAGCATCATTTATTTCCCCTTCTAGCTCATCTTTTGATGGTGTCCACTCAACAAGATCACGACTAATATCGCTAGAAATTTTATCGAAAATGCTGATTGTATTAACAGCAGTGACTTGAGAGTGGTTGAGTCTTTTAAGGGAAGGGGATTTCTTTTTCACATCAACATCATCAGCAAGATTTCAAAACTACTTCTGATCAGCCCTTCTGTTGAACAAACCAGAGGGAAACAGTCAAGGAATAAACATAGAAAGTTGAGAGTACAGAGCTCGCCCTAAGCAATCATGAATTCTGATCCCTACAAAGACTTGATATACAACCAGTTCTCCTTCAGATTCCCATCCCTCCTTTGGAAGAGCGACGTTTCGGTCATCACATTGCGTTGACCACCTACCCCAAATGCTGCTTCAAACGTCACCGTGCCTTCAAGATCATCTAATCCGCCAGCCTCCACGGCCTTGATCTTCAGTCCCAACCAACGCGCCTCACAACAATTCTTACGTAGGTCTTTGCGGCGTTGCAGCAAAGGTGTCAATGAATCCGGATGAGTTGCGATTAAGTAATCAACTTCAGCAAACACAAAAGCTGAGTATCTCGAACGCATCAACTGCTCAGCGGTAGCCGCCCTTTGCTTCTCGCGATGCAGAGGTTCGCAACAGCTTTTGTAGCTCATTCCGCTCAAGCAAGGGCATGGCTCACTGCTTTTTGATGATCCGAAACCAGCAGCTCTTGCCATTAATCCAGCTCCTTCAAAACAGGTAAGGGGCGCCTCAATGCGGCCAAGGCAACACCTTCGCGTAAAGCCAGCACCAATCCAGCCGCCTCGGCATAAGAACCTGCTTGCAACACCTCAGATTCCACGCCAAGAACTGTTGAAGTGACCTGCAACACGGACGGATTGGCCACACTGATCACAGGAACTTTGCGCTCAAGACAAGCCAATACCGCTTCTCCACCCAGAGCGCCCTCTGGGACGACCAACACTCCCAAATCATCAGCCATAAGATCACTTGGTTTTGCAGCTGAACTCTGGACCAACGCTGGTGCCTGACTTAAGCCCACCAAAACGCACGCCAAAAACGTGTAACCCAACTCTTCCCCTGCAGCACGAGGATCCAGCTGCGGATCCAGCGGCAACGCCGATAAGGCCGGGGCATGGGCGCAGGGAATCTGCAAGTGGCGCACCAGTAGATGGCTGATCACTGCTTCGGCTCCCGCCAAGGCATCCACACCGCTGCCATGGCGGTAGGCCTCCAAAGCATCACTGCCCTGATCGTCGGGGAAGCGAGCAACCACCGCAATCGCCGTTGCACCGTTGGCTTTTAAGCGTTCACCCGCCCGCAATAAGGCATCGGGGCGATCAAGAGTGCCCCAACTCGCACCACTCTGGCCCAACCCCAAATGAACCCCTAAGGGCACATCGCTAGTCACCACAGGACCAATTTCAATGCCCAGCGTTGCCCTACAACCATCGGCTACCTGCAGGTGGCGTTGACGCAGCTCCGGTTCAATACCAGCATCCAAAAGCAAACCAATCCGCTGCTGACGAACAGATCGCAGCGCCCAATCTCCAGCGGCAAAGCGGTCGAGACCATACCCCTCCACATAGCGAATGCGATGGTCTTTCCAATACAAGGAAGCTCCATTCATCACGTTGGGATGGGTGATCAAACACCCGGAAGCCGCAGCCAAAAGCCTTGCACTCGGAAGCGCATCGCCGGCATACCCGCCGATCGCACAACCAATCCCCGTTGGGACCACCATCAACGTGGGCAGGGGAGATCCCAAATCCAACCCCTCCCTCACTCGATCAACACCGCTTCAATCTGCAAGACAGCACCATGATCCTGCGCTGAATGATTGACAGCGGTAACAGCCCAACGCAACGGGTCACCATGAATGCGCAATTGATCTTTCACCCAACCACGCAAATCAAACGCCTCTAGATCTTTAGGCCAAGGCAATGTCAAAGTTTTCGACGTCAACCTCATTTCTGGTACTGACCAAACTGAGCCTCGTAGAGCGCATCCTCTTGACCCGCTAGAAGCCGAAGATCGGAACAAGGAAGCGCAACACACAGCAAAGTAAAACCATCAGCGCGTAGGTCTTCTCTTACCCCCATCGCATCAGATTGCTCCACCGATCCACTTTTGAGACGGGCTGCACAGGTGGTGCAAACCCCAGAACAGCAAGAACTGGGAAGCATCACCCCTGCCGCTTCCGCAGCCGCCAAAACGGTCTGATCAGAACGACAGGGAAAGCTGTGTTCAACAGCATCCACTTCGATGCTGATGCTGTATGTGACAGCAGCACTGGCGAGATCGCTCATCCTGAAAAGGAAGCCTTGGTCGTTCATCTTCTCAGGGCAACAGGCCTTATGACGAAAGATCTGAGCATGGACTCCATTGCGAAGGATGGGGCGCTAGATATTCCGGTGGGTTGCCGTGCTCAGGAGCCGTGATCACAAAGTCGAAACTGATCGAGCAGCGGAGCGATTCAGGATCACCATTCGCTAACACGCTGTGATCAAGTCTGGAAGGAAACAGCACTAGCAAGCCAACCTCAGGAGCAAGATCCCAACTTTCAGCATTAAAAGGGTGATCAAAAGCGATCGGCCCGCCATGACCTGCGGCGAGTCCTGGCACGAGCTCATTACTTTGATGAGGGGCATGCACGCGAAGCACACCCTCCTCCCCTGAACCATCTCCGGTGAGATAAAGCACCGCACTGAGATGGGCATTGGGATGGTGATGGCGGCCAACGAGCTGATCCCAATCGCTCAGCACAGGCCAGCAGCGCTGAAGATGCAAAGCCACTTGGCTGTGATCAAAGCCAACAGCCTCCAGGTAACCCATGGCCTGCTCTGACACCCTGTGGGCCAAGGGAGCAAATTCGGCTTGGTGATGCAACTGCCAAACACCATTGATATCGCCAGTCCAAGCGCATCCCTCACGGGGGTTGCCAACAGCCCCACCCCTAAGAGCCAGCAACGTTTGCAAATGCCCAGCAAGATCAAGCGGATCGATGACCAGCTTGGTTGTCGCCACAACCGTTGGGAAAAGCTGGCGAAGAGTGAAAGTCATCACTCCATTAAAAAAGCCGGCCCTCTCGACCGGCTTTTTTAATGGTCAACAGAGAGCTAGCCGCCTGAAGCCGCCGAGCCACCAACAACTTCCAGAATTTCCTGAGTAATCGCTGCCTGACGCGCCTTGTTGTAATCAAGAGTGAGCGTTTTTGCTAATTCCTTAGCATTATCACTGGCATTATTCATCGCAGTCATACGACTTGCCAACTCAGATGCAGCAGATTCCTGCAACGAACGCAAGAGTTGATTCTGTAAATACAGAGGCAACAACGCATTCAGAAGCTGATCAGGACTTTGCTCAAAGACAATATCTGAAGGCAGAGCAGGCTGAGAATTAGCGGGAGCATCACCTGTTTCAACAGTCAGACGACCTTCCTTAGTTGTGAGCCGGAAGATTTCATCTTCTGCCTCAGCAATCCCTTGGGGATCAAGGGGCAAAAGCGTCTGAACTACGGGCTTACAGCTCACCAAATTAATAAACTTGGTGTAAACGATCTCAACACGATCTGATGTTTCAGAAAGAAACTCGGCAAAGATTTCGCTAGCGATTGAACCAGCTTCATCAGCAGTAGGTACTTGCTCCAAGCCCGTGAAAGTAGCTTGAATGGGGTAACTACGATTGGTGAAATAGCTAATCGCTTTGCGTCCAATCAACACAAGAGTCACTTTGTAACCCTGGCGTTGAAGCTCAGCGAAACGTTTCTCGGTGCGTCTGATGATATTGGAGTTGTAGCCGCCGCAAAGACCACGATCGCCAGTGACGACCATCAAGGTGATGGTTTCAACAGGACGCTGCTCTAGCAAAGGAGCATCAGCATCTTCAAAGCGCATACGCGATTGAAGATTCTCTAATAGACGCGCGAGTCGGTCAGCAAACGGACGACTTCGCAAGACTTGTTCTTGGGCTCGACGAACTTTGGCCGCAGCAACAAGGCGCATGGCCTCTGTGATCTTGCGGGTGTTCTTGACGGATTTGATCCGGTCACGGATTGCTTTTAGATTTGCCATGGCTTAAGCCCTCAGTTGGCGGAGGCCATCATGGTGGACACAACTTCAGCAATCGCCTCTTTCAGGGTGGTCTCAGCTTCAGAACTCAAGACCTTCTCTGTTTGGATTTTGCTAATGAACTCAGGCTTATTGCTCTTGAGATACTCGCGCAATTCGCGTGAGAACTGAACAACCTCTTCAACCGGCACATCGTCAATCAGGCCTTTAACGCCTGCATAAACAATCGCCACCTGCTCAGCCAAAATCAGAGGGCTGAACTGAGACTGCTTGAGAAGCTCACGGAGACGCTTACCTCGGCTGAGCTGCTGCTGTGTGGCTGCATCAAGGTCAGAAGCAAACTGTGAGAAAGCGGCCAGTTCGTCAAACTGCGCCAATTCAAGCTTCAGGGTTCCAGCAATCTTCTTAATCGCCTTGGTCTGGGCTGCACCACCAACACGACTCACAGAAATACCCACGTTGATCGCAGGGCGTAGGCCGGAGTTGAACAGGTCAGAACTGAGGAAAACCTGGCCATCCGTGATCGAAATCACGTTTGTAGGGATGTAAGCAGAAACATCACCAGCCTGGGTCTCAATGATCGGCAGGGCGGTCATCGAACCTTTGCCCATAGCATCGGAAAGCTTGGCAGCACGCTCAAGCAAACGGCTATGGCAATAGAACACGTCACCGGGATATGCCTCACGACCGGGCGGGCGACGCAGAAGTAGAGACATCTGGCGGTAAGCCTGAGCCTGCTTTGTTAGATCGTCATAGATGACCAAGGTGGCCTTGCCTTTGTACATGAAGTACTCAGCAATCGAAGCCCCGGTGTAGGGAGCCAAATACTGAAGTGCAGCAGGATCTGATGCGTTTGCAGCCACCACCACGGTGTAATCCAGAGCACCACGCTCGCGCAGCAATTCGGTGATCTGGGCAACAGAAGCTGCTTTCTGTCCGATTGCCACATAGACACAGACGACGTCCTGATCCGCCTGGTTCAGGATCGTGTCGATACAGATAGCTGTCTTGCCTGTCTGACGGTCACCAATGATCAGCTCGCGCTGGCCACGGCCGATTGGGATCATCGCGTCGATAGCGGTAATACCCGTCTGCATCGGCTCATGCACAGACTTGCGCTGAATAATTCCTGGAGCTGGAGACTCAATCAGACGCGTTTCATTAGAGGGAAGATCACCCTTGCCATCAATGGCTTCACCAAGAGGGTTCACAACCCGTCCGATCAGGGCATCACCCACAGGAACTGAGGCGATCTTGCCGGTCGCACGCACAGTGCTTCCTTCCCGAATGCCAATGCCCTGACCCATCAGCACAATGCCAACGTTGTCATCTTCGAGGTTGAGGGCAATCCCTTCAGTACCGTCTTCAAACTCAACCAGCTCACCAGCCATCACCTGTTGCAGGCCGTAAACACGGGCGATTCCGTCGCCTACTTGTAGGACTGAGCCGACGTTGCTGACAGATACGGACTTGTCATAGTTCTCGATCTGCTCCTTGAGAATGGCGCTGATCTCGTCGGGTCTGATGGAAACCATGTCGGGAAAACCCAGGGGCGGGTGGTGAGTGGAGGGGCGAGATGAAGGTGGGGCTTAGCTCAGCTCGCCTTGGCGAGGGCAAGACCTAGGCGTCGAACCTGACCAGAAAGGCTGGCATCGATCACCTGAGAACCGAGGTTGACAACGAAACCACCAATCAAGGAAGGATCGACCTCTAGATCGATTTCGACGTCATTGGTTCCAGCCATTGACTGGACTTTGGTGGTTAGTGCGGCCTGCTGCTCATCGGATAGAGGTTGAGCAGAGCGAACATGCGCCAAAGCAATATTTCGGGACTCTCGATAAAGCTCGAGGTAGCGAAGGAGCACTGCTTCAAGAGCCGGAAGGCGCTGGCGATCAGCCAAAACCTTGAGCAAATTCATCAACGAAGGCGTGATTTGCTCAGCAAGAAGGCTTGTTAAAGCTTTTTTCTTTGCATCAGGCTCAAGCACAGGACAGGTCATCGCGTCGCGAAGCGGTTCAGAACTCTCCCAAGCAATAAGAAGCGTTTTGCACTGAACTGCGACTTCATCCGACTCTTTGCGAGCGTCGGTGATCTGAAGTAAGGCGTCTGCGTAAGGGGTGGCTAGAGAATTAAGAAGAGGCATCAGGAATCCCCCAGATTTTGAATGGAGGAATCAATGAGCCGGCCTTGCGCCTTGCTGTCAAGACGATTCGGCAATTCAGTCATCGCCTGATCGATAGCAGCTAACGCTGCTTGTCGTCGTAGCTGTTCTGTCAGGCGTGCACCTTCGGCATTGAGATCAGCCAAAGCGTCTTGCTTCAGAGCAGCCATGGCCTTAATCGTGCGCTTCTCGCCATCTAAGCGAATGGCTTGTGCACGAGCAACGCCGTCAACTCGAATCTTGTCAGCTTTTTGCTGAGCGACTGAAAGCTCTTGTTGGGCTTCCGCCAGTTCAGTAGTAGCAGACTTGAGCCGGCTCTCGGCATCTTCGAGATCTCGAAGAATGGTCTCGCGTCGGCGCTGAAGCATGCCGCCAAGAAATCCTTTTAGGAACCAATACAGAACCCCGATCACAATGACCAGGTTGATCAGATTGGTTTCAAACAGATTGAGGTTGATTCCAAAACCACCCTCAGCAGCCATCAAGGGGAAGAAAACAGTCATCAAGCAGCCATCAATCGTTGGATGATTTGGGAGCTGAGCTGATCGACCTGACTCATCAAGCTGGCTTGAGCAGCATCACGCTGAGATTCGATCTCTCTGCGGGCTTGCTCGCGAGTGCGATTAGCCTCAGTTTCCGCTTCAGCTAATGCCTCGCGGTAGAGAGCGTCAACTTCCGATTCAGCTTCAACAATCGCTGACTGGGCAGCTTGTCGGGCGCCACGGAGTTGATCTTGAAGGTCAGCTTCGAGTCGCTTAATTTGCTCAAGCTTTTGCTTGGCATCAGCACGACTCGTAGAGATGTAACCCTCACGATCTTCTACAACCTTGCCAACTGGCCGGAAGAACAGAGAATTAAGCAGGAAAGTAAGGAGAACCACCTGAACCGCCATAAGCGGAAGGGTGGCATCGAGGTCAAAAAGACCTCCCTCCGGAACAGCTGCTTCAGCGAGCAGAAGCCAGGTCATGGAAGGGTGCGCTGGGGTAAATCAAATCGATCGGATTGCAACTCACAGAAAAGCCTCCAAGGAGGAAATTTCTCTGCAGCCGCAATGTCAATCAGCCTGCGAAAGGGTTGGCGAACAGGAGAACCAGTGCCACAACGAGGCCGTAGATGGTCAATGCCTCCATAAAAGCCAGGGATAGCAACAGGGTGCCGCGGATCTTGCCTTCAGCTTCAGGCTGGCGGGCGATCCCTTCCACAGCCTTGCCGGCTGCGGTGCCTTGGCCGATACCAGGGCCGATAGCGGCAAGACCCACTGCTAAAGCAGCGGCCAGAACAGAGGCGGCGGAGGTCAGATCACTCATTAGTGGAAAGCGGTTTGGGGTGCGCAGGATGAGCGCGATAGGACAGGGGGCGCCCGGGACATCCTCTGTACAGAGAATGGGCCCGGTTCCACCCGGACCTGCGCGCAAATTTTTTAGCAGATCGCCGAGAACCGGCGATAGGGGTGAAAAGACCTAATGGGCCTCTTCGTGCACAGCTTCACCGATGTAATTAGCGGCGAGAGTTGCAAAGATCAGAGCCTGAATGGCACTGGTAAAGAGACCAAGGAACATTGCTGGGATCGGAACAAGTACTGGGACTAAGAAGGCCAGAACTGCCACAACCAATTCATCGGCCAAGATATTTCCGAACAAACGGAAAGAAAGAGAGAGGGGCTTCGTGAAGTCCTCAATGATCTTGAACGGGAGCATGATCGGGGTTGGCTCCACGTAGTACTCGAAGTAGCGCAACCCCTTTCGGCTCAATCCTGCATAAAAGTAGGAAAGAGACACCAGCAAGGCCATAGCCACAGTGGTGTTGATGTCTGCGGTTGGAGCACCCAACTCACCGTTGGGAAGTTCGATTAAGCGCCAAGGGATTAGCGCTCCACCCCAATTGCAGACAAAGATGAAAAGGAACAGAGTCCCAATGAATGGGAGCCAATCACGATACGCCTTCTCACCAATTTGTTCCCGAGCGAGATCACGTAAATAATCCCAAAGGAATTCCAGAAAGTTCTGGACACCGCTCGGATCACGCTCCATCTTTCGGGTACCAATCACGATCAGGGCAAACAATGCTCCAATCACAACCCAAGAGCTGAGAAAAACTTGACCGTGAAGGTTGATGTTGCCGATCTGCCAATACAGATGTTGACCGACCTCAAGTTCGGCGAACGGCAGATTGAGGGGAGTCAGAACCATGGCAAAAGCGAAATTGCTCGAGGTCAGCCGTCAATGACGGTCTGAAAAATCAAGGCTGGCTTGTAAAGCAGAAACCCAAGAAAGGCTGGAAGTAATTCCAACTGTGGAAGTTTTGTCGCTGCTACTACGAGAAGCACCGGCACCACAATTTGGAATCGACCAACCTGACGAGAACCGCCACCAAGCCGAGCCACGCTGCGGGCTAGAAGGCGCAGGTAAAGAAGACCGGCGCAGGATCCAACAAGCAGGCTGCGAGCCACCAATAAGTCAAATCTGAGATATGCGAACAAAGCCGCACACAATGAAATAACAAGGGTGACCAACATCAGGCGTCGCTGAAGTCGGGCATAGCCCTCCATGCCGGAGTCGGTCGGGGCAGTTGCCACGTCCAAGTCAGTGGAAGTCGGTGCCTGCAAGCAGCGCCTGAGAAAGCGCGCGGAATCTATCACGCGTTTCCGGCAAAGTCCCCATGACCGACTTCCAGCAAAAGCAATCTTTTGCTCATGAGACCTCTCACTAGAGAGGCTGTTTTCTCGGTCCCACTAAGGATTCCGAGTGGAACTGCAGGGTTTTCATCAACCAAACGGAGCAGGTTCAATTCCTCGTCTGAAATGGAGATAGATTCAAAATCTGGCCCCAACATGCTTTTGGAAGGCCACCCCCAAAGGCATGACTGGCGTCGACCACTCGCTTGGAACAGCGTTTCGTTGTTGTCCCAAAGCAAAGGCTGAATAGGTTGAGCGCTCACAAAAAACTCAAAGTGACTGATATCAGGGTCAAGCTGCTCTACAAGTGCCCATTGGTCAGAAAGCGGTAAAGCTTGTGCTCGGGATAGCAATTCACCCTTGAGCAATCGAGCCGGGTCCCAGACAGATGGGTTCGAGAAGCCAGCGAAGCAAAGCCCTGATGACTTGATTAGTGCCATCAACCTCTTGAGGTCATAACTGGTTTCCTGAGGATGCAAATACATGTCGGCAAAGTTGGCGTCAGCGTGGGTATCGAGCGCCCAACGCTGTTCGTGGGTGCGACGCAACCGATTGGTCTCAGGCAAGTCTGAAAACAACTCACGACCCAACCTCAAGCCGTTCGCGCCTGTCCCCACTTCCAAAACCTCCAGGGCTCGCTGAGTGCGATGAATCTCCCAACGGCCAGCATCGGCATACAGAAAAAGATGCAAAAGGCCCTGAGGGGCTAATTGCTGTCCAAGCGCTTTCAATCCAGCCAGCGGGTCGCGCAGATGATGCAAAACCCCT
Organism: Synechococcus sp. ChBW.bin.23; assembly: GCA_037620855.1. GTDB lineage: Bacteria > Cyanobacteriota > Cyanobacteriia > PCC-6307 > Cyanobiaceae > Synechococcus_C. The sequence continues at coordinate 3,534 of JASJLK010000066.1, read as the reverse complement.
ACGGAGTTGATGTAATCAAAACGGCCTTCCTCTTGAAGATCCAACAGGCTGCGTTGCTCTTGACGAAGAGATCGGACCTGGTCAGCGCCTCCAGAGCGGCGCAACCGCTCCCGCGCCACATCGAGCGCTCCCGCACTGATGTCTACGGCCAAAATGTCTGCCCCTGAATTGAGGTGGCAGAGATAGTCCGTGCTGACGCCTGTGCCACACCCCGCATCAAGGATGCGAATCGAACCCGGATTTGAGTTCTGCGCTTTGAGCCCTCCTCTCACCGCAGCGAGCACGCTGTCGTGGCACCAGCGCCAGTTGTATCCAGGAGGAGGGCCGTCTTGAAGGGGATCTGCTGGATAGGGAAAGCGGTCATAAAAGTCGCTCACCACAGGGGTAGCCACATCCGAGGGTGGGGTGTTCATAAGGCCGCCAATTCTGGGAGTAGACGCTCAAGGGAGCATTTCACGGGAGATCGTCGTTGCACCCCAAAGCTCATCAGAGCTGCAAACATTTGTTCATGGCTGCCCAAAAGCCTGAGTGATGGGCCGTAACCTGACGCGATCCGGCTTGCTCTCGTTGATGACAGTGACCGCCAGTAGCGGCAGCCCAAGGGTTTCCCCTCAGCTGTACGACACCCTGCCGCTCTCCAGTGTCCGTCGGGCTGAGCAACAAGACCGCTTCCCAGACGGCGGTGAGCTTGACACCCTGATCACTTTTTTCCGAAGTGGAAATGATCGCCTTGATGCAGCTCGCGTCCTGGCTAGCAATGCAGAGTCCATCGTTGCCCGTGCCGCTAATCGAATTTTTGTAGGTGGCACCCCTCTCTCATTTTTAGAGGAACCTCTCAGCACCGGGGAGGTAGCAGCAGCCACCAACGCCACTCCATTGGCCGCTGATCAGGTTGCATTTCAAGACTCGGTGCGTACCTTTACTGGCTCTGAATCTGGAAACACCAAAGGCAATTTCATCAGCCGACTGCTCCAAACCAGCGACGACGGCGATGTACGCGTCGTTTTACCAACAGGATTTACAGCCATCAGTGTGGCGAAATATGGCCCAGGGAATATGCGCAAATCCGTGCGCGACCTTGGATGGTTTCTGCGATATGTGGGGTACGCCTTAGTTGCCGGAGACCCAAGCATTCTCGCGGTAAACACTCGGGGATTACGAGACGTTCTTGAAAAGCGCTGCTCCCTCTTCGCAACCAACGTGGCACTGCAAGAAATGCGAGCTGCTGCTGCTGCCCTTCTAAAAGAGCGGCCCGAAGCACGCCGACTGGCGATTGAATGCTTTGACGTCCTGCTTAAAGAGCTTGCTGTTGCAACACCTTCAACGCGCCAGAAGCTAGGAAGCTCTGTTCGCCAGGGACTTCAGCTCCCTGCGATCTATGCCCTAGCAGCTGAAACAGCTCAGCGCTTTGAAATGCGTCCGGGACTATCCGGCGCTGAGAAGGCAGAGGTTGTTCGCGCCGCCTATCGGCAGGTGTTCGAACGCGACATCGCCAAGGGCTACTCACAAACACCAAGTGGAGTAGAAGCCAGCCAGCTCGTCCAAGGGAAATTGCCAATGCGCGAATTTATTCGCGCATTGGGGAAAAGCAAGGAATACAGAACCCAGTTCTATGAACCCTTCGTCAACAGCCGTGTCGTCGAGCTTGCTTACAGACATTTCCTAGGCCGTGGGATCAGTTCTCTCGAAGAATTCCGAAAGGCGTTCTCAATCGTCAGCAACCAAGGGCTCAGCGGTCTTGTTGATGTGTTGATTAATGGTGCTGAGTACGCCCAAACCTTTGGTGAGGAAACCGTTCCTTACCTGCGCGATCTGGGTGAAGAGGCCCAAGAAAGTGCTGGCTGGGGGTCCAATCGCCGCTTGTTCCGATTCAGCGCTCCCTTCGAATCTGCACCCCAATACGTCACTCTTTACGCGTCCTACCGCCAGCCCTTAGGAGACCAGCACGTCTACGGCGGCGGGAATGATCCGATCGGCAATCAATACGGCGCAATTTTCCCGTCTTCCACTGCATCCGTTTCCACACGCCCAGCGCCGTTCGGCTACGACACCCGTCGTCTGCTTGTGAGCAATGGCCTTGCCCAGCCTGGGCAAATGGATAGTCCCCAGTTCCGCAGCAGCCGGCCGCGCAAGCTTGGGCCGACGGTTTTACGTCTGCAACAGATCGCCACTGGAGGGAATTCGCTTCCAAGCCGAGGCGGACAACCCAGTATCCGTGGCACAGAATCCAGTACCCAGGCTGTGATCAAAGCCGTCTACGTGCAGGTGCTCGGAAACACCGGTTATTCCGGAGAAAGGGTTGAAAGCGCTGAGAATAGACTCGAGAATGGCGATATCAACTTGCGTGAGTTCATTCGCCAAGTCGCTTGTTCCAACCCCTTCCGGCGTCGCTACTGGGAAGGCCTCTACATCACGAAGTCCATCGAAGTGATGCATCGGCGGTTACTCGGCCGACCCACCTTTGGGCGCTGGGAAATTGATGCTCTGTTCGACACTGCAGCTCGCAAAGGCTTCTACGGCGTTGTTGATGCCCTGATCAGCAGCAAAGAGTTTTCCGACTGTTTCGGTGAAGACACGGTTCCCTATGAACGGTTTATCACCCCTAATGACCTAACCGTTAGGCGCGCTCCGGGGCTTCGCCGAGACGTGCAAGTTGAGCGCATAGCCGATACGACCCTGCGCCAGCGCCCTGATCCCATTCGAAGCGACAAGTTTCTGGGTTCTAGCGATGTCACGACAAGAAATCTGAGTTCAGGTAAAGACGTGAGCGACATGTGGGCAATTGGCTTAAACAGTGCCTCCCCTTCCACTCAATGGAAGATCTTGATGCGCACTCGTGGAAGGCAAGCAACCTCACCCAGCAAATCTCCATTCGTACCGATCAGCAGCAAAAAGGCTGATAGCACCAAGTCCAATACAGCCGATGCTCAGTTACGTGCAGCCCTTCCCATTGGCAAGGCAGAAGGCTACCTCTTCCGTAGTGGTCTACCAACAACCCCAACGCTACGAAGACCTTTTGACGAAAGCGATTTGCGCCAAGTCGTCGACGCTACTTATCAACAATTGCTGAACAAATTACCGCTCGAACAACAAAGAATGGTTATCGCCGAGTCCAAGCTTCGCGATGGGCAGATTGACCTGGCTGGATTCGTTGAAGCCGTAGCACTTGGAGATGACTTCCAGGAGCGCTTGTTTTGTATGGCACCTCTGCGAGCCGCCACCGCCGCTTCATTGGCTTTATTGGGAAGAGCCTCAACGCCGTCAGAGACCAGTCGCTTCCTGAGAATCAGATTTGAATCAGGTCAGCCAGCTGCCGTCAGTGACTTCTTGGCCCAAAGGAATGCAAACGCAGAATCATCAAGCCTTCCAGGGCTCGATGGAATGAACACCCAACAGGGAGTCCCTCAGGAAACGATCACTCGCACCGCATCTCTCTATCGAGGTCCAGCGGGTATGACACCGCCACCACAAAAAGCTCTTTAATGTTATTTATTTCATAAAAAGCTGCACAGAGCAATAAAAAAGCCGGGATCA